>CANQPW010000015.1 GCA_947625855.1 uncultured Clostridia bacterium | reverse complement strand
AATTATAGCTTTAAATCAGACGTAGATATAGTATTTAAGACTTTTTCAGTATTGCTTTGTAAAGAAGGCGAAGATGGTGGAAAAGGAACAGTACAAAATGATATGGATGAGCTAAGGAATCAAAGAATCAAAGATGAATTCGATAATAAAGATATCGAATTAAAAAATACTTTGTGAGGCAATGGTATGGAAAGTTTTAAAAATTATTCTGTGTTAATGTCTGTTTATTCAAAAGAAACTCCTAGTTATCTAAGAGAAAGTATGAATAGTATATATAATCAAACTATAAAAACAAATGATTTTGTATTAATTTGTGATGGACCTCTTACAGAAGAATTAGATAAAGTAGTAGAGGAAGAACAAAAACAATTTGGGAATATATTAAATGTAGTAAGATTACCAGAAAATAAAGGACTAGGAAATGCATTAAGAATTGGAGTTAAAAAATGTAAAAACAAATTAATTGCAAGAATGGACTCTGATGATATATCTAGAAATGATAGATGTGAAAAACAGTTAAAAATATTTGAAGAAAATAAAGATTTAAGTGTTGTAGGTGGCTGGGTTGAAGAATTTTCTGAAACAATTGATAATATAAACTGTATGAGAATTGTTCCAGAAAGCAATGAGGAAATAATTAAATTTTCTAAATTTAGAAGCCCATTTAATCATCCAACAGTTATGTATAAGAAAGATGATGTATTAAAGGCGGGAAATTATAGAAGCGATATTAGGAATATACAGGATTATTATTTATGGATAGACATGCTATCAAAAGGTTATAAAGGTTATAATATTCAAGAACCTTTAGTATGGATGCGTGCTAGTTCTAACTTATTTAAAAGAAGATCAGGAAAAAAATATTTAGAGCTTCAAATAAATCTTTTAAATATAATGAAAGATAGAAATTATATTTCAAATTATCAATATTTAAAAAGTTATACACTAAGGACATTATCTTCTTTAGCACCTAATTGGTTAAGAAAAATGATGTTTGAAAAATTATTAAGAAAGCAGGTAAGCAATTAATGGGACTTGAAAATAGTGTTAAAAATATATTATCTAGTCATCCAACAATAAAGAAAGTGGTTAAAAGATTATATCAAAAATTTATGTATTCTATATCTAAAAAAATAAAATTTGAAGGAAATTTAAAAAAAGTTTCACCTAATGATGATTATGAATATTTTTTTGGTTATTATGATAAATCACCTTGGGATGCTACTAATAGATATATGATATGTATGAAAGCAGTAAATACAAGTAATAATGTTGCTCCACCAGATAAGGCAGATATTTTATTAATTGATACAAAAAACGATAATAAAGCAATAAAAATAGCAGAAACTAATTCATGGAATGTTCAACAAGGTTGTATGGCTCAATGGCTTGGGCCAAATTTTAACGAAAAAATTATATACAATGATTTTAGAAATGGTAAATATTGTTCAATTATATTAAATGTTTTTACAAAAGAAGAAAAAGAAATTTGTATGCCAATTTATGCTGTATCTTCTAGTGGTGATTTTGCATTATCGCTAGATTTTTCACGATTACATAGATTACGTCCAGGATATGGATATTCAAATTTAAAAGATAATACTGCGGGAATAGATATACCAGATGAGCCATGTATTTGGTATATAGATTTAATAAATAATACTTCAAAAGGAATATTAAATTATAATGATTTATTTAATTTTGAAACAAGAAATGAAATGAAAAATTCTCAGCATAAGGTTAACCATATAATGTTAAATCCAAGTAATAATAGATTTATGGTAATACACAGATGGTTAAACGGTAATAAAAAATATAGTAGACTAATAACATGTGATATTGATGGGAAAAATTTATTTAATCTTAGTGATGATAATATGGTATCACATTGTTATTGGAAAAACGATGAGGAAATTATAGCCTTTGAAAGAAAAAAAGGTATTGGTGATGGATATTTTTTAATGAAAGATAAAACTAAAGATTTTAATCATATTTGGAAGCATATAATTTCAGATGGTCATCCAAGTTACTCACCAGATAAATCTTTAATTGTTACAGATACATATGCAAATAAAAAGAGGATATGTTCATTAAAAATAATGAATGAAGATGAAATTATTACAATTGCTAAAGTATTCTCACCATTTAAATATGATAATGATACAAGATGTGATTTACATCCTAGATGGAGTAGAGATGGTAAAAAAATTTGCATAGACTCTGTTCATGAGGGAAAAAGAGGACTATATGTGATTCCCATAGATGATATTAATTTTACTAAACATGAAGATATAGGTTGTAAAATTGTGGATAACTCAGAAGAGGGGAAAATTATAGTAGTTTACTTATTAACATCATGTAAAAGAAAAGGTCCTGTTCAACAGACATTGAATATAATAAAAAATTTAGATACTAAAAAATTTTATCCTATTCTTATTACAATATATGAAGAAGATAAAGATAGCAGACTAAAAGATTATATGCCTTATGTAAATGAGCATTACTATATAAATACAAGTAAAAAAAATATACTACTAAATAAGACTAATTCATTAGATGAATTATTAAATAAAATTAATCCTAATATAATACATACATTAGGTTTATTTCCAGATTTGTATATATCTAAGTTAAATAAATATAATCAAATAACTACATTAAGAAATTATGTATATGAAGATTATCCTACAAAGTATGGAAAACTAAAAGGTATTATAATGGCAAAATTGCATTTGCATGCAATGAAAAAAATCAATAATATTCTTACATGTTCTAAAAGTTTATCTTTAATATATAAAGAAAAATTAAATAAAGATTTTGATTATATTCAAAATGGCGTAGATATTGATAATTACAAATTAGTAACAGCAGATGAAAAAAACAATATAAGAAAAAAAATAGGGTTAGATGAAAATGACTTAGTATATATATATACAGGTCAATTTATAGAAAGAAAAAATATACCATTATTATTAGAAAGCTTTTATGAGAAATATAAAGATAATTGTAATGTTAAATTACTCCTTCTTGGCTCTGGTCCCCTACTTTCAGACTTAAGAGATAAATATAAAAATCAGAAAAATATTATATTTTATAATCAAGTAAGTAATGTAAGTTATTACTTGAATGCAAGTGATGTTTATATTTCAACTAGTAAATCAGAAGGATTACCAAATGGAGTATTAGAAGCCTTGGCGTGTGGTATTCCTGTTATATTATCAGATATTCCACAACACATGGAAATAATTGAAGAAAGTAATAATATTGGTTTTGCATTTAAAAAAGATGATAAAGAAGATTTAAAAAATTGCTTTAATAAAATGGAAAATTGCAATTTAAAGGAATTAGCAAAAGAATCTAGAAAAATTGCTGAAGAAATTTTTAGTGCTAAAAGTATGAGTAAAAAATACCAACAAAAATACATTGATTCTATAAATAGGAGTTAGTTAATAATGTCAATAAAAAATAAATTTTTTAATTTTTTATCAAAAGTAATAATTCGTTTAAGTGTTATGAGGATAATTCGATTAGATGATGAAAAATACTTATCAATTTTATATAGATTAAAAGTTATGAGAAAACTTAACTTAAAAAATCCAAAAACATTTAATGAAAAATTACAATGGTTGAAAATTCATGATAGAAAAGATATTTATACTACTATGGTGGACAAGTACGAAGCGAAAAAATATGTTGCAAGTATAATTGGAGAAGATTATATTATACCTACAATAGGAGTATATGATAAATTTGAAGATATAAATTTTGATAATCTACCAAATCAATTTGTAATTAAATGTACGCATGATTCAGGTGGTTTAGTTATTTGTAAGGATAAGAAAAATTTTGATGTTAAATTAGCTAGAAAAAAAATAAATAAATGTTTAAAGAAAAATTTTTATTATTCAAGTAGAGAATGGCCTTATAAAAATGTTAAACCTAGAATATTAATAGAAAAATATATGATTGATGATTCTGAAAAAGAATTAATAGATTATAAAATTATGTGCTTTAATGAAAATCCGGAATTATTATTTACATGTACAGATAGATATAAGGGTAAATTAAAAGTAACTTTTTTTGATTTAGATTGGAATAAGTTACCTTTTGAAAGAAAATATCCAAGTTCGGATAAAAATATAAAGCAACCAAAAAATTTTAAAAAAATGCTAGAGTATTCTAAAAAACTTTCTAAAGACATTTCTTTCTTAAGAGTTGATTGGTATGAAATTAATGGTAATTTATATTTTGGCGAATTAACTTTTTATCCAGGAAGCGGATTTGAAAGATTTATGCCAGAAGAATGGGATAATAAATTAGGAGAAAAAATTATTTTACCTAAAAATTAATGAAGATTTGAATAATTTTTGGAGGAAAAAATGAAAGAAAAATGTAATGATACACTTATATTATTGATGGAAAAAAACAGTTTGTTTTTTAATGATTTAAACAATGTAGAAGCTTTATATAGGTGCTTGCCACAAAATTTTTTCTTAAGGTTACTATTAAAATTTAATAGTCCTTTAATATATATTTTTTATAATAAATGGAAACATAAATTATCATCATATAAAACTGTAATCTTATTCGATGTTGGGTTTAATGATTTTATTCCTAAATATATAAAGCATAAAAATAAAAATATTAAAATTATATTGTGGTATTGGAATTCGCTTGAAGAACGTGGAAATAAGGTAATAGATAATAAATTTATAGATGAAATATGGACATATAATCATTTTGACGCTGAAAAATATAATTTAAAATGTAATTCTCAATTTTATTATAGAGATATAGTAAAATCAAAAAAAATAAATAGAAATAATAATTGTGTATTTGATGTTATTTTTCTTGGAAAAGACAAAGGAAGATTAGATACTATAATTAATTTGCAAAAAAAATTAGAATCAAAAAATTTAAAATGTGATTTTAATATTGTTAAAACGAAAAAAGATTATATAGGATATTATGAATATTTATCAAAACTAATGAATTCAAAATGTATTTTAGATATCAATTTTTCTTTACCTTGTGGCTTAACACTAAGACCGTTTGAAGCTATGTATTTTAAAAAAAAGCTAATAACAAATAATACTGATATTGTTAATTATAAATTTTATAATAAGAAAAATATTTTTATAATAGGAAAGGATGATTTTGAAAAAATATACTCTTTTATCAATGAACCTTATGATGATGTTAGTGAAGATATAAAAGAATACTATGATTATTCTTCTTGGCTTTATAGAATTTCAAATGGAATTGACGTTAAATATTAAATTAATTAGATTTAAGGAGATAATTATAATATGAATATAAAAAAAGGAATAGTATATGTTTTTATTGCAAATTTAATAAATTTAATAATAAATTTAGTAACAGCATTTTTTTTACCTAAGTATTTAGCCATAGAAACATATGCAAATATAAAGTTATTTAATTTATATATCACCTATTTAGGAATATTACATTTGGGTTTTGCTGATGGAATGTATCTAAGATTTGGTGGAAAAAAATTAGAAAATATAAATAAAGAAGATGCCATAGAAGAATTCAAAACTTTTAAAATATTTCAGTTAATCGTTAATATAGTAATGGTTATAATATCAATAATATCAAAAAATACAATATTATTATTTTGTTCATTAATTATTTTACCAATAAATGTTTCTAACTATATAAGAAATTTATATAGTGCAATTGGTGAATTTAAGAAATATTCAAGATACACAAATATAAACACATTAATGATTTTAGCCATAAATTTAATACTATTATTTATAATCAAATCTGATAATTATTATCTATATATTATTTTTTATGTAATTGCTTATTTTATTTACTGGATATTTGTGGAATTAGAAGTTAAAAAAATGTTTGGAAAATCAAATTCAATATTTTGTTTCAATAAAAAATATTTATTTGATGATATTAAGTCGGGATTTTTTTTAATGATGGGCAATTTTTGTAATGTAATATTTACATCATTTGATAGATTGATAATAAAAGAATTAATAGGATTAATAGAATTTGCTTATTATTCTTTTGCTGTAAGTATTGAAACACTTATGAACGTTTTTATAACACCTGTTTCAACAATAATGTATAATTATTTTTGCCAAAATCAGTCGAAAGAACAAATAATAAAAATTAAAAAATATGTTATGTTATTCTCATCATTTATTATAATTGTTATATTTCCAGCTAAATTTATAATAGAACATTGGATAACTAAATACGTAAGTTCAATATGTGTGTTGTTCTTTTTAATTGCATCACAATATATTGCAATAATAATAAAAGTTATACATATTAATTTGTATAAATCAAAAAAGCAACAAAACAAATATTTTGGAATAATGATGTGTATTATAATTTTATCAATTATATTAAACTTTTTAGCATATTTCATTAATAAAAATATAGTTTCTATTGCCATAGCTACATTTATTACAAATATAATTTGGTTTATTATTGGAGAAATAGATTTCTCTACTTATCATTTAAAGATAAAGGACTACTTATTTTTAGGCATAAATATTTTAATATATATAATTTGTGGTATAAAATTTAATTCTATTTTAGGTTGTATTTTATATTGCGTTTTATTAGGAATTTCTCTTCTTATCTTTGAAAGAAAAGAAATAAAAGAAGTAATAATTAAATGTTATGGCTATTTAAAAAATTATATAAAAAACAATAGGAAGGTGATAAATTGACAATATATATCTTATTAATAATATTAGTTATACAATTTATAGTTTGTTATTATTTATTTGATAAAGATTTATTTTCACCATCAGCAATATTAAGTGAAGTTTTTATATTAAGTACACTTGCTTGTATTTATAACATTGATAAATGGGGAGTAAATTTACATTATAATACCTTATTAGTAATATTAATAGGTAATTCAATTTTTATTGCTGTTTCATATATTATACATTTATTATTTGGCAAAAAAAGAAAAGAAAAAGTAGTTGAAGAAAAACTTGAATACATTGAAATATCTAGCATTAAATGTCTATTTCTTTTTTGTTTATATATTATATTTGCCGTAGTATATATAAAATCAAACTTATCAGTTTTATCAATTATATCAAATGGTAGTAATGATTTATCTGCTGCTATGAGTATATATAGACAAGATTATGTTGAAGGATTAATAAAATTACCATCGCTATTAACAAAATTAGGTGTAATTTTAGATTTAGGTTGTTTTGTATTAATTTATATTTTTATTAATAATATGATTGTAAATCATAAAAAATTCAAAAACTATATATTATTAGTTTGTGTACTTTCATATTTACTATCATCTGCTTTTACAGCGCAGAGAACAACGATTTTACTTGCTTTTCTATATTCTTTATTTGTTGTATATACATTATTAAATAAAAAATATAAGTTTGTTTCAAAATTAAATAGTAAATATATTGTATTAGGTGCTATTTGCATTGTTATATTCTTTCTATTATTTGGATTAACTCGTAATTTTATGGGAAGAACAGATAAAAGAAGTTTGATTGATAATATAACCTATTATATGGGAAATTCTATTGAATCTTTAGATTTATATATACAAGATCCAATAAAATGTAATCAATTTGGTGAAGAATTATTTAGACAATTTAGAATTACTTTATCAAAATATGGAATATGTGAAGAAACTACTATGAAAAATGTTCATTTGGAATTCAGAAGAGATGCAATGGGAAATTCGGCTGGTAATATTTATACAGCATATAGATATTATATTCATGATTTTGGTTATGAATCAATTGCTTTTTTTCAAATTATTTTAGCAATATTTTATAGTATCTGGTATGAAAAGTTAAAAATGAGAAAATTAAAACCAAATATAGATATTAGCTTTATTATGTATTCATGGTTTGTACTATGCTTGTTTAGATTTTCTCTAATGAGTTCATTTTTTACGTCATTAGCATACTTTATATTTACTCATTGGTATACATTTTTATTTTGGAAAATTGTATTAAATATGAAATTTAAAATGAATAATAAACATTTTTAATTTTGTAAAATTATATATGGAAAAGATTTTTTATTTTTAGAAATTAATAAAAAAGGAGTGCAAAAATGAAAGATAATGTTTATATAGTTAATTCAGAAATATATAAATATGATAATAGCAACATATTTAATCCTAAAAGTATGTATTTAGAAGGATTAGATATTAATATAAAAAGTGATTCAAAGATTTATGAAAGTATTAGAAATTTATTAATTTTTATGGAATTAGACAAAGAAAATATAGGTACTAGTAATTGGAATCCTTTTAAAGATTTTATAAAAGAAGGGAATAAAGTCGTAATAAAACCAAATTTAGTAAAACATATTAACGGTTTAAAAGATACATCAACTGATTGCTTGATAACTAATTTTGCAATTATTAGACCAATTATTGATTATACAATTAAGGCTCTAAATGGAACAGGTGAAATAATTGTTGGCGATGCTCCTGTTCAAGAATGTATATTTTCAGAGGTTATTAAATTAAATGGTTTAGAAGATGCTATTAAAAAATACAATGAAAGTGGATATAATGTTAAGTTAATGGATTTTAGAAAAAACAATAATGAAGATTTAGAGTGTATATTAGTTAAGTTAAATGAAAATAGTTCTTTTATTGATATAGATGCTTATGCAGATAAATATGCAATTACAAATTATGATTTAAGAAAAATGAAAGAACATCATTGTAACGGAATTCATGAATATTTGTTTCCAAAAGATGTATTAGAAGCAGATGTTATTATCAACATTCCTAAGCCCAAGACTCACAGAAAAGCAGGAATGACAGCATGCATGAAAAATTTTGTTGGTGTAAATAGTAAAAAAGAATATTTGCCACATCATAGAAATGGAAATATTCATGACAACGGAGATGAATATCCTGAAAAAAGTACTTTAAAACATTTACAATCATCAGTAAAAAATTATACATATAAAAAATCAAAACTTATAAGTTTAACAAACAAATCATTATTATTATTTGAAAAAATATTTAAGAAAGATAGATTTATTGAGGGAAGTTGGTATGGTAATGACACAATATGGAGAACAATTATTGATATAAATAAAATAATTTTATATGCAAACAAAACAGGAATGATAACAAATAAAAAGCAAAGGATTATTTTTAATATTGCTGATATGATTATCTCTGGAGAAAAAGAAGGACCATTACTTCCATCTCCAAAAAAAGTAGGTCTAATTATTGCAGGATTTAATCAATTAAATACTGATAATATAATTGCTGAAATTATGGGATTTGATATGGAAAAAATAAAATATATAAAAAATGGTTATATGCTTAATAATCATTTGATTTCTATTTCAAATAAATTTGATTCTTTTTTATTAGATAAAGACAATAATAAAATAAAATTAGATGAAAATGAATTTATAAAACTTAATAAAAAATTTATTCCTACTGATGGATGGATAGATTATTTAAAATAAGTATTAATATTATAAAGGAGAAAAAATGAACAAAATTAATTTAGAAAATAAAAATATATTTGTAACAGGAACATCAGGATTTATAGGCTCATATCTTGCAAAAAGATTACTAAAAGAATATCCATCAAGTACGATTATTGGACTTGATAATATGAATGATTACTATGATATAAATCTTAAAGAATCAAGACTTGAAGAATTAAAAAAATTTGATAATTATATATTTGTTAAAGCTGATTTGGCAGATAAAGAAATAATAACTAAAATATTTGAAGAATATAAACCAAGTGTAGTTGTTAATTTGGCAGCACAAGCAGGAGTAAGATATAGTATTACAAATCCGGATGCTTATATTAATTCAAATATAATAGGATTTTATAACATACTTGAAGCATGTAGAAATTATCCAGTAGAACATTTAGTATATGCATCTAGTAGTTCAGTATATGGTGGAAATACAAAAGTCCCATTTTCAACTGAGGATAAAGTGGATAACCCAGTAAGTTTATATGCAGCAACAAAGAAAAGTAATGAGTTACTTGCACATAGTTATTCAAAATTATATAACATACCATCAACTGGCTTAAGATTTTTTACAGTATATGGACCAGCAGGAAGACCAGATATGGCATATTTTGGATTTACAAATAAACTAATAAAAGGTGAAATAATAAAAATATTTAATTATGGAAATTGTAAAAGAGATTTTACATATGTAGATGATATAGTAGAAGGAATAATACGAGTAATGCAAGGAGCACCAGAAAAGAAAAATGGAGAGGATGGATTACCAATACCACCATATGCGGTATATAACATAGGAAATAGTAATCCGGAAAACTTATTAGACTTTGTAAATATATTACAAGAAGAACTAGTAAGAGCAGGAGTATTACCAAAAGACTATGATTTTGAATCACATAAAGAATTAGTACCAATGCAAGCAGGAGATGTACCAATAACATATGCAGATACAACTCCACTAGAAAGAGATTATGGATTTAAACCAAGTACATCATTAAGAGAAGGTTTAAGAAAATTTGCACAGTGGTATAAAGAATTTTATATGTAAAATTTTAGTTGTATAAATTGTGTATTTATATTTTTGATACTGCAAATATAGTTAAATTGGAAAATTAAAGGAGGAGTAAAAATGAAGATAGCAGTAGCAGGTACAGGTTATGTAGGATTATCTCTAGCTACATTACTTAGTCAAAATAATGAGGTAGTTGCATTAGATATAATACCTCAAAAAGTAGAGATGATTAATAATAGGATTAGTCCTATACAAGATGAATATATAGAAAAATTTTTTAAAGAAAAGGAATTAAATTTAAGAGCTACTTTAGATTATAAAGATGCTTTTGCAGGTGCAAGATTTGTAATCATTAGTACACCTACAAATTATAATGATGAAACTCATTTCTTTGATACATCTTCTGTTGAAGATATAATAGTTAAAGTTAAAGAAATAAATGATCCAAATACAGTAATGGTTGTCAAATCTACTATTCCAGTTGGGTTTATAAACAATATGAAAGAAAAATATGAAATAGATAATATTTTCTTTTCACCAGAATTTTTAAGAGAAGGAAAAGCTTTATATGATAATCTATATCCTTCAAGAATAATAGTGGGAGAAAAATCTAAAAGAGCTGAAGAATTTGCTAATCTTTTAAGTAGTTCTGCAATAAAAGAAGATATAACAATAAAATATATGAATTCTACTGAAGCAGAAGCTGTTAAATTGTTTGCAAATACTTATTTAGCATTAAGAGTATCTTATTTTAATGAGTTAGATACATATGCAGAATTAAAAGGTTTAAACTCTCAAGATATAATCGAGGGAGTATGTCTTGATTCAAGAATCGGATCACATTATAATAACCCATCTTTTGGATATGGAGGATATTGTTTACCAAAAGACACTAAACAATTACTTGCAAATTACAAAGATGTACCTCAAAATATGATTGAAGCTATAGTAAAATCAAACGATACTAGAAAACAACATGTAGCAGATATGATTATGAAAAAAAATCCAAAAGTTGTTGGTATATATAGATTAACAATGAAAAGTGGATCAGATAACTTTAGATCAAGTGCTATTCAAAGTGTAATAAATATTTTAAAAGAAAAAAATGTAGAAATAGATATATATGAGCCTACTTTAAAAGATACTGAATTTGAAGGATTAAAAGTTATTAAAGATTTAGATGAATTTAAAAATGTATCAGATGTAATTTTAGCTAATAGATATGATAAAGAATTAGCAGATGAAACTGAAAAACTATATACTCGTGATTTGTTTGC
Organism: uncultured Clostridia bacterium; assembly: GCA_947625855.1. Lineage (GTDB taxonomy): Bacteria > Bacillota > Clostridia > TANB77 > CAG-465 > CAG-465. The sequence goes on along the minus strand of CANQPW010000015.1, from coordinate 13,220 downwards.
AAGAGATTAAAATTTATATTTTAAAAGTGTTTTATAAAAAAATTAGCCAATCGGCTAATTTTTTTATACTAATTTATATTTATTATAGAGAGTACCATTATATTTTATATAGTTATTTTTAGCTAATCTTCCGACAATAAAACTCATAGGGATTTTATTTTTTTTAGATACTTCTAGTAAGTTATTTTCAGATATATCTTTTAGTATTTCATCCCAAATATTATTGCTAATCATTACTTCTAAAGCAAACTTATCAGCTCTTTTTTCTCTTTCTTCATCTCCATCAATTATTGTTTTATTTTGAGCCATATTATAGTCACTTTTACAATGCCCAAGTTCATGGAATAATTCAAAATAAAAGGAATCTTTTCCGGAATAATTTGAAGTTGTATATATAGCAGGTGTTTTTACTTTAACTTTAAAGCATCCTCTAACTTTTGTTCCAGATAATGCCTTTTCGGATACAAAAAGAATACCATATGAATTTAAAATTTCACGTATTTTATCTATTTCATAATTTTCTGTATATGAATATTCACGTAACTTTTGAATAAGCTCATTAAATCTAGAATTATCATATTCATTTACAATTTGTTTGTTAGATAATTCATCACATCTTGCAATCCATAGTGCTAATTTGTTATAATCTTCACCAGTCTTTTTAAACAATACATAATTTTTTAGATTATTATGTGCTACAAAATTTCTTACTTTTAAGAAGTCTAATATATCTAAACTTAATTGAATTGTATTTGTTTCATCTTTAAAATTTATCCATTTCTTCCTTTTAAGTTCATTAAGAGAATAATCTTCTTTAAGCATTTTACTTATATTTTCAATACTGCCATATTCTTTAATTAATTCTTCTTCTATATATTTTACATTTTCAATAGATATAATAAAACTAGAAGAAATGCCAGTTAGTCTTTCAATACTTGCAGCAACTTCTAAAGTTATTTTTTGTCTTCCATTAAGAATATCATTTATATGTTTTGGTGTAACTCCCATTCTTAAAGCAAATTCTGTTTGTGATATTTTATTATACTCTAAATAATCTTTTAAATATTCACCAAAATAAATCATTTTTATCCTCCTAACCATCACCATAATGCTTATCATCTATAATAACAAATTCTATACTATCAATTTGTTCTAATTTGTCATATGGATAATTAGCAACTGGTTTCATACGTAATCTTATCTTAGAATTTAGATTTGCAGTAAAAATCTCTTGCAAATCACCTTTCTTTTGTTCAATATTATATATTATATGTAATGGATTTAACATTAACTCCTTCATATTTTTTGACTGAATTATTAATCTTTCAATTTTTTCTAAAGTTTTTAACTCATTATCTCTATGAGCTAATATTATAACTTTCTTTAAAGATTTTATATATGCTTTTTCTTTTATTATTTTGATCTTAGACACCTCTTTATAGTATATATATATTATAACCTGTTAAGTTATAATATGCAATACAATAATGTAAATATTATACTATTCACATTGATAAAAGTCAAGCTTTTGTTAGCTTATTTTTATGTCAGATTTTGTGAGTAATAACATTTTAATTTAAGTAAAAAAAGTTTTTTAATACTATCAAAAAGTAAAAAAATTAAGCAAGATTTAAGTAAGATTTAAGCAAGATGTATTGATTATTTTTTAAAATTAAATTATAATATAAATATAGATTGGAGGTATTAATATGACTGATTATAAACCACCATTTACAATAACAAATAAAATGTTAGAATATATATCTAGTATTATGGAAAAAATTGGAAAATTAGATAATTATTCAAACTTAAATAAAATGCCAATACTTAGGAGAAATAACAAAATAGAATCTATCCATTCATCTTTAAAAATTGAAGCAAATTCTTTGTCTTTAGATCAAGTTAAAGATGTTATTGATGGTAAACTTGTTTTGGGTTCTAAAAAAGAAATACAAGAAGTAAAAAATGCATATAAAGCTTATGAAATGATAAAAGAATTTGATCCATATTCATTAAATGATTTAAAAAAGGCACATGGAGTAATGACTTTCTTAACTGTTGAAGAAAGTGGAGAATTCAGAAAAGATAATGAAGGTGTGTTTGATGGCAATGGTAATTGTATTCATATTTGTCCTCCACCTGAACAAATTAATGCTTTAATGAAAGATTTATTTAATTGGATGAAAAAAAATAAAAAACAAATTCATCCTTTAATACTATCATCAATTTTTCATTATGAATTTGTTTTTATTCATCCTTTTTCTGATGGTAATGGCAGAATTTCTAGGTTATGGCAAAATGTAATACTTTCTAATTGGAAAGATATATTTGAATATATTCCAATTGAATCACAATTACTTAAATATCAAAATGATTATTATGATGCAATAGCAAAATGTAATAAAAATGGAGATTCTACTATATTTATAGAATTTATGCTAAATATGTTTGATGAAATATTAGATGAGTTTATAAACAATACAGTTATTTCATTAACAGATGAAACAATTAATATAAATAAAATTTTAAGTGTTATGGAAATAAATAAGCCATTAACAGCAAATGAAATAATGTCTAGATTAGGTATTAAATCAAAAGAAACATTAAGAAAAAATTACTTAGATCCTGCAATTAGAGAAGGTTTGATAATACAAACAATACCAGATAGACCAACAAGTAAAAATCAAATGTATTATAAAATTTAAAAAAGTTTATAAATTTGTATATTATATTTAATAGAATTACATAATATAATATATAGAAATTAAAAATATTTCTTATCTTTATTTGACAAATAGAGATAATTGTGGTAAAATATGCCCATAAGAAAGGAGCACAAAAATTATGAGAAAATTAAAGTATGTTTTTGTTGCTATGTTTGCATTAGTTTTAATAGTAACTCCTTGCGTTAATGCAGCTACTGTAGAAGATCTTGTTTCTTTTGCAAGACAAGAGCATGTTGTAGCAGGACAAAGTGTTACTTTATCAAGTGCAGATGTACAAAAAATTGAAGACTTCCTTAATGAAAATGAAGTAAGTGCTGAAGCAGGAGATATCATTTTATCTAAAGTTAAAGAAGCTATTGACATAACTAATAACACTAGTTCTACTGGTTTAGAAGCTATGCCAGCAACAGCAAAACAAGATGTACTATCTTTATTAAATGAAGCTGGTAGTCTTGTAGGAGTATCAATATCTTATAATTCAGCTGATAAAACTATGGATGTTTTCCAATATGGTGAAAAAATAGATGCAATTGACTTAAGTAATAAGCTTCCATATACTGGATCTAACAATATAGTTTATATTGCAATAGCTATAATGGCTGTAGCTGCAATTGCCGTGTTTGCTGTAGCTAAAAAAGGAAAATTAGTAAATGCAAAATAGTTTTTTAAGAGCAATTAAGGCAACTATTACTCAAATAATAGTTGCTTTTATATTTGCTATAATAATTATCTTTGGAGTATACACTTTAACTAATAAGGAAATTAACATGGCAGTTTCTTTAATAAATACAATATCAACTGGACAAAGTGATAATACGAAAGAAAAAGAAGTTATAATGCAAGTTTTAGATTCTGGCAAAAGCATAATAAAAAGTCGCCCATATTATGGTCAACAATATGGTACTATTACAATTGAAAGTGCAGACATAAATTTACCAGTATTTTATGGAGATGCAGTAAGTGTATTAAATAATGGTGTTGGTCATTCAACAAGTAGTTATATGCCAGGAGCAGGTGGCTCTATAATAATGTGTGCTCATAATTCAGCAAATAAATTTAGAAACTTATCTAAAGTAAATATAGGAGATATTATTGAAGTTAAAACTAATTATGGTATCTTTAGATATAAAGCTTATGATATGCAAGTTATACAAGAAACAGAAAAAGAAAAACTTCCTATTCAAGATGAAAAAGAAATTCTAATGATATTTACATGTTATCCTTTTGATGCATTAGGATACACAACAAGAAGATATGTAATATATTCTGAATTAGATCAATGGGAAGCTTTATAGGAGGAAAAAATGAAAAAGTTAATATCATATATACTAACATTTTTATTAGTAATTGTTCTAATAGCATTAGTTTTAATAGCTTGCATTAAAGAAAAAGTTTTAAATATTGATAACATACTACAAATATTTGATAATGTAAATTTTTATGAAAATACATATAAAACTTTAAATGAAAATTTTTCTAATTATATTGAACAATCAGGACTTGATGAAAGTGTTATAAAAGACATAATTACAGTGGAGGACATTAAAACTGAAATAAGAAATTGTATAGAAAGTATTTACAATAATACAAAATATACTATAAATAAAGAAGATATAGAAAAGAGATTAAATGAAAACATTAATAACTATTTAGAAGAAAATCATAGAAAGTTAAATTCTAGTGAAGAAAATGCAGTATCAACATTTGTTTCAAAAATTTCAAGTGTATATGCATCTGAAGTTTTTCCAATAGATTTAATATCTAAGATAAATATAAATTTGAAAAAAATTAGTAATATAGTAGACATAGCAAATATATCATTATATGTATCTGTTGTAGTATTATTATTACTTTTAATTATAATAAACATTAAAAATATAATGAAAGTTTTAAATTATATTGGAGTATCCTTACTTTCATCAGGTATCGTTTTATATGCTCCAAAAATATTTATAGACTATAAACTACATATAAACGATATAAATATATATAATAGAAATATATCAGATATTATAATAAACATTATAAATGATATACTAAATTATTTTTCAAAAATACCAATAATTTTTATTGTTATAGCAATTGTGTTATTATTTGTAGCTAATCTTTTAAAAAAAGATGATAATAAAAAATATAATATTTAAAATTAAACATTGTTAATTATAAAATATGGTTCAAGGTTTAGTTGGGTAAAAAAAGAAGGATTGAAATAAAATCCTTCTTTTAACCTTTTTAATGTTTTTTACTCATTGTCATTCTTTATAATACAATCTATTGTATATCCCAATCAGACTCATATAAATAATTGCTTACGAATCCATCTGCACCTAAGTCTTTGTAGTAATTCATATCTGATATATTATCAACTACTGCTACATATATATGTATTCCTTTTTTCTCAATTTCTTGTATTTCATTATCACTCATAAAATCTTGAGAAACATTTAAAACATGTATGTTATTTTCAATCATAAATTTAACTTGATCATAATAATTTTGAGGATTGTTTATATATTGTCTAAATGTATAATTTTTAAAATTATATATTGAACTTACTTTTTTGTAAGAATCAATATCATAAACAGATACAATTATTCTATCTAATACTTCAGTCATATTTTTCTTATTAGCTAAATCACATAAATAATTATATGATTCTTCTATATCATCTTTCATATCTGGTGCAATATATAAATCTTTATGATTATACATATAATCAATTAACATTTCGCAATCAATAGGTGTATATTTATGATAAATTTTGGAATTCATATAGTCATCATATGAAATATTATCAGTTTCTTTATATCTATATTGAAGACCATTACCGTCAATTACAATATTACTTTCTTTCATAGGTTTTGAATCTAATTCCAAATTTTGTCCTTCATGTTTTACAATTAATTTTTTATCATTTGTAAACATCATATCTGCATCAAATACTCTGTTACCTTTTTCATAAGCCAAATTCCAAGCCTCTAAAGAATTTGAATATGCTTTTCCATCTATTCCTCCACCAGAGTGAGAAATAAAATGATATTTAGTATACCAAGCATTATCTTCATCTTGTAGAGTTTTTAAGTCATTTATTAACTCAGCATTCTTATGAATATCCTTTTTACCATGTATTATATTTACAACATAACTTTTTAAAGCACCTATTTCATCATGAAACTTATATGTAATAATAAATGTTGTAAAAATAGATAGTATAAATATAATAGTTATGATGATTGTTTTCTTTTTTAGCATAATAGTACCCTCCATATAAAACTATTTTGACATTTCTTCAAGAACTTTTTTTATCATAGTTGATGAAGTTGATTTAGTATATGGAAAGTATACAAAGTCCACACCTTCTGCTTTTAATTTTCTTTCCATTTCATTATACATATCAGAATTTTTCCAATCATCTCCATGAAATATAACATTAAATTTTTCTTTTTCCCATGCCACATACTTGTCCATAGTTGTTTGTGGAACAACTTTATCTACATATTTTATTGCTTCTATTATTGCCACTCTTTCTTCAAATGGTATAACTGGTGTTTTATGCTTATAGTTTTGTACTAGTTCGTCAGTACTTACACCAACTATTAGATAATCACATTGTTCTTTTGCTTTTTTTAATATATTTAGATGTCCTATATGAAATAAATCATATACACCTGTTGTATATCCAATTTTGTATTTTTTATTTTCCATAATTTTTATTCTCCTTCTTTAAGTATTCTTTATAACTTTTCTTTGTATCAACTATAATATCTCCATGTGAAGTAGGTATATTTTTAGGAGTCATATAGTTTTCGCCATACCTATGTGTTAAATAATTATGATAATATTTTGGTGCTGGAATAGTAGTATTTTCAAATTCTAGCATAGTTACTTCGTCATATAAATGTTTATCTCTAATTCTTTTTTCCGTTTCGTATATAAATCCAAGAGGAGCTATATACTTTGAATCCTCGATTTTAAATGATTTTAGTATTTTCTCTCTCTTTTCACACATCGACTTTAAATTAAATGGAAATGTAACAACATATTTTATTAAGTCTTTTAAAGAATGATTACTTAAATTACAATGCATTTTCCATCCTATTAATTTAGATAATATTTTTATTTTTCTTTTTTCTTTTTTTATTTCTTTTTCAGAATTAGGAACACCATCTAGTACAAAAATATCTAAAAAAATCCCTTGATTAAATGTACAATTTGTTTTTAATTCACTTTTTAATATACAAGTTGTATTACTATTTCTAAGTTGAGCATGTCCTCTGCCGTATCCTTCTTCTGTTTGATAACATTGAAAGAAATAAGGTTCTTTAAATTCATCTTTAGAAATACTTACTAATTTGTCATAATCTTCTCTAAGCATTGCAACATCTATATCATCATCCCATGGAATGAATCCCTTATGCCTCACGGCACCAAGTAGTGTACCTGCATCTGCATAAAATTTTAAATTATTTTTTTCACAGACTTTTTTTAATTTATTTAATAAATCTAATTCTATTTTCCAAATTTCTTTCTTTTCTTTTGTTATTTTGAAACCTAATTTAATCTCTTCATCCAGTGAAAATTCACCATTCATTTTAAGTCCTCCTAACTAACTTTTTAACTAAATATTTTGATGTATTAAGGGTAAATTCATCTCTTAAAATTAATAGTACTAGTATATATATTATAATTCCTGAAACTACTTGAATTCCTAATTTCAAGACGACATTTATATTTAATAATCCTATCAAATAAACTATTAGAAGCATAATACATCCACTAATTATTTTTTTGTATGAAGATTTAACAACAGATTTTATTGTTAAAAAACCGTTACAATAAATCAAATACAATATACTTATTAATGATTCAGCTACTATGGTTGATATTACTGCTCCATAACTAGATAATTTAGGAATAAATAAAATATTCAATATCAAATTCGAAATAGAGCCTATAATTATAAATTTAGCACTTTTACTTCTAAGTCCAGCAGGATTATAATATTGTGTTCCTAAACAATTACTCAATCCAATTATTATAACTAGTGGACTCATTAATTGTGTTAATAGTATAACTTTTTCATAACCATCACCAAAAAATAATGGTACAAAAAATTTACTTACACCTATAAGTCCGAACATAATCCCAAATCCCATAAAAAATATATAGTTTATAGATTTGTTAATTCTACTTTTTATTTCTTCAATTTTGTTTTCTTTGAATAAATATGAAATTCTAGCACCCAATACAGTATTTAATGATGTAAAAGTAAGAGCCTTAGTCATATTAACAATTTTACTTGCTTGCTCATAATAGCCATTCTCATATGCATCTTGTGTTATTACACCAATTAATGTTTTATCTAAAACATTATATATTGATGTAGCAATTGTAGGTATAAAGTATACAAATGTCTCTTTAAAATGATGCTTTATTTTCATATCTTTTATATTTACTTTACCAATAAATTTAGGTAAATAAATCCACATTGATACTGTACCAAGTAAAGTAGATATGCACATTATAAAAATATAAAGTGCTAAATCAGTTGGTTTCTTAATAAATATAAATAATGATACACAACCTAATATTTTAAATATTGAATTTTGAAGTATTGTATACTTGAATTCTTCCAAGCCAGCATAAAACCATGATATATCCATCATTGTATTAAGTAAATTTAAAGTTAATATTAAATAATATATTTTATAATCTTTACTAAAACCTATAAATATAAACCAAAGTAAAATACATATGAATGAAGTAATTATTGTTAATGTTTCTATTTCCCAAAATGATTTACTTCTTTTTTGTTTATCATCTCTATTTCTTGCTATTTCTCTTGTTCCATAAGATACAGTTCCAAGTGCTGCAAAAAGTGTAAAATATGTTCCTATTGATAAAGTATAGCTATATATACCAACACCTTCTGCACCAATAACTCTTGAAATATATGGAGCTGTTATAAAAGGAATAATAAGTGTAAGAATTTGATATAAAGTACTAAGAATTAAATTTTTCTTTATACTTTTATTTTTCATTTAATTCACCTTCAATGCAGTCAAATGCAGATTTAATAACATCATCCATATCATAATATTTATATTCTGCTAACCTACCACCAAATAATACATTCTTTTCATTCTTAGCTAATTCTTTATATTTTAAGGCAAGATTATTATTTTTTTCATCATTTATTGTATAGTATTTTTCCATTCCTTCTTCATAATCTGCAGGATATTCATAAGTTATAACTGTCTTATCACTTACATTATTTTCAAAATGTTTATGTTCAATAACTCTTGTATAATCTACTTCATGACCAGTATAATTTACTACTGCATTTCCTTGATAATTTTCACAATCTAAAATCTTTGTTTCAAATTTTAAACTTCTCCAATCTAATTTTCCTAATGAATAGTTGAAATATTCATCTATTGGTCCAGTATATACAATTTTCTTTGCTATTGATTTATAATAATCTACATTATCAAAAAAGTCTGTATTAAGCTTTACTTCAATTCCATCAAGCATCTTTTCTACTAATTTTGTATATCCACCAATTGGTATACCCTGATATCTATCATTAAAGTAATTATTATCATAAATTAGTCTAACGGGAAGTCTTTTAATAATGAATGCTGGAAGTTCTTTACAGTCTCTATTCCATTGTTTTTCTGTATATCCTTTTACAAGCTTTTCATATATTGTTCTTCCTACTAATGATATAGCCTGTTCTTCTAAATTACGAGGTTCTTTTCCTTCCATTTCTTTTTTTTCTTCATTAATATGTCTTAATGCATCCTCTGGTGTAAACACATCATTCCATATTTTAGAAAAAGTGTTCATATTAAATGGCATATTATATATTTCATTACCAATTCTTGCAATTGGTGAATTAGTATATCTATTAAACTCTACAAAAGAATTTACATAATCCCATACATCTTTATAATCAGTATGAAAAATATGTGCACCATATTTGTGAACATTTATATTTTCCATATTTTCTGTATATACATTACCTGCAATATGATTTCTTCTATCAATAACTAATACCTTTTTTTCATTTTTGTTAGCAATATTTGCAAAAGTTGAACCAAATAATCCAGCTCCTACTATTATATAATCATACATAATTTTTCTCCTTTATATTTTTGATTTAATCTTTCTTAAAATTGATAATATCCAAACAGTAGAATAATTTGAATTTATCATAAATTTTACATATTTATTTTTAGAATACATATCAAATATATCAGAACTTTTAGATTTTAAAGATAATGCAAATCTTTTTATATCTTCTTTCATTTTTTTACTATAGTTATATGATAACAATGTAAGAGTTTGAGTCAATGCCATTACTGATATTCTTTTTGAAAGATATTTTTTTAAATTCTCATCTATGTCTTTGCAATCATTTTCATAAAAATCAATTAGTCGATTTAAAACTATATTATGCATTTCAATATTTTTTTGCATACTTTTAACATCAACACTTTGACCAGCTCTAGCTACTCTATATACGTAAATATTCAAGTCAAAATATATAGCTGTTTTAATATATGGTGTTGGTAAAAGAAGATACTCAATATCAGTATAAAATCCATTATCTAATTTAATATTATTTTCTTGCAGTATGCTTGTCTTGTATGTAATCGTGTGCATAACTAGGTTATTAGAATTACAAATTTCAGAAAAATTTGCTATTTTTCCACTGATTAGATTTGGTTTAAGATTTTTTATTATCTTTCCTAACTTGTTATTAAAAATCTCATAATTTGTTATAATCATATCTGCATCTAAGTCTCGTATAGACTCAATTAATTTATCTACATTTTCAGATTCTACCCAATCATCTCCATCAATCATTTTAAAATATTTACCAGTTGCATTTTTTATTCCTGTATTTACTGTTGAACCTGGTCCTGCATTTTTTTGTTTTATTAGTCTAATAGTATTAGGATACTTTTTTTGATATTCACTCACTACTTCTGCTGTATTATCTTTCGAGCCATCATCAATTACTAATACTTCGATTTCATCTTTATATTTGCATTTCAAAAAAGATTCAATATTTTCTTTAACTAAATCCTCTAAGTTATAAGCTGCTACACTTATACTTAATATTTTTTCTTTATTCATAATTTTTTGTATGATATATTTAGTAATTAAATATATCACTGCTCTCCTTTCTCTATTTATTTTTTAGTTATTAACTTCAAATATTTTTTGTAATAGTCATAATTTCATTGAATAAATGCTTTTTTTGTAAAATCCTTTTTTTTGTTCTTAAATTTATATTTTATATTTATTTAAGCTTATTTCCATAAATCCTTTAATATTTTCATTATCAGCTTTTTTAAAACCTAATTTTATAATCTTTTTATAAAAGCATTACTATTTTCTATTGATTATTATAAATTTCTAAATATTCTTTAAACATATTATTATCAATTCTAATATTCTTCTTTTTTATATTAGCTATTTGAGTTATATTCTTTAATAATTCATCATATGTTACAACCATACCATGATTATAAATTAAACATTCAGGTGAACCACCTGTATTGTATGTAATAACTGGTGTTCCACAAGCTAATGCTTCAAGATTAACAGTTGGAAAATTATCTTCATAAGTAAGATTTAGAAAAGCATTTGCACAGGAATATAAACCAGCAAGTTCCTTTTGATTTTCTGTTCTTTTAATACCTATAATATTTTTAGGTAAAGTTTTTAATTGTTTATCATTTAAACCTACTAATACAATTTTAAAATCATCATTTAACATTTTTGATAATTTAATAAAATCGTTAAAACCCTTTTTTTGAGTCCAAGCATTTGCAACTCCTAATAATATTTTGGTGTCTTGTAAATTATATTTTTCTCTAAAGTCACTTTTAGTCGGTTTAAAAATATCTAAATCAATACTATTATATATAACTTTAGATTTATATTTACCTAAATATGATTTATTCACTAAATTTAATAACCATTTAGATGGAGTTACAATAGTTAAATCTTTCACCCCAGTAAATAGTTCTCTTTTTTTATGATAGCACCACTTTGTATTATCAACAAATGATTTTGGATAAGACCTTAATTGTGGACATTTGTAACATTCATTTATCCATTTTTTACATCCTATATATTCAAAATGTGGACAATGTCCTGTAAAACTCCAACAATCATGAAGAGTCCATACTATGCGTATTTCTTCATGTTTTTTTATATACTCAAACAACATTTCTATATTAATATAATATCCGTGAATATTATGTAGATGTATAATGTCAGGTTTTATTTCATCTAAAATCCTCAATAATTTTTTTGTTGAATGTTTTGAGTAAAATCCAACTTTTCCTGTTATTCTAGATAAAAGTGCATGAATATATACTCCAATTTTATCATTTAAATATATTTCATGATCGTTTGTAGCATTTCTTCCTCTTCCCCATATAACATAAGAATCATGTCCATTATTTAACAATGCTCTATGAATATCCAACATTATCTTTCCAGTAGAACCATTTGGAACAGAATTAATCTGCACTATTTTCATCTTCATCACCAACTGATTTATTAATATTTTTTCTCCAAACCATCTTATCTACTATACCAGTATAACTTTGTATAATTTTTACTACTTTTGTGGACACATTAAGATCTGTATAATCTGGTACAGGTATACCTAATTCATTATTTTTTGTCATTTCTACAGCTGTATCTACAGCTTGTAATAAACTCTTTTCATCAATACCAGCAAGTACAAAGCAAGCTTTATCTAATGCTTCGGGTCTTTCTGTTGAAGTTCTTATGCATACTGCAGATATTGGATGCCCAATACTTGTATAGAAACTGCTTTCTTCTGGTAGTGTTCCTGAATCACTTACTACACAGAAAGCATTCATTTGAAGATTATTATAATCATGAAAGCCTAATGGTTCATGCATAATTACTCTGTTATCAAGCTTAAAATTACTAGTTTCTAGTCTTTTTCTACTTCTTGGATGGCAAGAATATAATATAGGTATATCATACTTTTCAGCCATTTTATTAATAGCCTTAAATAGCGATTCAAAATTTTCTTTAGTATCTATATTTTCTTCTCTATGTGCAGAAAGTAATATATAATTATTTGGTTTTAAAGATAATTTATTTAGTATATCTGATTTTTTAATTTCATTTATATTTTGACTCAAAACTTCTGCCATTGGAGAACCTGTTACATATACTCTTTCTTTTGGTAAGCCACATTCATGCAAGTATTTTCTAGCATGTTCAGAATATGCTAGATTTACATCAGAAATAATATCAACTATTCTTCTGTTTGTTTCTTCTGGTAAACATTCATCTTTACATCTATTTCCTGCTTCCATGTGGAATATTGGAATGTGCAATCTTTTTGCACTTATAGCAGATAAACAACTATTTGTATCACCAAGTATTAGTAATGCATCTGGTTTAATCTGTTCCATTAGTTTATATGAACTA
>CANQPW010000014.1 GCA_947625855.1 uncultured Clostridia bacterium | reverse complement strand
ATGTATGCTCTTTTATCATGCTTTCTTTTACCTTTGATTTTTATCTTTAAAATCGATTTTTCCTATAATATAAAAAAACAATAGCAAAATTGCTATTGTAACAGAAATTTCTTTTGTATTTTTTAGTTTCTATGGGAAAGTAAAAAGCTCATTTTTCGTTGATATTTCAACTGTTTTTAAAGTTCAAAAAAGCGATTTTTTGGGAATTTTAAAAATATACAAAATCTTTCCCAAGAAATTCCCATAGAATTTTAAACTTTTTTAAATTTTTTTAAACCTCTTTAAACTATTTTAAATTTTTAATACATTGCTCAAATATAGTATTTTCAATGCTTGTATTATTTTTCTTGATTTTTAAACTATTCAATGATATACTGTTTTTAGTTATGGTGTTCGGCTACGAACTTGGGGGTTGCAGGTTCAAGTCCTGTCGGGTGTACCAAAATCAAGGGTTTTATTACTCTTGATTTTTGTTTTTATAAATCTTGACTAAATCTTAATAAAATTCCATTTGGATCTTGCACTAAAAATTCTCTACATCCCATTAATTCATCATCTTTTCTATACCAATGATCTTCCATTTCTACAAAAATTTTATAGTTATTTTTCTTTAATCTGTTATATATCTCATCAATATTAGTAACATCAATTTGAAAGTTTATTCCTATTCCTAACGGATATTTTAACTTTCCTGTTTCCCATTTGTTATTTTCTTTATCTATTTCCTGTATCATTATCTGAACATTTCCAAGCTGTAAAAATGAAAACTTATCCTCTGGTCTATCATATACTATATGAAATCCAATTAAATTTAGATAAAAATTTAAACTTTCTTCCAAATTAAATACATCAAATTCAGGTATTAATTGATTCCATTCCATGATTAATCTCCTTACATTTCAATTCATATAGATTATATCATATTTTTTATAATTCAAATATTTATATTTTATAAATTTTGATTAATTTTTTTCTAATATTATGTATTCTCTACACCTATTATGTTTTAATTTTATCATTCTTTTTTACATTTTAAAGTATTATTGTTTATATTTATAGTATAATAATCCATTCGAATTACAATAAAAATATTATAATATTATGGTATTGATATTATTATTATACATATCATATTAATATTATAAATTGAAAGGATATTTTTTATGAATTACTTATCATATTTTAAAAACGAAGATGAAATTAGAAAGTGTATTGCAGACAATGTATTAAAAATTAGAGAAAATAATAAATTAACACAGGACCAACTTGCAGAATTATTAGAGGTATCAGTAGAACATATCTCAAAAGTTGAAAATTGCAAGTATACTTGTTCAATAAGCTTTATATTTACTTTATGCACTACATTTAAAATGGATATAAATGATTTTTTTCATATAAAAGAATCTAATAATGATATAACTAAATTTTTAGATAATCTTTCACTTGAACAGTATAAAGCTATTATTGAATTTTGTGACGAAGTAAAGAAATATTATTCATCGAAGTAAAAATACCAAGGTATATTTTTCCTTGGTATCATTTTTTACTTTTCCTTAATTCTTTAAAAAATTTAGTTAAAATTTCAGAACACTCTTTACAATCATCCATATACTCATACTCAACTTTATGAGTTGTATTTATATCAAACATATTAATTAATGAGCCAACGCACCCATTCTTTTCATCTTTTGCACCAATATATACTTTTTTTAATCTTGATTGTATTATAGCACCTGCACACATAGAACAGGGTTCTAATGTTACATACATTTCTAAATCATCTAATCTCCATGTTTTTAATTTTTTACAAGCTTTTTCAATACATAAAATTTCAGCATGAGCTAAACTACTATTTTTATATTCTCTTAAATTATGTGCCTTTGCAACTATCACGCCATCTTTTACAATCACAGCCCCAACTGGTACTTCTAATTTTTCATAAGCTTTTAAAGCCTCATTATATGCTTTTTTCATAAGTACATTCATGATTTTACATTCCTTTCTCATAAAAATAATCTTGAAGTGCAATAAAAATTCCCCAAGCAATTTTATTTTGGTATTCTTCAGTATTTAGTAATCTTGTTTCTTCCTCATTTGATAAGAAACCACATTCAACAATTACACTTGGAATATTTATATGTTCCATTATATATACATCAGAAATTGGTAATATTTTTCTATTGTTATCATATTCAATATTTTTATTTAAATAATCTTGTATATTTTCAGCTATTTTTTTACTCTCATCATTATCTTTTTGATAAAAAGTTTGCCACCCTCTATATTTACTTGAACTTGGATATTTGTTTAAATGAATTGAAATAAATATATCAGCATCTGAATTATTTGCAATATCCACTCTATTTTTTATATCACTAACTTTTTTATTTCTTATACTCTCACTATCTGTTGAATAAATCCCATTTTCATCACTTCTTGTAAGTATAACTTTTGCTCCACTTTGTTCAATCAATTTTTGTAGTTTTAAAGAAATACTCAAATTTATTGCCTGTTCTGTTGTTCCATAAAATCCCACTGCTCCTTCATCTGGGAACCCATGTCCTGCATCAAGTACAATTGTTTTATTAGATGCTGGTAAAGCGTTTACTTCTGATACCTGATTTGATTTATTGATTATATTATATGATGTAATTGACAAACAAACAAAAAAGCATATAAATATAATTCTTTTTTGAAGTATAGAAAACTTCATATTCATCACCTTTTATATTTATATGCACTTATTAAATCAGTTATTTCACTTATTTCTATATAAAATTTGATTATATAAACTTTTCATTAGCTATATAATGAGAAAAATATAAATAATACAATTAGTAACCTTATTATTTTACTAAACAATATTCTTATTATATAAAAAGGTAATAATACTTTTGTTTTAAACTTATAAACAGCTAAAACTTCTTCTGCTTCTTCATTTTTTAATTTATGCTTAAGATATTTTTTGGCAATTTTTATAGAGCTTAATATTGCATCAATTTCAATTAACAAATTAAAAAAGACACTTATTCCAATTGTAACTAAATATATAAAAACACTTTTTTTACTCAACCAATTAAAACAAAATAACAATATGTTTATTATAAAAACTATGACTTCTATTTTTGATGAAATAAAATTTAAAACTTGAAATATACCTAATTGCATAGTATGCCTACATTCATGTGATACTTGCAAAATTCTTGAATAATTATTGTCTTTATCAGCTTTTTTTGAAAGATAAAGTGTATCATCTAAATAGATAAAGAAACTATCTTCTATGCTATCATCATAAACTATATTAGTATGTGTATTACCTAAATCCTTTAGTATATCTTTTGCAACTATTTCATTATTAGGTAATTTTTTTATCCTTTCATCTAATATCTTAGATATATTAGATTTCTTCCTAAAAGAGCTACATTTTTCTTTAAATTTCATATTAAAATTCTGTTATATCCTTTATTCCGTTTGCAAGAATTTTTTGCATATCTGCAAGCAATATATTAATTCTAATTTCTGCCTCTAGTAATTGTCTACATAACTCATTTGTTGTAAGTTCTGCATACATATCTTGCATTTCTTGTAATTCATTTTCATCTATTTTTTCAGCATTTAGATATTTCATATGATGTTCTTGTTGTTTAATTTTAAATTTCTTTAATTTCTGGTATTGTGCATCATCTTTTTTTATTTCTTCTTTTAAACTTAAAAATGTTTTATACTCATTTGTATCTTTTAAAGCAGTTATAAGTTCATATACTTTATCGTGAAAATTCATATAATCACCATTTACCTTTCAGAAACATTATATACCAAAAAAAAGAAAAAAGAAATAGTTAAATAAAATTACATATTTGCATTTGAAGTTTAGATAATTTATCTTTTTTATTATTTATCAATTCAGTCATATTTTGTATTACATTATTTTGATTTTGACATTCATTATCAAAACTTACTTTATTTTTCTTTTTATTTAATACATTAGCAATTGTATTTATATCATTTAAATCAAATTTATCATAAGCTTTATACCATTCTTTACATGTATTTTTAAAATCAGTTATTTTATTTATACATTTTTTCATTCCATTTGTAAGTTTTTGTATAAATTCATTACTGTTTATAAAATCCTTTGTTTTATCGAAAAAATCTTTTATATATACTCCATAAGCACTATTTCCTAAGAATTTTTTAGATATAATATCAAGACCTGCACTAATTCCTTGTGAAAGTCCTCCATTTATTGCTATATCCTTAATTTTAGATATATCTTTTATTATTGTTTTTGGAAGAGATAATACTTCTAATCCTTCTCTAATACTACTATTTACTGCTGTTTTTAGTATTTCTTTAAAATCTTTTGTTTTAAAAGAATTTTTTACATCTATTAATATATCTTTTATATGATTATTTATAGGCATTCCTCGTATAACATAATTTGCACCTTTATCTACAATATTTTCAACAACACTTGTAAATTCATTTCTGTTTTTTACTAAATTTATATCTACACCTTCATCTATATCTAAATTTTTATCTACTTTTTTTAAAGTATTTAATTCTATTATATTCTCCATTTTTCCTCCTTAAGTTTCTTATATTTTTCAAAATACATATTTCTCACACTTGTTTTACCACTAATATTTAATTCTTTGTACAAGTCGTACAAATCACAATTTACCTCAAAAGCTGAAACAGAACCATTTATACAATTTTCAATACTTTTTGCATAATAAACTTTTCCTATAATATTACAATCATCAAGTAATGATTTTACTTGGCTTTCACTTATAGAACTAGGTTTTACATTATTTAAAATAATACATATATTTTTATTTTTTAATTTACTTATATAATTTATACTTTTCCTTATATTTAGGAAATTTGGATTAACAACAACAAATAAATCTGTTAATCTACTTATCCAAAATTTTGAAAACTCATTTTGTATATCGCTTTGTAAGTCAATAACAGAAAAAGTATAATTATTAAATAAAAAACTATATATTTTTTCTAACTTATCTTTAGAAAAGTTTACTTTTTTTATTGGTTTATTAATCAAATAGGCTAAATTGTTTTTCTTTATTAAAATATTTTCTATTTCTTCATATTGATTATCGAAATATTGATATAGTCCTTTATTACTATCTAAATTATTTAATATATCAAGACTTGGATTTTTAGTATCCATATCAACTAAAATAGTGGTATCACTTGCAAATTTTGATATATTATTTGCTATTACACTACTTACTAAAGATTTTCCAACGCCACCAACACCTAGTATTCCAATTATTCTTTTAGTTTTTATATCAAATTCACCATTATCTATATTTTTATATACAACATCTTTTGGATTATCTATATAGCTTACTAATACGTTAAAATTTATATTTTTACCTTCAATTATATTAAATACTTCGTTAGCAAATAAAAATTCTTTATATTCTTTTGTTAGTGTTTCAACAATATATACAATTTTAGATTTACTATTTGCAAGTCTTAATTGCTTTATATATAATTTTTTGTCAATATTACCATTTAATGTATCTTTAGTTATAACTATATATTCTTCATTTTTTCCACTTAAAAATTCTATTACATTTTCTTTAGTATCAATATCATAACTATATACTCTATTTCCATATTTATTGTCTAATCGCTCTTTTATCTCTTTATTATCTATTGCAAGTAAAATTTTAATACTCATCACCTTCTATCAAATTAGTTTCATATTCACTTGCTCTTATATTAAGAGTTGTTACATTATTTTTAAAACTAATTATTGCCTCTCCCTTATCAAGCCTTAACAACTCTTTTATATCAATGCCATTTATTATACCTAGCTTTTTTAAAATCTCACTACTTAAATAATCTACTTTAAAAAATAGTTTAAAACAACAGTTATTTAAAATACTTTTACCATAATTTCCATTATCATATGCTAAAAAATCGTTAATATCTTGAGTTATTGTTACAATACTTGCGTTATTCTTTCTTATTGTTTTAAAAAGTAAAAATATAATATCTGCTATATTAGTTTCATTTTTATCATTTATATATCTCCATATTTCATCAATATATATAATTGTGTTATTAGTATTATAATATCTTAGATATAGCAGTATTTTCTCAAGTATATACTTTACTACTATATTATCTTTCTTACTTGTATCAAATACTATTAAATTACTATTTAAATCAATATTAGTATAATTAGAAAAACATTTAAGTCTTGAGTTAAAAAGCATGTATAATCTGTTTTTTAAGCTTTCATCTTTTATATATTTTAAAAGCTCAAAAAGTATCGGGAAATCTTTAGTATCTTTAATTACTTTAGTTAAATATATACTATTATTACTACTATTTTTATATAACGTACTTATATCTTTTGTAATTTTGTGTTCACTATATGATAAATAAATACTATTTCTTATATCTTCAATATTTATCTCATCTTCTATTTTTTCGATTTTTGTTATGAAATTAATTATTTCCTCTACCTTTTTTGTAATTGTATCTTTACCATATATTTCTATATCCTTTTCGTTTATTTGCATAATGTTTATATATGTTTCATCCTTTTCATCTAATGAAAATATTTCTCCTTTGATTTTTTTTACAAAAGTGGTATATTCACCTTCTGGATCAAAAATATATTGTATTTTTGAATTCATATATTCTTTAAATATCATCATTTTAGCAAAAAAGGATTTACCAGAACCACTACTACCAAATATACACATATTTGCATTAAAATACTTTTTACTAAATATATCTATATTAAATAACCTATTATCATTTTTAGTATATCCAAGTACAATTCCATTTTCATCAAATATATTTTGTGTATAAAAAGGAAAAAAGTTTGCTACACATGATGTAGTCATACATCTATAATTATCGCTTAGTAACTTGTTTTTATTATCATTTACTGGAATATTTAAAAGATAGACATCTAAATGTCTAAAATTACTTATAACAGAAACAATTTGTTTTGAAAAAAGTTTTGTTTGAAAATTTTTTATAATTTGAAGTATCTCATCAATACTATTAGAATAAAGTGTTATAAACACTGATACGTTATATACTTCTTCATTGTTGATTTGTATTTCACGTCTTAAATTTTTTGCATCATCTAAAGTTTTGTTTAACACATCTATATCTACCTGATTTTTATTTATTGTATTTATCTCTGCTGATGACGATGATATATAATATGTTAATTCTTTTAATACTTTCATAATATCTTGTTTTTTTAAGAATATTGAAATATCATACATAAAATCTTTTGGAATAGCTTCCATTATACTAAGAAAATATGAATTTTTTGGATATTCTTTTATAATCAAACTTGCTATATACTTATCATCTACTTTTATATATCTAAAATCTATATTTTCTATAAAAGATGGTAATATATTAAAAATATCACTTGTCACTATAAAGACTTACCTTATTAATACTTTCATATAAAATATTAAGCATTTTATCATGCTCTTTTATTCTACTTACTACACATCCAAGTTTATTTAATTTCAATATAATATTGTCTATATCCTTTATTTCATCATTATTTTTTAAGTCCATAGTAATTATAATATAATATCTAGTTATGTATATATTTTCATTTTTCAATTTTTCTTTTAAATCGTTTAAATAATTACCTAAGAAATTTTTAAAATTCTCGTTTTTTTGATTTAAAATTTTAGTTCTTAATTCTTCTATATAACTATCAATATTCATCTTTTTATTAGAAATGTATATTTGCAAATCAATATTCATTTCCCTTAAGAATTCATTGTATAACATATATACACTATTTTGTACTTCTACTGAAAAATCAAGAAGTGTTACTGGTATTACTTCGTAAATATACTTCTTATACATTTTGTTTTCACATTTATATAATAAATATTCATTTTCTACACTATTTATATTATATATCTCTTTTATATCTTTAAATTTTCGTATTTTCATCCCTCCTATCTATTAAAGATACAAATTTCCCATAAATAGATTATCATCATAACTTAAATATGTCAAGCATTATGTAATATATTTTCGTCGCAAGTTTCGACAAAGTATGACTTTTTAAAGATTTATTCACAATAATCATTACAGTGCATATAATTTAATATAAAAGGAGATGATATTATGAATAATAATTCCCAGGAAATGAATACAATGTTAAATTCTAAGCTTGTAGAATTACTATCCACAATTGATAAAAGTAAAATAGAACAAGTAACAAAAATGGTTCAAAACATGTCTTCTGAAGATTTAAACAATCTTGTTAAAATGCTTGGAAAAAATAATACTAATAACTAATTATGAATAACGAAAATAATAATTCACAAGATAATTCTCAAGCAATTTTTAATTTGATACAAAGCATCCAAGCAAAAATGGAACCACAAAATAACAATCAAAAACCTGAGGAAATAACTACATCTGATAGTGTTACTAATAATATCAACCTAGCTTCACTTTTAGATACATTCAATAATACTAATAGTAATACTCAAGGACAAAATGATAGTAATTTTTTTTCGGGATTTGACCCAAATATTTTATTTAAAATTCAAAAAGTAATATCTTCAATGTCAGAAGATGATCCAAAGAAAACTTTACTTATATCTCTTAAACCATTTTTAAGAAAATCAAGACAGGATAAACTTAATGAATACATATCAATGCTTTCAATTATTAAAGCAATAGAAGTTTTTAGTGATAAAGGTAGTGATAAAAATGTTTAATCAATATCCATATTATAGAACAAATCGTTTTAATTCTTATAGGTATAACAATTATTTTATCCCTACCTATTATCCAAATAAAGATTATAACTTAGACACTTCAACTAAAAATACGCAAGAAAGTGAAATTATTGAAAAAGAAAATATAGAGGAAGAAAATAATAACCAAAAAAAGGAAGAAGAAACTTTTAATTCTTCTTCAAATATCCACTTTAGAATTGGTCCATTTACTTTTTCTGATAATTCTATAAATATTTTTGGAATTAATATTGCAATGGATGACCTTATAATTATCGTTCTAATTGTATTATTACTTTTTCAATCAGATACAGATTATATTTTAATTATAATTCTTGGTCTAATACTACTAAATATCAATTTTAGTAATTTTTCAATATTAAATTTTTTAAAATAACATAATGCTTTCATAGCTACTTATGTTGTTTTTTTATCCTTTTCTTTTATTGAATTATAATATTTAACTAATAATTTATCAATTTCTACACTAGTCTTATAAATTTCTTCATAAGGCTCATTGTCTTTTATTTGTTTTTCTAACTTTTTTTTCATCTTCTCTATTTCTTCTACTAACATATAATCAACATCCTTCATATCTATTCTTATACCATCTTTGTATAACATTGTCAATATTTGTAATATATAAATCGGTCGCAAATTTCGACAAAAACAACAAATACTTATAACACTATTATATACGATAATAATTAATATATACTTAAGTTACTATTATATGCCTTTTTTTTACTTTATTTTTGTATTACGCTTGATATAACCATATATTTATCATCTAGTAAATTTAATACATCTTTTATATCTTTCTCACTAATCTTTTCTAATACTTCTATGTCTTCATAAATTTTAGTATCATCAAGAATTGAATCTATTATTCTTCTATAACTAATATTCAAATTATCTGCTGAAGATATAACACTACCAATTTTCTTTCTCTTTATCAATTTAAATAATTCTGTATCAATAGGTTGTTCCTTTATTTTATCAATATACTGCTT
Source organism: uncultured Clostridia bacterium (assembly GCA_947625855.1). Lineage (GTDB taxonomy): Bacteria > Bacillota > Clostridia > TANB77 > CAG-465 > CAG-465. The sequence continues at coordinate 15,751 of CANQPW010000014.1, read as the reverse complement.
TATATCTTCCTTAATCTTATCAATTTCAGTAGTTATACAGCTTAAAATAATATGTGAAAAATATTTGCTACCTTCATAATCAAAAGATATAGGCTCAATTAATTTTCCATCGTTATATTCCTTTTCAAAGAAAGGAGTGATTCTTGAAAAATACATATCTGATATTATGCTACAAACAGCTTCCATTTTCATAATTTCTTCATTTTTTACAGTATCTAATTTATATCCTATACAAAGTTGTGGCATATATATATCCATTTTTTGAGTTATTTCTTTTTGTGATATTTCTCTGTTTTCTAACTCAATGTACTTTTCTACTTCTTTATATCCAGCTAGATTATCATAATCTTTTTCATATTTTTTTATATTCTCCTCTATTCTTTTTACAGTATTTTCAGGATCTACATCTCCAACTACTAAGAAAAACATATTTTGCGGACTATAAAATGTATTATAGCAAGTATAAAGTAATTCCTTTGTTATATGAGATATAGACTCTATTGTACCTGCTATATCTATCCTTATAGGATGTTTTTTATACATAGCTCTAAGTGTATTAAAATACACCATAAATGAAGGATCATCATCATACATACTTATTTCTTGACCTATTATACCTTGTTCTTTTTCAACATTTTCATCAGTAAAATATGGTTCTTTTATAAGCTTTACTAACATATCAATTGACTCATCAAATTTTTCAATTGTTTCAAAATAGTAAACTGTATGATCAAATGAAGTATACGCATTTGATGACACTCCCATTTTTGAGAATAAATCTAATGCATTTGCACCTTCTTTTTCAAATAACTTATGCTCTAAAAAATGTGCTATACCATCGGGTACTTGTACTCTATTATTTGTATTTATATCAACAAAATCGTTCATAATTGAACCATATTTTGTACCATACATACCTATTTTTTTATTAAATCCTTCTTTTTTACAAATATATACACTAAGACCATTCTTTAATCTAGTTACATAAGTTATCTCACCAATTTCATCAGATTTTTGTATATCAAATTTATACATTTTGCTCACCTCCAAGTAAAAATATCTTTTCAGCTTCAACTTTTTGTGCAACAGCTACAACATCTTCAAAAGTTACATTTCTTACTTTTTCTCTCATATCTTCTATTGTCATATTTTCATCTTTAAAGGAAATTATATTTGATAACTTCATCTTAGCTACTGCTATTTTTGAATCATTCCAATCTAATAAATCTGCTAGTAGGCTTTCTTTTGAAGAATTAAATTCTATTTCTGAAATATTACCTTTTTTCATTTCATCAACTTGTTGTAATATTAGATTCTTAGCTTTCTCATAATTTTCCTGCATAATACCTGCATATATTACAAAAATAGGTTTAAATCTATAATATCTAGATCTAACTGTATATGCAAGAGATGCTTTTTCTCTTACATTTTGAAATAACTTAGAAGATGGTGTTCCACCAAGTATTGTGTTATATACATTAAAAGCAAAATATTCTTCTGGTTTAAAATCATTTATTTTAAGTCCAATTGAAAGTACACTTTGAGTTGTTTCTTGTTTTTCTTTTATTTCTTCAATTTTTTCAGATAACTCACATGATTTTACATCATAGTTTAAATTTTTAATTGATTTTTGTGTACTTAATTTTTTATCAAATACATCTTTTATAGTTTCATCAATGTTTTCATATCCTGATAAATTTCCACTTACAAGAACTATGACATATGAATTTTGAGTTACATCATTATACCTTCTGTATAAATCATCACTTGTTATATTTTTTACTATATCTTCATCCCCGTATAAATTATATCCAAAAGCATCATTTGGGCACAATATTTCTTCCATTTTTTGTACTGCATATCTTAATTTATCATCTTTTCTAGTTTTTATTATATCTAATATAGTGTTTTTCTCTCTTTCAACAATATCTTCATCAAACTTTCCATTTACAAGATATGGTTTATATATAACCTCATAAAGAAACTCTATACACTTTTTTGAAACATCAATGTTATTTGGTAAAAACTTTTTGTTAATAAACTCTATTTTAAATTCTATATTGTATAAATCTCCTATCTTTTCAATATTTACATTAAAATCTGCACCATATAGACTATATAAATACTTTTCTATTTCCTTTTGTGATTTATACTTTTCACATGCCTTACCAAGAACAGAACTTAACACAGAATTTTCAGAATTTTCTTTTCTATTTACTTGCATCAAAAAGTTATATGAAACATATACACCTTTAAATTTTTCATCATTTATTTTATAAATATTTGACATACTTTCCTCCTTTTAATTACATATAATAATATTTTTCCTTAAACAAACTTGTTTATACGTATTATAGGGTTATTATAACATTTATATACTTTTTTGTAAATTAATTTTATCTTATTTTAATTATAATCGAATTACAAAAAATGACAAAAATACCAAGTCTTTGAAGACTTGGCACTCAAATTACAAATTATTCAACTTTTCTTTTACAATATCACTAACTATTTTTCCATCTGCTTTTCCTGAAGTTTTTGGTTTTAAGTATTGCATTACTTTACCCATATCCCTTAGAGATGTTGCAGAAACATTTTTTATTGCTTCATCAACAAGTGCTGCTATTTCTTCATTTGTTAACTGCTCTGGTAAATATTTAGATAATATTTCAATTTCTTTGTTCAAATCTGTTATTATATCATCTCTTCCAGCTTTTTCATAATCTGATATTGCATCTTTTCTCTTTTTTACTTCCTTTGCAACAATTCCCATAATTTCATTATCATCAAGTTGCTTTTGGCTATCTTTTTCTACTTGAAGTATTGCTGCTCTAAGTAAAGTTATTGTATTCTTTTTTAATATATCTTTATCTCTCATTGCTTCTTTTAAATCTTGTAATAATTGTTCTTTCATAAATATCTCCTTTCAAATTATATTATATTCTTTATTTTTATCTTTTTATACTTTTTCTTTTTTTTCATTATCATCTTCATGCATGAAATTTTCACTTATAGTATTATCGACTTCTGGATGGTCTTTATGTTTCTTTAAACTTATTAAACCAAATAATATAAAACATGCAGACATTATAATTAAAATAATTAATTTCCAAAAATCAGCTGATATTATTGAAACTGCAATAATACATAACATACTAGTTATTGTATAAAGTATAAGTACTGCTTGTCTTTGTGAAAAGCCCCTTTTTATAAGACGATGATGTATATGAGCACCATCTGGTTTTAATGGAGGCTGTCCTTTTAATATTCTCCTTATCATAGCAAATAAAGTATCAAATATTGGTACTCCAAGTACAAGTACTGGTGCAACTATTGCAATCATTGTATATCCTTTTGCAAATCCTAGTATTGATACTACTGACATTGTAAATCCTAAAAAGTTAGATGTGCAATCCCCCATAAATGTTTTTGCCGGATTAAAATTATATGGTAAAAATCCAAGTGTTGCTCCAACTAATACTGCTGTAATTATAATTGCTTCCAAACTTGCAGAAGTTGTTATAAATATAATTAAAAGAGCAGTTGCAGAAATAGAACAAATCCCTGCTGCAAGGCCATCAAGTCCATCTATTAAATTCATTGCATTTGTTACACATATTACCCATGCCATAGTGAGTAAAAAATCTACCCAACTTGCTAAATTTACTGTATTAATATTAAAAAATGGTACATTAATTACAGATATTCTAATACCAAAAGCAAATACTACTATTCCTGCCGTTAGTTCAAAGAAAAACTTATATAGAGGTCTTAAAGTCCAAATATCATCTATCAGTCCCATAGCAAATATTAATAAAGCACCTATAACATAACCAAAAAATTTATTATTTAAAGCAATAGATGGAATATTCATAGTCAGCAAATAATAAATTGTAAGTCCAAGTAATGTAGATATTACCATTGCAATTCCTCCACATCTTGGCATAGGTTTTGAATGTACCCTTCTACTATCTTTTGGAATATCGACCAGTCCATATTTTTTACATATTTTTATAAATATTGGTGTTAAAATTAAACAGCAAATAAATGTTATACACGATATTACATATACTATTGCCATATCACTTACCACCTTTTAAATACATATTTTCAATTTCTCTTATCTTTTTTAATCTTCTATCATGCCTTCCAGCTTCATAAAAATTATTTATAAAAGAATTGACAATAGAAAATATATTATCTTCCCTTTCTGAACTTTTAAGCCTTGAACCAAGGCATAAAACATTAGCATTATTATCTCTTCTTGACATTTCTGCCATATAATCATTTGTACATACTGCAGCTCTTATTCCTCTAAATTTATTACTTGCAATTGATATACCAATTCCAGTACCACATATTGCTATTCCTAAATTGTTATTATTTTCTAAAACTTTTGTACATATTATTTTGGCTATATCAGGATAATCATCACCATCCTGATTTTCAAAATTAGTAACATCAGCATATTCTATTTTTCTATCATACAAATATGAAATAATTTTTTTCTTAAGTTCAATACCAGTATGATCAGAGCCAATAATTATCATAAGTTTTTCACTTCCTTTAAAATTTTTGAATTAACTTATCCACACAATAAACAATTTCTTTTAAACAGTTTTCATATTCAATATTTCCATATCCATATGGATCTTTTATATCAGTATCTTTTTCTCCTATATACTCTTTTAAAGTATATACTTTATTTTTAATATTACTATAACTACTTTTTATAATCTGTTTATGACTGTTTGTCATACATAAAATCAAATCATAATCTTTCAAGTCTACATCATAGATACTTTTTGTTCTATGATTATCCATAGGTATACCTATATTTTTCATTGCAAGAATTGCATTATATGTGGCTTTTTCACCTGTGTTTGCATATATACCACAAGAATCAATCAAAAAATTTTTTTCAATACCGAGTTTTTCTACTTTCCACTGCATATAATGATGTGTCATTGCACTTCTGCAAGTATTTGCTGTGCATACAAACATTATTTTATTCATAAAAACCTCCAATATTTCGGTATAATATTATCATATTTTAATTTTAAAGTCAATTCATTATATTTTTGTTATAATTGCTGAAAGTAGTATTCCTATTATAAAAGATAACGATAAAATATAACTGTTATATTCACTTTGTTTATCTGGTATAACTGTTTTTGTAACAATATATAACATTGCACCTGAACTAATAGATAGAGAAAGACCTGTGTATACGTCTGATATGCTACCAAAAAATACTCCCATGAAAATACCTATTCCTGAAAAAAGTCCAACAATTATACTATTTTTCAAAATTTGTTTAAACGTTTTTTTATTGTCTAAACTTCCCACCCCTATAATCATACTTTCTGGTATATCATGCAAAAACATAGCAATAAATATACTAATTCCAAGTGAAAAAGAATATTCTATACTTGCCCCTATTGCAATACCTTCTACTATATTGTGAAGTGCCATGGAAGAAATTATTAAAAGAAGTTTATTAAATTTACTATTACTACTAAAACTATTTATTAAAAAGTCTAATAAAAGTATTATTAAAACACCAATTATAATTCCAAATATTGTTACTATTATACTTGATGCTTCATTACTTTCAGGTATCATACTAATACAGACTATTCCTAACATTATTCCAGAAACAAATTGATATAATATATTTATATAACTTTCATTTTTTATTCTAGTTAAAAATGGTAATAATCCACCTACTACACTGCTTAATACACTTAATAGGGTCATTATAACAGATGTTAAAATTACCACATACATAAAAAACACCTCTTAAACAAATAATATGTTTAAGAGGTATATGATATCACTTACCTATCATTTTCTCCTTAATCTTTGCCCCTCTTTCCTGAGATGAAAAATTAAGTTTTTTTATTTTTTTATTACTTACTTTTAAATTTATACTTTTTAAATTTGTAACATCAATAACATCTTCTATACCTTTATTATCCATACTTATTTCCAAATTATTATATCTATTTAATATTTCAATATAAAAATTAGAATATATAAGTGGATTTGATATAAAATTTTGTGTTCTGCTATTTTGTATAGCTAAATTTAAAGATGCAATAAGAATTGGATATTCAAAAAGCATTATAGGTCCACCATTACTTTTATTAATTCCTGTTGAACCCGTAGATGTTGAAACAATCAAATTTGATGTAGACACTTTCTGTGAAAATCCATTATCAGTTGATATTTGTAAATCAATCCGTGATAACCTTTTTCCCAAAAGCATAATTTCATTTGTAGCATATAACACTTTACTATTTTTCCCATCATAAAAAGTTGCTTCAAGTAAATTTATATATTCTACTTTAAGCTCATCTTCTGGTGTTTTACTTAAATATTCTATAAGTTCTTCTATTTGTGTATTTGAAATATCAAGTAAATATCCTAAATTTCCAAAGTTTATTCCTACATATAAAATTTTTGAATCATAATTTACTGCCTTACAAGCATCTAAAAAAGTTCCATCTCCACCAAGTATTAATACAAAATCTGGATTTTCATTTACTTTTTCAAAACCTGCTTTTTCAAATTGAAAAATTATATAATCTACGACTTTTCTTGTCCGTTCATAATCATTATTTATAACTATAAATTTTTTCATTATACCCTCCTTAAATTATTAATCAAGTATATTTTTTTCAAATATTTTATCATATTTTAATGAAAAAATCAATTGTGTTTTACATAATAAATATCATCATGAATATTTCTAATCTTTTCCAAATATTGCTTTTATCTTATTTATAATCTTTTTAAAAATTGATTTGTTATATTCTATAACTTCTTTAGTATCCTCTATATCCTGCTCGTCATTATACTCATTCATATTTTTGAAAAAATTTTCAATACTATTTTTTTCTCTTTCTTCATCTAATATTTCTTCTAATATTTTTCTATCATTATTTTGTTTTGCAATAATTTTATTCTTTTGTATTTCATTTGCCCAATAATCTCTAAATAAAAGTATAATAATTCCTTTAGTTATATTTGAGACATTTTGTTCTTTTAATGTTTTACTTGGATCGTAATTAAATGAATAATTATTATCAGCATAAGCTTCAAATAATTCTATTTCATTCTTTGGTATTTTATTATAATCTTCTATTGGAATATGTTTTAATATTTCTAAAACTTCGCTATATGCTATTGCATATTTATTATTTACCATATTACTATTCTCCTATGTTTTTTAAATTATCTTGTACTTTTCTTTGCTCTATTAATTCTCTTTGTTGTCCTAACTTTGTTTTTTCTATATCATCTAATATTGTAAAATTTTCAACATCTTGTATAGAGTTTTGTACCAATTCTTGTGTAGATATTGTTTTACTTCTTTCTAACCCAGAATATAGTCCCGAATATCTTGTATTAGCTTCTTCTCTTTGTATACCTTGTTCATAAGTTTTTCTATTAGTTCTTTCTAGATTATGATCTAATATATCACTTATGGACCAATACGTTATTCCATCTAAATGTATCCCAGTTTCTTTAATCGCTCTTGAAATTTCTTTTATTCTCATTGACTTAAATTCTGCTATACTTTTAATTTTAATATCACTTTTACTATTAATAATTTCTACCAAATCTTTTTCAGAACGTAATTTTCCATTTTCATCAAACATAAATCTTTCTGGTAGACACATATCAAATTCTGTTATTTGAGTTCCAATTCCTAATTCCTCTAATTTTTTTAAATCACAAAAACATTGTCTAATATCATCTAGATTTTGATTCATTTCAATATGCATCTGAGTTCCAATCGTATCAATTAATCCAGGTGCTAATTCATTTATTTGAAGTAATTGCTCTATTACTGCTTGTCTCCTTTCAGAATTTTCTAAAAACGGTTCATTATATACATAAGTCACTCCTTCTGGTTTGTTTTCTTGTGCATATTTAAAAACACTAATTAATTCTTCATTAGAAATATTATATAATTCTTGCCACATATTTTTATATGGTTCATCAAAAGAAATTATTTCATTAAATAAATCAACAGATGATATTACACCTTTTCCATTTATCTTATGTTCATTATTATATTTTGAAATAAAATCTATGGATTGTTTTACATATTCTTGTAATTCTTTTAAAACATATTCTTTTGGCTTACCTACTAAATGTTCTTCCATAGTTTGTTTATCTAATAATGTATGATATCTAGCATTCATTCCATTTTTATAACAAAAGTCTAAACCTCTTTGAGCATAATAAAAATCATATTTTTCCATATCTGGTATTTCTTCATCATACATTTTCTTTGCAACATTATAATACCTTCCTGCTCCTATTAAAATTGTATTATGATTAGGTAAAATATCATTTATTCCAATTAATTCTTCATAGGTTACACTTTTAATTTGATCTCTTTCAATTCCAATAAATCTATGAGCTTTTTCTGTAAAAACATCATAATTTTCTGGATGTTCTGCTTTCAATTTTTGCTTAACGCCTTCATAACCTTCCTCTTGAAATACCAAAATATATGAATCTATTTCATCTTCAGTAATTCCTGAATGTTCTAATGTTGATTTCAATACACTTTTTCTTTCTTTTATACTTTGTTCCATAGGTATAAAAGATTTTTTATATTGTTCAACCAAATTTCTTTTTATTTTTTCTATATTACTATCATTCCAGTTAACTAAATCTCTTTCAGAAATATTTAACTGTGAACAATTTATTGCAAACTTTCTTAATTCTTCTATATTTTCACACTGAATTATACTTAATAATTCAATAGTTTCTGAACTAAGATAAATTCCATTTATAGGTGCTTCTAATTCTAATGAAAATTCTTGCATTTTTTCACCTTCTCTAATTTAATTCAAAAAAATTATATCAATATCTTTAAATTTTTACAATAGTTTGAATTACTTTTATTTAGATATAATCAAATAAATATAACACCACTTATTTTGCAAAAAAAAAGACAGCAAAAACTGTCTTAATTATATGGCGGAGAAAGAGGGGATCGAACCCTCGCGCCCCGTATGAGACCTAACAGTTTAGCAAACTGTCCCCTTCACCGCTTGGGTATTTCTCCAACTGATTTAGATTATAATATATTTTTATCTTCATGTCAAGTAAAATACAGAAAATGTGATAAAGATAAATATAAAGCGCCTTAATGGCGCTCTATTACCTTTTGGCGGAAGAGGTAGGATTCGAACCCACGGTACCTTTCGATATCACCAGTTTTCAAGACTGGCTCCTTAAACCACTCGGACACTCTTCCAAATATCGGTACAAATATAATTATAACAGTTTTTTTAAAATTGTCAATACCCTTTTTTATTTTAAATAAAAGTAATGGTAATTAACATTAGTATTTACCATTACTTTTAAATTATTCATCTTACATTTTTATATTAAATTTACCAAGTAAGCTTTCAAGTCCTTCTTCATCATTGTATTCTATAATTAATCTTTGATGTTTTTTATCTGTATCAAGTTTTACTTTATATCCAAAATAATCTTTTAGTCTTTCTTCAATTTTTTGATAATATACAGTCTTTGGTTGCTTTTTTTCAGGTTTTCTTTTATAACTATCATCACCATATATTATTTTCTCAACTTCTCTTACTGTAAGTTTCTTTTCAATAATTTTATCAGCTATTTTAATCTGCTTTTCTGGATCTTCAACAGCAAGTAAAGCTCTGGCTTGTCCTTCTACTAATTTTCCTTGTAAAACATAATCTAATATTTTATCTGGAAGTCTTAGAAGTCTCATTATATTAGATACAGTTGGCAAGCTTTTTCCAGTAATTTTTGCTACTTCTGTTTGAGTATATCCATCCATATCCATTAACTCTTTTATTGCCTTTGCAACTTCTACAATATTTAAGTCTTCTCTTTGTATGTTTTCAATTAAAGCTACTTGTTTTTTTCTAGAATCAGTATAATCCTTTATAATTGCAGGTATTGTTTTAAGTCCTGCATCTTTAGCTGCTCTCCATCTTCTTTCACCAGCTACTATTGTGTATCCATCATCATTTTTTACAACTAAAATTGGTTGTATTACACCATTTTCTTTTATTGAACGAGTAAGTTCTGCTAATTTTTCTTTATCAAATATTATTCTTGGTTGATTTAACATAGGTTCAACCTCAGTAATATTTAATTCTATTACTCTATCTAATTCTTTTTTTTGTTTTTCTTTCTTTGATTGAGTTACTTCTTCTAATTCTTCTGCATCATCACCAAAAAAAGCATTAAGTCCTCTTCCTAACCCTTTTTGCATATATTATTCCCCTTTCTCATTTAAAGTTATAAGCTCTTTTGCTAATTTTTTATATGTTTCAGCACCTTTTGATTCTGCATCATATAAACTTATTGGAAGTCCATGACTTGGAGCTTCACTAAGTCTTATATTTCTTGGAATAATTGTTTGAAATACTTTATTTCCAAAATATTTTTCTACTTCTTTTGCAACTTGTGTAGACAAATTAGTACGAGCATCAAACATAGTTAAAACAACACCTTCTATTTCTAAATCTTTATTTAGGTGTTTTTGGACTAATTTTATAGTATTTATAAGTTGTCCTAATCCTTCAAGTGCATAATACTCACACTGTATAGGTACAAGTACACTATCAGATGCTGTAAAGGCATTTAAAGTAATAAGTCCAAGAGATGGTGGACAATCTATTAATATATAATCATATGCTTCTTTAATTTCTTCTATTGCATCTTTTAGTCTTGTCTCTCTTGATACCATAGACACAAGTTCAATTTCTGCACCAGCAAGATTTATATTTGAAGGACATATATCTAAATTTTTTACTACTGTTGGTTGAAGTGTATTTTTCATTTGCACATCATCTACTAATACATTATATATAGAAGCACCATCATGAGATTGTATTCCAAGACCACTTGTAGCACTTCCTTGTGGGTCTATATCTATTAATAATACTTTTTTTCCTTTTTGAGCAATACAAGCACTTAAATTAACTGCTGTTGTAGTTTTACCAACTCCACCCTTTTGATTTGCTATTGATATTACCTTTGTCATAATGTCACCTCGCAATCATTATATTACATTTTTACAAAAAATAAAAGAGTAAAAACGATATTTTTTGTTTTTACTCTTTTATCTTTTAATTTTATGTTACTTTATACATTAATTTAACTAAAATTAAAGTGATTTTTTCTTTATTTTACCATTATTTCTTGGATATTTACTATCTGTTTGTTTATATTTTTTTACAACTAAAATTACTCTTTTATACTCTTCTTCATTTACAAAATAACTATAATTAATACTATTTTCTATCTTGCTATTAAGAACATTTAATGCATTCTTACTATTTTTTATTTCTTCATCTACGTTACTTGATTTCATAACCAAACAACAACCATTAACTTTTACATAAGGTATTTCATATTCAAGTAAAACAGGAAGATTTGCAACAGCTCTTGATACTACTATATCATACTTTTCTCTATATTCTTTTTGATTTGCACATTCTTCTGCTCTACCATGTACTAAAGTTATATTTTTTAATTCGAGTCTATTTATAACATCCTTTAAAAAGTTTATTCTTTTATCTAAAGCATCAAGTAAAGTTATATTCAACCTACTATCAAAATATATAGAAAGAACTATTCCTGGAAATCCTGCACCTGTTCCTACATCTATTACTTTTTTATCCTCATCAATATATTTTACAAGCTCTAAGCAATCTATAAAATGCTTCATTATTATTTCATATTCATCAACGATAGATGTAAGATTTATTTTTTCATTCCATTCTAATAAAATGTCTTTATATAAAGCTAATTTTTTTAGTTGATTTTCTGACAAATAAATGTTCGCTTTTTTTGTTTCATTTTCTAAAATTTGAGTGAACTTTTGTTCGCTTTTTATATTCCTTTTCATATGAAAACCCTCATTTCAAGCCATTCTGGGCTATATAAATCAAAAGAACGGATGTATCAGCAGGTGATACTCCAGAGATTCTAGAAGCCTGTCCAACTGATAATGGTTTTTGTTTATTTAACTTTTGACGTGCCTCTAAACTTAACCCTTTAATTTTATCATAATCAATATCTTTATCAAGCTTTTTATTTTCTAATTTTTTAAATTCTTCTATTTGTTCTAATTGAAGTTTAATATATCCTTCATATTTAATTTCAATTTCTGCTTCTTCTATTACAGAATCAGGTAACTCCTTTCTTTTCTTATCTATTTCTTTTAAACAATTATAGTTTAATTCACTTCTTTTTATTAAATCAGATAATTTAATACCTGTATTAATCTTAGAACTATTGTATTTTTCTAATAAATTATTCACTTCATCACAAGGTCTTATAACTGTATTTTTTAATCTTTCAACTTCTTTTTCAATAAGCTCTTTTTTCTTTAAAAATTTGTTATATCTTTCATCAGATATTAATCCTATTTCATGCCCCTTTGGTGTAAGTCTTAAATCTGCATTATCCTGTCTTAACATTAATCTATATTCAGAACGAGAAGTCATCATTCTATATGGTTCATTAGTACCTTTTGTAACTAAATCATCTATTAAAACTCCAATATATGCTTCTGACCTATCAAGTATTAAAGGCTCTAAATTATCAATCTTTCTTGAAGCATTTATACCAGCCATAATACCTTGAGCAGCAGCCTCTTCATATCCAGAGCTACCATTTACTTGTCCTGCGAAAAATAATCCGTCAATTCCTTTATACTCTAAGCTTAGTTTTAAATTAGTAGAATCAATACAATCATATTCAATAGCATAAGCAGGTCTCATCATTTTTATATTCTCAAGACCTAAAACAGTTCTATACATTTGTATTTGTACCTCTTCAGGAAGTGAAGATGACATACCTTGAATATACATTTCAGAAGTTTTTGCACCAAGTGGTTCAATAAATATTTGATGTCTTTCTTTATCTTTAAATCTTACTACTTTATCCTCTATTGAAGGACAATATCTAGGACCTATTCCATGTATTCTACCACTATAAATAGGAGATCTATCTAAATTATCCATTATAACTTTATGAGTATCCTTATTTGTATAAGTTAAATAACAAGATATCTGTTTTTTATTTTTTATTTCTTCATTATCCTCATTTTCAAATGAAAACGGAACTATTTTTTCATCACCAAATTGTTCTTCCATCTTTTTTAAATCCATAGTATTTACATTTATTCTTGCAGGTGTACCAGTTTTAAAACGTCTAAGCTCAACACCTATATCAAGTAAACTTTGGGATAAATCATTTGCAGGAAAAACACCATCTGGACCACTCTCATAAGATACTTCACCAATTATAACTTTACCTTTTAAATAAGTACCTGTTGCAACTACTACACACTTTGCATAAACAGTAGCACCAATTTTTGTTTTTACACCTACTATTTTATTATTCTCTACTAAAATTTTTACAATTTCAGCTTGATATATATCTAAATTTTCTTGATTTTCAAGAGTTCTTTTCATTTCAATATGATACATACGCCTATCTGACTGCACTCTTAAAGAATGAACAGCAGGTCCCTTTGAACTATTTAACATTTTAGATTGCAAAAAAGTTTTATCAGCATTTTTTGCCATCTCTCCACCTAAAGCATCTATTTCTCTTACCAAATGCCCTTTTGAAGTTCCACCTATACTAGGATTACAAGGCATATTAGCTAAAGTATCAAGGTTTATAACAAAGACAGCAGTTTTCTTACCAAGTCTAGCACTAGCAAGGGCAGCCTCACATCCAGCATGTCCTGCACCTATTACTACTACATCATAATTTCCTAATGAATATTCCAAAATTTTCACCTACTTTCCTAAACAAAACTTTTCAAATATTTTATCTATAACATCTTGTGAAACATCAGCACCAATGATTTCACCAAGAGTACTTGCAACTTTTTTTATGTAAATAGATACTATATCTATTGGTTGCATATTATTTACTTCATTTTTTGCTTCCTCTAAATATTGTAAAGATTTTTTTAATAAATCTTTATGTCTAGAATTAGTAATAATTAATTCATGTTCAAAATCAAAATCATTTTTATTAAACATATCTACAATACATTTTTTTAAATCATCTATACCAACATTCTGTTCAACAGATATTTGTATTGCATTTGAAATATTAATTCTATCTAATTCGCTCAAAATGGTATCTAAAATCGATTTTTTAACTTTATCCATCTTATTTATTACCACAATAGATTTAATTCCTTTATTTTTGATTTTAGAAAGCATTTTTAAATCATTATCACTTATTCCCTCTTCAACATTAATCATATAAATTACTAAATCTACTTCATCAAGTTTATCTATACTTTTTTTAACACCTATCTTTTCTATAACATCATCTGTATCTCTAATACCTGCTGTATCAAAAATATTCAAAATAATATCATCAATATTAATTGTTTCTTCAACAATATCTCTAGTAGTACCAGGAATATCTGTTACAATAGCCTTTTCATAATTTGCAAGCCTATTTAAAAGAGAAGACTTTCCAACATTAGGTTTTCCTAAAATTGCAACATTAACTCCCTCTTTTATTATTCTACCTTGTTCATAGGTACTAAGTATTTTACTTGTTTCATCAATTTTTTTATCTAGTAAAGATATAACATATGAATTTTCAACTTCTTCATAATCATATTCAGGATAATCAACACTTACTTCTATATGAGCCAAAAGTTCTATTAATTCTTCCCTTAATTCTTTTATCTTTTTTGATAAATCTCCGCTTAAATTTTTAGAAGCAATTTTTGACTCAGTTCTTGTTTTAGCGTTTATAAGATTTATAACAGCCTCTGCCTGAGATAAATCCATTTTTCCATTTAAAAAAGCTCTTTTAGAGAATTCACCAGGTGTTGCAAGAACTGCACCAGAATCTAATACAAGCTCTAAAATTTCTCTTGTAATTTGATTACCGCCATGACAATTTATTTCACAAATATCTTCACCAGTATATGACTTTGGAGCTTTAAAATATGAAACTAATACATTATCTAAAACTTCATTATCTTTTACTATTTTTCCATAAACAATATGATTTGGTTCAATTTTATATGTAGTTTTAAATATTTTATTTATTATATTTAAACTATCACTTCCACTTATTCTTATAATGCTTATACCACTATTTGAAAGTGCAGTTGAAATTGCAGCTATTGTTGATGTTAACATAAAATTTTCTTCCTTTCTAACAAAAGTCAGCATTTTTATTGCTGACTTTCACTATTTATTAATATTTCTTTTTAATAACAACTCTTCTTCTTGGTTCTTCACCAATACTTTCAGTTTCTACATCTTTTCTATTTGCAAGCTCTGTATGAATTATAAGTCTTTCGTATGCTGACATAGGTTCAAGTCTTATAGGTTTTCTAAATCTAATTACGTTATCAGCCATTTTATTTGCAAGTTTCTTTAACTTTTCTTCTTTCTTCTTTTTATAACCATTTATTTCAACAAAAATCTTAGCAAATTCTTCATCTTCTCTTTGTAACATAGAATTAAGTAAAGATTGAAAAGACTCAATTGTTTTACCTTTATATCCAATTAAATGAGAAACATTGTCACCATTTATTGTAAGTAACAATTGATTATTGTTTCTTTCAATAGTATAATCAAAACTTTCTCCTGTTATTTTAAATATATTTTTTAATATTTCTTCAAGTCTTTCTTTAGTTGAATTTGCTTGTTCATCACTAATTTTCTTGTCTACT
>CANQPW010000013.1 GCA_947625855.1 uncultured Clostridia bacterium | reverse complement strand
AAAATTACTATTAATTATCCACAGAAAACATAAATATGTCATGAAAATTTTATGTTTTTTTATGCGGTTGCCCTATTAGTTTACTATTTAAAATACTTAATTTATCTGTATCCTCATTTTTATCTTTTTTATTTTTTGGTTTATTTTTAGATTTTTTTCCTTTTTTTAAATAATCTTCATTTTCCTGTATTATTTTCACTCTTGAAAATAGATATTCATCTATTTTATCCTTCATAGGAGAAAATATAAATTCTTCTTTTATATTATCTATGTAATTAGAATTTGTTTCAATTAAATATTCTATTACTGCCATAGCTTTATCATATTCTTTCTTTATAGCATAAATCATAGCAATTTTGTAATATGCTTTTTCACTATATAAAGCATTAGATAATACCTTTTTATATTCTTCTATTGCACTATCATAACTTCCTTTTAAATATTTTATATTAGCTAAATTATAATGTGCCTCAAAAAGATTATCATTTAATGATATTGCCATTTCAAAGTCTTTTTCTGCATCATCATAGTTTTCTGTTTGCATTTCAAGAACTGCAATATTATAGTACACTTCATAAGATTCATTATGATATTTTATTGCCTCTTTATAAACACTTATTGCCTCTTTATATTTCTTTTGATCAGTAAGGCAAATTCCTAAAGCCTCATATGCCTCATACATATCAGGACACAATTTTATAGCCTTATCAAACATAACAACTGCTGAGTCTTTTTTATCAGTTTTATCAAGTACTTTTCCTAACTCATAATATGCGTTGTAATCTTCTTTATTAAGGTCTATTGCAAGAGCAAAACAATCCCTTGCATTTACATATTCATTTTGTTTCTCATAACATTTTCCAAGTAAAAATAAATATTCTGACTTTTTCTTGTCTGCTTCCATCAATTTCATTAATTCTTTTATAGCAAGATCATATTTACCTTTATTGTATAGCTTTTTTGCATTGCGATATAATATTTTTGAAGAAATGTTAATATTATTATATTGTAATAGTATAACTATAAAAGGAATAAATATACTAATTACAAGTACAGGTATATGTATATATAGAGGCATATCTATTTTATACAAAGTAAATGATATATATATACCTATTGAAAATGATAATAATGAAATTATTACTAAATTTCCTGCTACTTGTTTTTTTACAAATAATACTGCTAAACAAATGGTTATAATAACTGCTACTGAAATTACTGCAATTTTATCAATTATCATTACAATATCCTCCGCCTTGCTATTATATAACATTTTTTTCTAACTTTCAATAGTAAATGTCAAATTATGTATATTAATAATTTTGAGGAAAATTAATTACTAATTGACTATTATGTACTTTTTTAGTATAATAAATAATTGTAAAAAGGATGTGATATTAATTATGAAAAAAACTTTTGATACTCTAAAAGGAATTAATAAAATTCACATGATTGGAATTGGTGGAGTTAGTATGAGTGCTATTGCATTAATTCTAAAAAAGGCTGGCTATGAAGTCACTGGTTCAGATAAGTCTGAAGGTGATATGATAGAAATATTAAAAGAAAATAATATACCTGTATTCATCGGTTCTAATGCAGAACTTGTAAAAAATGCAGATATAGTAGTATATACATCAGCAATTAATCAACATGATCCAGAATTTGTACGTGCAAAAGCATTAAATATTCCTACCTATGAAAGAGGTAAATTTTTAGGATTATTATTAAAATGCTATGATACACCAATTTGTGTATGCGGTACACATGGTAAAACTACAACTACTTCTATGCTTTCTTCAATATTTATAGACGCAGGTCTTGACCCAAACGTTCAAGTAGGTGGTAAATTAAAAAAATTAAATGACTTAAATTATAGAATTGGTAATTCAGAATATTTTATACTTGAATCTTGCGAATATGTAGATAATTTTTTAAACTTTCCACATACCACTGCTACTGTATTAAATATTGATGAAGACCATTTAGATTACTTTTCTGGTATTGAGGAAATAAAAGAATCATTTAAAAAGTTTATACTAATGCTTCCAAAAAATGGTATTCTTGTAATAAATAAAGATGATATAAATTGTAATGATGTAATTAGTGAAATAAGTGATGAGCTAGTTGAAAAACAAATTAGAGTATTTACTTTTTCACTTAGTGATCCAACAGCTACAATTTATGCAAAAAATGTTTCTTGTAATATAAAAGGATTTTATTCATTTGATGTTTTTAACAAAAACACAGGAAAATCATATGGATTTTATTTAACAGTTCCAGGTATTCATAATGTTTATGATGCCTTAGCTGCAATTACAACATCTTATGCGTATAATATAGATTTTAAAATTATGCAAAAATCATTAAATGAATTTTGTGGTGCAAAAAGAAGATTTGAATTTAAGAAAAAAATCAAAAATAACGTAATGATATATGATGATTATGCACATCATCCAACAGAAATAAAAGCTACTCTTTCTGCTGCTAAGCAAAAAGAACATAAAAGAATTATAGTTGTATTTCAACCTCATACTTATTCTAGAACAAAAGAACTACTTTCTGATTTTGCTACTTCTTTTAATGATGCAGATATTGCAATAATTGCAGATATTTATGCAGCTCGTGAAGTAGATGATGGTACTATTTCATCAAAAGACTTAGTTGATGGAATAAATAAAAATGGTGGTAATGCAATATATATTAGTGATTTTGAAGATATCGCAAATTATCTAAAAGAAATTGCTTTACCTGGTGATATTATACTTACTGTTGGTGCAGGTGATATTACTCATTTAAGTGATTTATTATAATACGATAAAAGACACTATTTTAGCTTAGTGTCTTTTATTATTACATCTTTGTCAATATTTAATTTGTACTTTTTTACAAGCTTTTCAAGCAATTTATTTACTGCGTAAGTATTAATATTTCCATTATTTTCAAGTATTAATATTGATATTGTTAAATAATTTATATTAATATTTTCTCCATCATGTATACTTACTTCCTTTTCTGGAATTATATTTATTATTTCTCCTTTACTATCAATTATATAATGCACAGAAAAATAAATATCATCTTGCCTCTTTAAGCCTTCAATATATAGCCTATACTCTAATGCTGTTTTACTACTCTCTATTTTATAAATTATTATTTTTTCAACTCTTTCTACTTTTTCTTTTCTTCTTGTCATCTCATTTTTACTCAAATAATATCTCAATATTTTCATAATAATCACTAATATATCATATGATTTTTTTTCAAAAAGGCTACAAAAAAACAAAAAGAAAAAAAGTAGGATAGTTTAACTCCTACTCTTTCTAATATTTTTTACCAATCAACAGTTACATATGACTGTCTTAAATAATTTGCAAACTCATTTAGGCTCATACTTCTATTTGCATATATTCTTGGAATAGTATACAAGTCTTTGTTATAATCACTATAATATGTTCCACCAGTCATAGCAATACCATATTTATACCCTGCCTCTTTAGCAAGCTCTATAACCTCACTGTTATAATCACCAACTGGATAACAAAGTGTTGATACTTCTATACCAAAATCTTCTTCTAATTTTTTCTTTGATTCAAAAATTTGTCTTCTTCTTTCCTCCTCAGAAAGTGTTGTAAGCTCTATATGTGACATTGTATGTGATTCAATAGATACAAGTCCGCTATCTAACATTTCTTTAATTTGTTCTGTTGTAAGATAATTCTCTCCATTTATATATTCATATATAATACATAATGTTACCTTAACATTATACTTTTTTATTAAAGGAAATCCATTGTTATAAAAATAAACAAAAACATCATCAATAGTTAAGCAAATAGGTTTAGTATATTCCTCTATATTACCTATTTCATTTACAAAAATTGGTTCATACCCATTTTCAGTTATATATTTTAATTGTTCTTCAAAAGTTTGAGGTCTCATAAAATTTTCAACATCTGGATACTCACCATAATCATCTAATAAAAAATGATACATAAATATAGGGACAGCATAGCTAATACTTTTTGGTGCTTGCTTTGCAATATTTACATATGAATTAACATTAGAAGCTGATTCTTTTGCTACATTATTTAGATTTAATGAACTAACATCAATTGTTGTTTGAGCTTTTTCTTTTGTTAGAGAATAAACTCCTAAAATTGCAACAATTATTAAAAAACAAATACACACTATTATTAAAACTCTATTTCTTTTCATTTTAGCCTCCTAATATATTTATAGTATATATTATTTTTTAAATTTTGACAATACTTATCATTATTTTTAATATTGATATTTACAAAAATTTATGTTAAACTATATTAGATTTTAAAGGAGTAAAAATATGATACAAACTATAATGGGACAAGCAAGACGTGCAATAGATGATTTTAATATGATAAATGATGGCGATAAAATTGGAATTGGACTTTCAGGTGGAAAAGATAGTATAACGCTTCTTTATACACTTGCCTATTTAAGAAGATTTTATCCTAAAAAATTTAGTATAATAGCAATTACAATAAATCCTGGAACTGAGAATTTTAATACAGAAAATTTAGAAAAACTTTGTAAAGAATTAGACGTTGAATATATTGTATACAAATCAGATATATCAAAAATAGTATTTGATATAAGGAAAGAGAAAAATCCTTGCTCTTTATGTGCAAATTTAAGACGTGGAATGTTAAATAGCGTTGCAATAGAGCATGGTTGTAATAAAATTGCTCTTGGTCATCATAATGATGATGTAATTGAAACTTTACTTATGAGTCTTTTTTTAAATGGTAATTTTTATACATTTTCACCAGTTACATATCTTAGTAGAAGTAATATAACTGTGATTAGACCATTAATTTATGCAAGTGAAAAAGATATTCGTACAGCAGCAAAAGAAAAAAATTTTCCTGTTCTTGAAAAATACTGTCCTTATGATGGTCTTACAAAAAGAGAATATATGAAAGATTTACTTAAAACTTTAAGAAAAGATATTCCAAAAATTAAAGAAAATATATTTGGTGCAATAAAAAGGTCTGATATTTCTGGTTGGAAAAAAGAAGATATAGAAGATATGAAAGAATAGAAAAAATAACTTAAAAATGCCTTATGACAAAAGTCATAAGACATTTTTTATTATTCTTCTTTATTATCAAAATTATCTAATTCATTATTACTGTTAGTATCTTGACTAGAATTTTCTTCACTAACATTTTCTTCGTTATAATCTGCATTATCAGTATTTTCTTCTTCATATTTTACAGCATTTTCTTCTTCTGACATTTTTTCATTTAATTCATCTTCAAGGCTTTTTTGTTCTTCATCTAGTGGAATATCAATATTTTCTAAGTTTCTTCTTTTACCACTTCTAGTATTTATTAACTCACCATTTTCATCTATTCCATACTTTTCTAGTATTTCATCTTTCTTATTTAATTTTTTATACAAATATACAATCTGTATAAATTCAACTAGTATAAAAGCATACATAAGTACAAGTAATGCATTAGCTTTTATAGCTAACCATAAATTACTCATAAAATCACTAAATTTTTTAGATGGTGTTCTTTCAACAGAAGCTAAAGCATTTGTTTCAACAACTACTTCTTTTTCTTCTTCTTTTTTTGTAACTTTAAGTTTATATTCTTTTTTTGTAGTTTGATCTTCTGCTGTTACTACAATAGTTATAGTATTTTTACCACTCTTTAATTCTTTGTTTCCTTTTATTTCTACTGTTGCTTTTTCATTTTTTGGAAAAGTTAATATATTTAACTTTTTTACATCTGCTTCTACTTCACCTAAATCATATTCTAAAACTTCAGATTGAAATTTTGGTGAAAGTTCTACATTTTCAATAACTAAATTTTCTAAATACGCATTTGACTTTTCAGGATCACTACTTTTTGTTACTACTATTGTATATGTTCTTGTACTTCCATCTTCTGCAACAACTGTAATTTTTATAGTGTTATCCCCTTCTACCAAATTTTCATTGCCTTCTACATAATAATATGAATTCATACTTTCTGTATCTGCACTAACTTCTATTGAATTTATATCCATTCCTACTGAAATAGAATAATTTGTTCTTGTTTTAACAAAATTTGGTGTCATTCCTTCAACATTAAGGTCTAAATATGATAAATATGTATTACTATCTAATTCTTCATAATAATTATTATAATTATTATTTTCAACTGGTTCTTGTTCAACTGGTGGTGGAGGTGGTTCTTCAACACTAATTGTAACAGATTTACTTCCTGTAACAGAATTTATTTCTGTATCAGAAACATCTTCTGCTGTTACAGTAATTGTTGCACTTCCTACATTTCCTGCACTTATTACTATGTTATAGCTTCCATCAACGAATTCTCTTGATTGCGAAATAGATGCAACAGAAGAATCAGTAGTTGATATACTAAACACACCTGCACAGTTTGATGTTGTTATTGTAAGTGTAGTTGTTTCTCCAGGATTTAGTGATGAATTACCAACTCCTATTGAAAAACTACCAGAAGCAAAAACATCACAAGAAGATACAGAAAATATAACTAAAAAGCATATAAATATTGATATTAATTTAACTTTTCTACTTCTCTTCATATATCCTCCTCTTATTGTTCAATTTTACCTAAATTCATTATATGATTTTTTATAATCATATAGTCTTTTGATGAAATAGTTTCATCTCTATTTACATTTGCAGAAGCATTATATACTCCTTTTAAAGTACCAGCATTCATTATATGATTTTTTACCATCATATAATCTTTTGATGTAATCTTTCCATCAGGATTAACATCTCCATAAATTAATACTGTATACTCTTTTATAACCTTTCCACTTTTAATTATTTGTATTTTAGAACCTGTTGTTATAAAATCTGTATTTGAAAGTTGTTTATTTTCACTACTTAAAAATTTTACTTCAAGTTTTGTTTTGATTTTTTCTTTTAATGTTTCTACTTTAGTTTCAGGTTGTATTTTAGTCATATAATTTGTACTACTATCTATTTTTAGACTTTCATCAATTAATATATCATCATCATTTATTTTTATAACATTTACTTGAACTTTTACAGATTTATTTCCTTCCTCAGTAGTAAATGTAACAAAAGTATTACCCTCTGATTTTCCATAAAACTTTCTATCTTTTTGTTCTAATATTGATTTATCCTGTATAGTTACATTATATTTTTTATTAGTTGCTGTTTCAGGAAGCACTTTTGGTGTAATAGTTATATATTCACCTAAAATGACAGTATATTCTGACTTATCTGTTGTTATTTTTTCTACATTTGTAGATATTACTTCTACACTACATTTAGCTGTTTTTGAATTATTTTTAGTTGTAACAGTAATATCAGTTTTTCCTATACCCTTTGCAGTAATCTTTCCGTTATTATCTACTGTTGCTATTTCCTGATTTGAAGAAGTATAACTTACTTCCTTAGATATTGCATTTACTGGTGATACAGTAGCTGTTATAGTTGTACTTTCACCAACTTTTAGCTTAACAGTTTGTTTATCAAGTTCTACACCAGTTACGTCAGCATATTTATACTCATAAACCCATTTTGATAAAACATATCCTTCTCTACCATCAGGATATCTTAATTTTGTCCAAGGTATGCTTATACCTTTTCCAATTCTTGTAAATTCTCTCCTATTTTCTTGTCCATCTTTAGTTTCTATAACTTCTTCTATTAAACTACCTGATGTTGAAGGTGATGTTCTAATAGGAAATATATCATTTACTCCACTATCACTTGGATCATCTAAATAAACTCTTGTATTATCTGGTTCAAATCTACCATCATTAGAATCTGGTGAAGGTGAAGCAATATTTGGCATATTATTATATACAGGTATATGAAATTCAAAATTTGAATCTAACATATTATTATTTACATAGCCTCTATACATAATCAAAGATTCATTTGATGGTGCAGCTATATTTTGCATATATTGTGAATGAAATAACCAAGAAGCATTACCATATGGATTATTTACATCAAATTTTTGAAAATATATTGTATCTTGTCCATATTGAATATATTTTTGAACTAATGTCTTTATACCAGCCTCTATTGCAAGCTCTGGGGTTGTCCAATTGTTATTTCTAGCAGTATTAAGCCCATTTGTTACAGCGCCTGTACCATCTGGATTAGCTGATGCACCTATATTAAAGAAATTATATACTCCTTCATCTCCATTAATCAATGAGCCGTTTACTATATCACCGCTATTTTCTTGTCTAATTCTAGAAGCAACATGTGTAGGACTAATATTATACTTTTTTGAAAGCCTTACAATCATTTCTGCATAAGTCTCTCCCATTGTTTTCCATTCGCCGTAATATTTATATTTATTTTTATATTCTGAGCTTCCCATAGGAGTGCTAGAAAGTATTTTATCAACGCTTTCTACACTATGAACATCATCAGAAAAACTCAATGTTTCAAATTGAAATATATAATTAGCATTTAGAAAATTTCTTGGATCTAGCATATATGCAACAGCAGATTTTGAAGCTGTATAATATGGACCATCATGTGCCTTATTATCACCTTGATAAAGCCAATTATCGCCATAATCATTTATATTTATAAGGCTTATAGCAGGATCAACATCATAACTTTCATGCTCTAATACTAAATTCCAATCTAAATTTGTATATACTGCTTTAAAGACCCAACTTGGATGTGCCTTCTTTAAGCTTTCTATATATGGTTTATAGCTATCAGGAAATTCATCCTTTAGCTCAGAAACTGGCAAATTATCATATATTATTGCCGTACTGAAATTTAAGCTAGATAAAAAGCACATGAATATAGTTAATATTACAAATATTTTTTTACATTTTAACTTTTTATTATTATACCCAACTCTCTTTTTATATATCATTTTTACCTCTTATCCTTTTTATATAAATAGACATATATATAAAATTATATCATAAAGAGAACTTATGTCAAACACTTTACACAATTTTTTCTCAATTTTAATTAACTTTTCTTATCTGTTTTTTATATAAATAATTTTAAAAAATTATATGTAAATCATGTCTTCATTTTTAATTGACATTTTGACATTTTAGTGATATAATTTTTTAGCAAACATGAAAAAATCTTTATATTAATATATGGGAGGACTTTTATTATGTCAAATTCTAAGAAAGGAAAAAAGAAGCAAAAAAGCTCATTTCTTTTTAAAGTTATTATGAGCACTTTTACAATAATGCTTATCTTAATTTTTACAGTTTATGCTGTTTTGATTCTTTTTCATTCATACATAAATATTGCTTATGACTCTTATAGAGTAGGAATCGATACAAGTCGCATAGACTATTTATCTGTTCCAGTTATGTATGATAATGAAGGAAATCAAATTAAGATGTATTATGGCTATCATCAAGAAGAAAAAGAAGGATATGTACCAACTTATACTTCGGTATATACAAAACTTGGTGAATTACCAAAACACGTATATAATGCCTTTATTGCAATTGAAGATGAAACCTTTTTTGAAAATTATGGCTTTTCACCAAAACGGCTTATAGCAGCTGTTATATCATATAAATTAAAAGGTAACACTTCATTTGGAGCTAGTACTATAACTCAACAATTAATAAAAATAAGTACAGGTGATAACGAAAAAACTCCTGAAAGAAAAGCAAGAGAAATCGGTGAAGCAATTTATCTTACTGAACATTGGTCAAAGTTTAAAATTCTTGAAAGCTATATAAATATTGCATATTATGGTTATAACTCATATGGTATTTATGAAGCAAGTATGAATTACTTTGGAAAAATACCACAAAACTTAAATATTGCTGAATCTGCAACACTTGCTGCAATTCTTAACAAACCAGATAAATATTGTCCATATAATGGTTTAGATGCCATAAACTCTTTAATGAAAAGACAAAAATTAGTATTAAAAAAAATGTATGAGCTTTTATTAATTACAGAAGAAGAGTATAACGATGCTTTAAATTATAACGTTACTTTTATTGGTAAAGGTTTTAAATATAAAGATTATATAACAGAACAATACGCATCTGTTGCCTTTAAAGAAGCTTTAAAAATAGTTATGGATTATTATTATTTATCCTCTACTGATGAAGCATTAAAAATGATACTTGAGGGCAATACAAAAATTTATACAAATCTTGATTCTGATCTTCAGCACAATCTATACAAAATTTTAAATTTAGAATATGGTGATGATGATATAGAAGCTGGTTTTGTTATAACAACAAAAGGAGGAAAAGTAATTGCTTCAATATCCAGTAGAAAAGAGAGTAATATTGACCATGTTTATACTATGACAAGACAAACAGGTTCTTCTATAAAGCCATTATCTGTATATGGTCCTGCATTTGATTTAGAATTAATTTCACCTTCATCATATGAAATAGACGGTCCTGTAACAATAGATAAATGGACTGTTCATAATTCAGGTGGAAAATATAGAGGAGCTGTTACAATAAAAAATTCTATTGCATATTCATACAATACAATAGCTGTAAAAACTTTACAAAAAGTTGGACTTAAAAAATCAGTAGAATATCTAAGAAATCTTGGTATAACATCTATTAGTGATAATGATATGTATTATCCTGCTCTTGCACTTGGCGGTCTTTCAAAAGGAATTTCACCATTTGAAATGTGTCAAGCATACAACACAATAAATAATGATGGTAATTTTTATGCTATTTCATATATTGACAAAATTGAAATAAACGGTACCATAATTACACCAAACACCAATTATCATAATGTTTTTTCAAAAGAAGCAAATGATATGTTAAAAGAGTGTCTTAGTGCAGTAGTAGAATATGGTACTGCAAAAGATGCAAAATTTGAAGATATTAATTTATATGCAAAGACAGGAACTACATCTAACAAAACTGATTTTTGGACTTGCGGTTTTACTGATGACATAACAGCATCCCTTTGGATAGGCTATGATACACCAAAAGAAATTACAATTATTAAATCTTCTAGTGTATTAAGTAAATTATTTAAAGACTTACTAAATATATATTACAAAAAATAGCTAAAAGAAAAAATCATTGAAATTTTATTTTTTCAATGATTTTTTTCTATTTATTATTAATCTAAATACTCTACTGGATTATACATCGAATAACTATTATCTTTGGTTTCTGCATTTTTTAATTTTTTTTCTGATATGAAGCTATAAAAATTATCATCTGAAATCTTTATAAACAAACCTTCTCCATAACTTTTCATGTCATCAATTTTTGAATTATTTTTTAATTCATTATAACGAATTTCTCCATACTCTTCGTCATCCCATAACTCCATAATCACATGATATATGCACTTTCCATCTCTATAATAATGTGTTATTTCTATATCATCATCTAATTTATCAAGATTACTTGGCTCTTTTACATAAACATCTTTAGAACTCCATATTCCATTATAATCATCAACACACTTTATATTTAAAGAATATTTATTTTCAGTAGCTGGCAATGGATTTATCACTACTACATATAATGCATCATATTCAACAGTATCAGTAAATATTCTATTATATTCATCTGAAAAATCTCCTGTATCAATAGGTAAATAATTATCATCAATATCACCATATATTGTATATTCATTCAAAACTGCTCTAAGTTCCAAGAAATATTCACCGTCTTTTTCTGCTAAAACACATACTACCATATCTGAATAATTGTCATCTAATTCCATTTGTATTCTTTTTTTAGAATTATCATCAATTTTATAGCAATGCATACCAAGTTTTGGAATGTCTACATCTTCATAGTTATATTCTTTTCCAAGTTCATAATTTATTGTTTCTTTTATTGGAAATTTACCATCATTTTCTGGTGATACATTTATATTATTGTTATCACTATCATTTGTAAAAAAGTTTAAAATAATCTCGCTTTGTAGTAAAAGATATTCATCAGATGTGCAATTATCCTGTAAATACTTAAGACTATCTTCTTCGTAGATAGAATCTATAACCTTAGTTATACCATCTTCAACTGTTGTAGAATAATTGTATAAATATACATATAAAGCATATCCAACGTTTTCAATGCCATATTTTTTCTCGAATTCTTCTCCTAATAATATATTTGAAAATAACTTTGCTGTTCCAGCCCATTCATTTAAAAATCCTTCATTTGTAGTTTTATCTGTAACAATTGCACTAGCCCAGTTTGCAGTCGCTTCACCTATATATGGATCTTTCATTTCTTTTTCTCTTTTTTCTGCCATCTCAAATTGATAATGATGGAATAATTCATGATTATATAATTGTTCTAATCTTTCAAAAGAATCAACTGCATCTGGTTTTATTACTATATATGGGTATAATACTGAACCATTACTATCATTTTTTCTTAGTTTATTTATTACTTCAAGTAGTTTTCCAGTACCCCTATAATATGTTGCAAGTACTCCTTCATCTCCTCCACTATTTAATAAATATACTTGCATTGCACTTTCAAGATAACTTTCATCAATATCATTTGCTTTTAATACTTCTAATTGACTTTCATATTTTTTTCCTTTTGTAAAAATATTAGACTCAAATGTATAATCACATCCAAGTTTTTCTTTATACTCTGATATTGTACTTTCAAGCCCATCAGCTACAATTTGTGCTTCTTCAGGTGTAATTTTACTATTTCCTGTTGTTGTATACCAAATAACAAAATGTTTATTACTTGACAATATTACTTTATTTAAGTTTGCAACTTTATCATCTTTTGCATATACATTGTTATTAAATAAATCAGATATACCAAATCCATTTTCTTCTTCTAAATTAAATGTTACATTTTCTAAATCAATATTTTCTAAATAATACCTTAATGTTTCATCTGATAAATCATCATAATATTTTTCTATTAAATTTTCTACATGTATTAAAGACGCACTACCTAAATCTGCATATTTGCTATTTAACATACTCTTATCATATTGCAAATACAACATATTTCTTACATATTCATCAGCTGTAATTTCACCAGTTCTAAAATCATCATACAATTTTTCTGTTACACTAGTTTTTGACTCTGGTATTTCAGTATTATCTCCATTATCTACTACACTATTTTCTATATCATTTCCATCATTATTATCTTTTTTACCAAATAAAAATACTCCTACTACTGAAATAATAGCTAACCAAAGCAATATTGCAACAACTATTATGACAATAGTTATTTTACTTTTTACCTTTTTGTTTTGATTATTGTTAGTATTTGGATTATTTTCACTAGCTTGATTTTCATCATTCATTTTATATCAACACCCCTTTTGTATAATAAAAATATAACATATAATATATTTTTTTACAATATATTACATGTTACTTGCTACTTTATTTTCCTTTTCTATAATCTGATATTAAATAACTATCCTCATTTTTCTTCAATTCATATATTACAGATGTAAGCTTACTTTCATCTATTTTTCCTGATGTTATATTTTCCTTTAAAATTTTCTTTTGTGAATTTTCATCAACTCTAAATTCTTGATTTTCAATCCTTAAAGCTTCATCTTGCATTGCTCTATCATAGCATATACTATCAACATTTTTTACTACTTCTTCTTCTGAGACACTATTTTCTGATTTTATATATATTCTATATGAATACACTTCTACTTTATCTTCATACTCAATTATTTTGTATGGTATTTCTAAAGCATAATTTAAATTAGAAAAACCTCTTGAAATAACAATATATTTTCCCTCTTGTGCAATATATGAGTCTTTTTCAATAGCTGACATATGGCTCATATTTTTACTATCTGAAAATGTACTTTCTACTACACTTTCTAAATCTTCCTTTGAAAAATATGTATAGTCTTCTCCATCTTTTATCATATCTGAATATTCTTCTTTTGATGTAATTTTCATATATCCTGCAATAATTTTTGCTTTATCACTTATACCATAAGAATCAAGTTCATCAAAATATAAATTAGAATATGGAGTTATAACAAAATCTAAATTTTTAAGTATATTTATTCCTATTCTACTATCTACTGCTATATTTTCACCATCATCTTCAGTATCTTCATCATCTTCTACATCATTATTTATAGTTTCATTATCCACAACATCATTTGCTACATCATTTGTTACATCATTATTTCTGTTACCATTAAATACTATATATATTAATGATATTAAAGCAACAACTATTAAAACTGCAACTGTTATAACTAGCACTTTATTTTTCATTTTTACATCCCCATTCTTTAAATAGTATTTGAAATTGCTTCCATAAATACTTGTCCAAAAAGTTCAAAATCGTATTTTTCTTTTAAATCAAAAGAAAATATTTTTTTAATATCTGACCTCACCACATAATTTATTGCAATAAGTGTTGGAACAGATATTTCTATATATCTTTTATTATCTTTAGTTAATACACAATTTTTGCATAAAAAT
Organism: uncultured Clostridia bacterium; assembly: GCA_947625855.1. GTDB lineage: Bacteria > Bacillota > Clostridia > TANB77 > CAG-465 > CAG-465. The sequence goes on along the minus strand of CANQPW010000013.1, from coordinate 11,603 downwards.
ATATTATCAATATAATCATAATATACTTTCTCTAATTTATCCTCATATAATTTTTTAGAACAATTATTACATATATCAATTCTTGGAGTAAAACCTAAAATATCAAGTAATTTTACTTTAAATATTGCAACTACTAATTTTTCATCTTTATTTAATTTATCAAGTACATATAACGTATTTAATAAAAGCTTCAATATATTTGATGTATCTTGATTTTCATCAGTTACATTATATATAATTTTTGTAAGTTCAAATGCTATTTCAAGTTTATCAAAATTTACTCTAAGGTTATAAAACATATTAAGTACTTCTGATGAATTAATATAATAATAATTTGTACTTTTGTATAACACAAATTCACTATATACCAAATATTGAGAGCTTGCAAGATTTGGACTATTTGTCTTTTTAGCTCCTTTTGCAATTACTGAAATTTTACCAAGTTCATCTGAAAGTATAGTTATAATCTTATCATTATCCTTATACGGGGTTTCTTTTATCACAATTCCCTTGATTTTTGTTAAATTCATTTTTTTGCACCCCTTCATCTTGAGTATAACTTTCTTTATTTTTGCTAAACATTTTATATTCTAAAAAACTCTGTATACTTCCAGTTTTCAAAAAATTATTCCATGCCAAATTTTCATACATCTATACCACCTCTATTATTATTATTTTATGCAAAATATTATATTTGATACAATTATATTTTAGATTTTATATTTTGTAAATAATTCTCATCTTTTTGCCAATTTTCTCTTACTTTTACCCAAATTTTTAAATTTACTTTATCTTGAAGTAAATTTTCAATGTCTACTCTTGCCTCTGATGCAATCTTTTTAAGCATTTTTCCATCTTTTCCAATAATAATTCCTTTATGTGACATTTTTTCACAAATTAAATTTACATCTATATCATAAATTGCTTCATCATTTTTAGTTTTTCTTTTTTTAAACTTTTCTACTTCAACCTTTATGCCATGTGGTATTTCTTCATCTAAATTATTTAATGCCTTTTCTCTTATTATTTCTTCTACGAGTTCTTTTTCAGTTATATCTGTTATCTCATCTTCATGATAAACCATTTTCCCTTCCGGTAAATATTTTTCTATATTTTCTATTAAGATATCAAGACCATCATTTTTAGCCACAGATACAGGAATTATCTCTTTAAATTCCCCTCCTATTGCATTAAAATATTCATTATATATTGATATTATTTTTAAAATTTTTTGCTTTTCAATTTTATCAATTTTATTTATACAAAGAAAAGTTACAACTTTACTTGAAGCAATATTTTCCATTATTGTTTCACTTGCCTCATCAATAGTTGGTCTACTTGCATCTACCATATATACTACCACATCTACTGAATTAATTGCACTTTGTACATTCTTCATCATATATTCTCCCATTTTATCTTTTGGAATATGCACACCTGGTGTATCAATTAATATCATTTGAGATTTTTCATTTGTTATTATTCCTTTTATATTAAACCTAGTTGTTTGTGGCTTTGGCGTAGTTATTGCTACTTTAAATCCAACAAGCTTATTTACAAGTGAAGATTTACCTGCATTTGGCTTTCCAACTATTGTTATATATCCTGATTTAAACATACTTTCACCTTACAAACATATTATATCATGTAATATACCAAAAAACAACAAATAATTTTTCATTATTTTTTAGCATTTATTGATTATTAACATTTTTAGATATTTTTGTGTATTATTATTTACATAAATTTGCTTTTTATAAAATTATATGGTATAATGTTAATGTATCTTTTTAAAAATCTTATTATAATTAAGGAGAGGATGGTATGGAAAAAGGTCAAGAAATTACTGTTACCTGTAAAGGGTATAACGAAGGTACTGGATTTTCTTGCGAAACTTTTGATGGTATTTTAGGCATTATTCCAAAAGAAGAAGCCTCATTTTATCCATTGAAGTTTCAAAATCAAATTAATTTACTCACAAAAAGGAAAATAAAATGTGAGATTATTGAAACTTCACCACTTACCCTCTCCAGAAAGAGGGTAACTGAAAAAAGGATAAATGAGCTTTTAAGTGGTGAAGGTCCCGTTGGAAAAATTGTCGAGGCGGAAGTTGTTAGTGCAAACACTCTTGCACTGTATGTTGACATGGGAGATGGAGTTAGTGGAATTATTTACAAAGGTGATATTATATCTACCCCATTTACCTGTCCTCCAACAGACATTTTTCCGATAGGAAGCAAGCTGTTTGCAAAAATAAAAAGTGTGAAAGAAGACAAGGGATTTTTCACACTCTCCCATAGAGCAATTTTTCCAAGAAATAATAACTATACAAGAGGAATGCATATTATGGGTATTGTAAGGTCACCTATCTTCAACGGTGATAAAATCGGTGGATATTTTGTAGAAATCACACCGGCCGTTGGTGGAATCTTAGATGTAAATGAAGGGTTCTCACTTTTTAACGGCGAAAAAATCCCTATGGTAATAAATGACGTAACATCAAAGGGGTTGCGACTTAGACTTGAATTTCCAAACTAAAAAAGGTGTCTAGTTAATCTAGGCACCTTTTTCTTTTTTTTTTACTTTTATTTCATCTCATTTTAACATTTATATAATTTTAACATACACTATTAATATTAGAGGTGTTTGATATGAACAATTTTTGCTATACCCTTGCTATAAGACAAAGAAGATGTCAAAATGGAATATCAAGAGAACTTGACAATGTATATACAAATGTTACTACATCAAGCATTATTCCATTAAGTTTTGGCTATACAATAAAAATAATATCCAAAAATGAAAATAGTATATCTATTCAAATTTCAAATCCAAATTTTATGCCAAATACAATTTTTAATATTCCTAGTGGAAGCTATAAAATATTTGATTTACCAACAGAAAACGGAACACTAAGAGTATACATAGGTGCTACATGTATTGATTGTAGTGATACAGTAGTATGTTGCACATTATAGAGGTGATACTATGAATAATTTTGATGTTACTTTAAATATAGAAGATTTATTCTGTGGTAATTGTTGTAAAAACGTTAATCAAAGAGAAGTAATTGTTACAAGTACAAATCAAACTGTTGGTTTACAAAATGGATACGTTCTAAATGTTATAAACGTGAATGATAATTATGTTACATTGCTTATACAAAATGGTACAGAAGTAATTATTAGAAATATTTACACAAATGCTTCAACAAGTATATGTATTCCAAATAAATGTGGTAAACATATACTAACAATTAGTGCAAATGTAAATGAAACTGATTAATAAACTGCAACAAAATGTTGCAGTTTATTTATTATATTCCTTTTTAAAAATGTTTATTTGTCTATTAGCATCTCTTTTTTTCATTGTTTCTCTCTTATCATATAATTTTTTACCTTTACATACACAAAGCTCAACCTTTATCCATCTATTAGAGGTATATATCTTACTAGGAACTAATGTATAGCCTCCTTGTTTTATGTAATTATTTAATTTTAATATCTCGTTTTTATGTAATAATAATATTCTATCTCTTACAGGATTTTTATTTTCTATATTTCCATGTTCATATGGACTAATATTCATATTTTTTAATATTACTTGATTATGTCTTATCAAAGCAAAACTATCTTTTAAATTACATTTTGCCTCTTTAACAGATTTTGCCTCTGTCCCCTTTAATTCTATGCCACATTCTATTTTATCTATTATTTCATATTTAAAATTTATTTCTCTATTTTTTATACACACTTCATACTTTTTAAAAGCCTTTTCCAAGTTATTCACCTATTTTCCCTATTTTATTATATTCTTCTATTAAATCTGATTTTTCAATACCATACAATATGTTATCCCATTCAAATTTATAACCTACATCATACGCTATACAAGCATATTTTTTCGGATTTATATTAAGATTTTCAAAAGCATTTTGCCAAGGCTCAAAATCAAATTCTTTGTTTAAAGATAAATATTTTGCCCCATTTTTATATGCTTGGTATAAAATATCAGATACACTTTTATCCCCTCTTGATAATATTGCTTCAATCATACTTAGCTTAGCATTATCAAACTCAACTAAAATATTACTTTCATCTAGTTTTTCCTTTAAATATTTTTGCTTTAATTCTATTTTTTCTACTGCATTTTGAGCGCACCATTGAAATGGTGTATATGCCCTTGGTATAAAGTTTTTAACATATAACGATATATTACACTCTTTTCTTATACTTTCTTTTAAATTATCACATAGATTTAAAACTTTTTTTGAAAGTATTACTATTTCATCAATATCTTCATATGTTTCTAATGGTAATCCTATCATATAATTTATTTTTATATTTTTAGCACCATTTTCAAAAACTATTTTACAAGCATCAAGTAACTTTTCTTCTGTTATATTTTTATTTATAACAGCTCTTAACTTATTACTTCCAGCATATATATTAAAAATAACCTCATCAACTGCTTTTATATTTTTTAATACTTCAAAATTTATAGTATCTACTTGTATATTTGAAAAACTTATATTAACATTTTTGTAATTACAATATTCTTTTAGTAAACTATTTAAAGATTCTATTTTTGAATAATCAGATATATTAGATGAGACTAATTTTATCTTATCTATACCAGAATTTTCAAATAATTTTTTTATTTGTTCATATATATAAATATCTGACTTTTCTCTATATGGTCTATTTATATAATTTTCTTGACATACCCTACAATTATCATTTGCATTTCCTCTTGATAATTCTAAAGGTATTTTATTTTGCATTATATTTATATTTGGCACTAAAACCTTGCTTGGATAATTTATGTCATCTAAATTATCTACCATTGTCTTTCTTATTATATCTGTTTTATTATGAAGACTTGGTATATATATTCCTTGTAGCTCTTTAATTTTCTTTAGAAATTCAACCTTTGGTAATTTCTTTTCTTTCCATTCAACATATTTTTGTATTAATTTATTTAAAATAATTTCTTCTTCGCCTATTATAAATATATCTATAAATGGCTCTAAAGGAACAATGTTAGTTATGCCACAAGCTATCACAAATGGAATTTCCTCACCCCTATTTTTAGATAGAACAGGAATATTTGATAAACTTAACATATGTAATATATTTATATATTCTATTTCTCTATTTAATGAAAAATAAACTAAATCAAAATCTTTTATGCTATCTTTAGACTCTATTCCATAAAGCTCTATATTATCCTTTTTCATAACATTTTCAAAATCAGGACAAGGCATAAATACTCTCTCACACCAAGTATCTTCTCTATTATTTAACATTTGATATACTAAATTTAGTTTAAAATCTAAAATTCCTACCTCATATATATCAGGAAAACAAAAGGCAAATCTGCATTTTGCACAAGTATTTGCCTTTGAAATTTGATTATATTCACCACCAACATACCTTGCTGGTTTTTGCACACTTAATAAATCATCTTTTATCAAATTTTGCATCATTTTATACTCCTTAATTTAGTATATTTATTAGCTCTTTAATTCTTCTTCTATCATTTCTTTATATAATTTATTTACTCCAATATTTGATTTTACTATATTTTCTAATTCATTTTTTAAATTAGTTTTTAATTCATCTACTTCATTTATTGAATTCATATTATAATTATTAAGATATTCTTTTAATTTATCAGGTAATTCTATATACATATATTTCATATATTCAAGAAAATCTCCATCAGTTTTTCCTGTTAAATCAGCTATTTTTTTAGTAGTATCATCTATTAAAAAATTAACATTATCAAGATAAAATTTATTTTCTCTTGTTAAAAATTCTTGATATATTTTATATACTTCGTTTATAACCTCTATTTTATCTTCTTTTGTAAGTTGATTTTCTTCAATTCCAGTAACTTCTGTTTTATTTGCTACTTCTTGGTCTATTGGATCATCAGTTTTTGGAATTTCCTCTATATTTTTATCATCTTTCTTTTTTTCATATTTTGATATTTTTTCATCAATTGATTCTATTAAAGTATCTAAATATTCTACTGTATTTTTTGAAGTTATTTCATATTTTGTTATTATTTCTTCACTTGCGTTTTGATCATCAGTTTTTGTTTCTTTATTTTTATTTTCATTTTCGTTTTTATTTTCATTTTCTATTTTTTTAGTATATGTTGAATCATCAATATAGTCTTGTACTTCATCTCTTCTTTTTTCTAATTCTTTTTTTATATTTTTCAACATTTTTTCTATGTTTACTGATGATATACCTTTTTCATATTCTTCTTGTATTTCTTCTTCAAACTCTATAAGCTCACTTTCAAGCAAAATTACTTCTTTTTGTAAACTAGTTAAAGTCTCATTTGACATAAGCATATCATTTGAATCTATATTAATTTCTTTTGTTTTAGCACTTATCTTATCATATTCATCTACTATTTCTTTTAATTTTTTCTCATCATTGTTTATAATGTGTAAATATATAATCTTTTCGTCTAATTCATTAAGCTTTGTTATTATCTTTTGATTTCTATTTTTTACATCTTGTATTTTTTCAGATTTTTCCTTATCAATGTACCCTTTAAAAGTTTTATTAATCTGATAATCTAAAAACTCATTTGCACTATCTATTTGAGACATATATTGCATAATTTTTAAAAGTGTAACAGTTGCATCTTCATAGCTCATATTTTCATCAATTGTAACTTCTCTTGTAGTAACAACTATTGAACCTACCTTAAAATCAGGTAGCTTTATCTTATTTTTATTTATAATATAATCTATTGAATAACCTTGTGCAATGTCTACGGTAGATACGTCATTTCTTATTTTTAATTTATTATTTACCATAGCTATAAATCCAAAAAATGGTGTATCAATATTAAGTCTAATAGCAGGATAATTTTCAAATTCTTTTTGACTTTTTGCCTTTTTCTCTTTATTATCAATTGCTATTAGTTTTGTTTTCATAGTTTTTATACATTCATTAATCATATCTAAAACTTTAGCTTTTTGCTGTTTTATTTCTTCATTTTCTTCTATATTTACATCATTACTTACTATATTTTCTTCATCTGTTGCTAAAATATATATATTGTTAAATATTATAACCATCAGCAATATAGCAATAACAGCTAAATTTTTGACTTTTTTCATTATATTCCTCCATTTTTAGTATTTTAATTATACCATGCAAGAAATAATATGTAAATAGTATAAATTCAGAAAAAACCTAATAATTTAGGTTTTATTCCAAAATATCATAATATGGGAACTTATTTAAGGTAATATTTTCCTTTATACTAGCATCTATCATATCTGCTTTTTTCTTTATATTCTGTCCTTCTTCTAAATAAGGTAGTTTTTCTTCTGCTATCATAAGCTCTGCAAATATTTCTGCCCTATCCTCTTTGTCAGCAGCTTTTGAATATTTTGTTACAAAATATGGATTACTATTATCTAAATCTTTATACACAGTGTTATTATATATTCCATAAACATATTCGTTAGTTAAGCTAGATGTATTTGAATTATATTTAAAATCTTTTGGATTTAGGCTTTGCCACTGCCCGTATAAATCTTTCTTTTTATCTGACATATAATATTCTAATATATGAAACATCTCATGATGAAATGCTCTACTAAAGTTTGATGTATTACTTACAAAAAGCCTATACTGATTTAGATTATTTTTTGAAGCTAGTGCAAGTGTATTATTTTTAAAGTTATTTACTATCATAATATACATAGGATATTTCTTTGACTTAAAAATATCAAATACATCTTCTGGATATTCTTCTAAACTTCTATATATCTTTTTTAAATTATTATTTACAATATCTTCATTATATTGCTCAACTGCATTAACAGATGCTGCATAATCTTTAATATCTGAGCCATATAAAACTGTTATTCCATAATCATTTTTTATCTTTTTTATATATACTTCGTTTTCTTCTTCAACACTCTTAAAATTTCCTTTATTAAATTGAGCCATTGTTTCTTCATATTCGTTATATGAAGGTAAATCAAGCTTTTGGACTAATAGCACAAATATAAGTATTACAAATAAAAAAAATATTGTATCTGTTATAATAGATAGCTTTTTGGTATTCATATTAACTATCATTTTATCCTCCGTTCACTAATAATCATATTCCATATTTAATGATTTCAAAATATATTTATATGGAAGGTCTGTTTTTTCATTAATTACTAAGTTATAATCATCAAGATATACAATTGATACTATACTTTCTTCTACTTTACTAGTACATTTTAAAGATAAATCAAGTTGTTCTATCTTTTCATATACTCCACTATTTTTTATGTCATCTAAATATGAAACTATTTCTTTTGAAAATTCTTCTTTTGAAGTATCATCTATCTTTTCTACATTTTTTGATATTTCAATTGTTATTTTATCTTCTTTACTAAATTTTACTTTTGTTCCTAAATCATCATATTTACTTTTATCATCTAAACTTAAAATTGCCTGTGTTATCTTTAAATCAATTTCATCAATTTTATTTTTTTGTGTAACCTCTTTATACTCATCAATTATCAAATTATCTTCATTTACATATACAGTAAATTTATATATTTCATTTATTTCTGTATTTAATAAATAAAATATATATCTAGGATTTTTATACAAATAATAATTTGCATTTAACTCTTTAAATTTTGATATATTTGAATAATTTTCTTCTAAATAATCATTTAATTTTTCTTTAGATTCATTATATGATACTACACTTCCATTTGTAAAAAGATGAATTAATAATGCAAGTACTAAAGTAATAATAGATAAAAAGCCATATATTGCAATCTTTTTATTATTTTTTTCTTTATTCTTTATTTTAGTTACTATTTCATATATACATTTTCCAAGTGCCTCACCAATAACTATATTTAAGCTCATTGTTGCAGATACAAAAATTACATAAAATATATCTAGTGGTGTTTTTAGATAATTTATACATAAAGATATTAAAAATCCTAATATTGTAGTAATTATTTTTCTTTTAAATACTAAATTTCCAACTATTCCAAGTAAAAACAAAAGTGGAATAAATCTTATATATATTGAGCCATAAACACTTGCAAAAATTACTATAATAAGTAATATTATATATACAATACTTTCTAATATTTCTTTAAATTTATTTTCCATTTTAACCCCTTTATATAACTAAATTATATATCAATTTATTTAATATATCAATAATTACTTTAAATTTATTATTTAATATTTTAGTATATAATAAAATTTAAAGAATAAAATATTATGAGGTGTTTTTATTGAAAAAAACTGTAAAACTTACATTTTATTTTTTATTAATACAAATTATTTTCTCTATTTTTTTTAATTATATATTTGCTACAAACAAAAATTTTCTTGATATATCATCTCCTTCTGCTGTTGTTATAGATTTTGATACAGGTAGAGTTCTTTATGAAAAAAATGGAAGCCAGAAAAGAAAAATGGCATCTCTTACAAAAATTATGACAAGCATTTTACTTGTTGAAAATTGTAATTTAGATGAATTAATTGATGTTCCAAAGGAAGTTGCATATATTGGTGGTTCTACTGCAGGTCTTAAGCCCAATACACAAGTTAGTGCAAAATCACTACTTTATGGGATGTTACTTCCATCTGGCAATGATTGTGCATATACTGTTGGCATACATATTGGTGGTGATATTAAAACTTTTGCAAAAATGATGACAAAGAAGGCAATAGAAATGGGAATAACTGATACAAATTTTGCAAATCCACATGGGCTAGATAATGAAAATCATTATACTAGTGCCATTTCAATGGCAAAAATAACAAGATATGCTTTAAATAATAAATATATAAATGAGGCAGTTAATACTAGAGAAATTACCGTTGATTTAGGTGGTTTTTCAAAAACACTTACAAACACAAATTCCTTGCTTACAACTTATGAATATGCAGATGGGGTAAAAACAGGATTTACTAATGGTGCTAATAGATGTTTAGTAGCATCAGCTACAAAAGATGATTGTAGATATATTGCTGTTATTCTTGGTGCAGATACATCTACAATTAGATTTAATGATGCAAAATATATTCTTGATGAATGTTTTAATAAATACAAAAAAATGGATATTTCAAAATACCTTAATTTTTATATAAACATTCCTGTTATAAAAGGAAATATAAAATACTATGAAAGGAGTTATTCAAATAATTTAAAAATTCCTCTAACAGATGAAGAATATGATAAAATATATATTGAGCAAAATACTGTTCAAAACATATATGCGCCACTAGATATAGAAAGTGATATTGGAAATATTAAAGTTTTAATAGATGATGAGATAATATTTGAAAAAAATTTATTTTTAGAAGAAAATATTTATAAAAAAGGGATTTTAGATTATATACATGAAGGACTTGGAAATATGTTTTTAGAAAAAACCATAATTTAAGGACCCGCAATATTTGCGAGTCCTAACCAATTTAATATTCAACACTTAATACTTTGCAGGCATATTTTGTTTTGCCATACATAACAGAATCTACAATATATTCTCCAATATATCCTATGCCTTTTCCAATAATACATTTTCCAATAGGAGAATTTATTGTAAACCTTAAAATTCCATCAGTTCCTAATGTTCTGTTGTCATCAGATAAAGTTAACTTCATTTCAAAAGGCTCTTCATCCTTTTCAATTGCAGACACTTCAACAGTAACTATCGCACCAATGCTTACTATCGACTTATCTGAGCTATCAAGCTCAATAATCTGACAAGTATCAAGAGTCCTTTGAAGCCTATCAATAGTATCTTCTAACGACTTTTCAATTGCTTCAATGCTTAAAAGTTCTGCATTATCAGCTTCCTCAGACTTTAAAATTGGTCTGCATTCTCCTCTGCTCTTTCTGATTCTTTTTAGTTCCTCCCGTTTTGCTTGTAAATCACTTTCAAGCTCCTGTACCATTTGATAGGTAAGTTTAGGTCTTTCGAACATTTTTGTTCTCCTTTCAATAGAAAAATTTTTATTTAAGCACACAATTGTATGCTTTTTTATAAAACAACTCATTTGATTATACCATTAATTTTATAATATGTCAACTAGTACAAAAAGAGCAAGAGTATTTCATCTTGCTCTCAATGTTTATTTTTTATTTGAAGATTTTCTTGTTTCTTTCTTCTTTTTATTAATAAACATTACTCCAACAACTATTCCAATAATTGCTACAAGGAATATTATTACATACATTAATACATTTATGTCTGATGTATCTACATCTGGTGGCTCTGGATTATTTACTGGATTTTCTATCTCATTTGTTGGCTCTTTTATCTTCTTTCCAGTTGCTTTTCCTGTATGTTCTACCTCTGCTGTATTTGTTATTTCATCTACTTTTAATCCTTCTTTTACTGTTAATACTTTTACTTGATATGTTACTTCTAATACTTCTCCTACTTTCAAGCTTTCTACTTTCCATGTTAGGTTTCCACTCTTTGCTCCATCTTCTAATTCTTCTATTTCTGCCTCTATCTCTTTTCCATCTACATATGCTTTCATACTTCCTGCTACATATTTTGTTCCTTCTGGTATATCATCTGTTAC
>CANQPW010000012.1 GCA_947625855.1 uncultured Clostridia bacterium | reverse complement strand
TACTGCTATTCCCATTATTAACTGTGAAGATGATAAAAGTAATATATCTATTTTAGCAAGAATAATTTGTATTATTACCGTAAAAGCACATTGTAGAAATTTTTTTATAAAAGGAGCAAATACTCCTTTATTACTATCTAATAATCCCACACAAAAAATAGGAAAACTTAATTTAAGTACAAACATTTCTACACCTCTCATTAGCATTTGTATATAAAGTAGTATTAACATTATAAGTTCTATTAGTCCAAGTATTGCTGTATTTAGTCCTACAGCCGATATAGTTGCTAAATTTGCCGTTAATCCCTCTTGATAAGATACATTTAAACTCGAAATCAACTGATTAGCAAAATCAGAGCCTATATTTACAAATATGTCATACACTATTGGAAATGTTAAAATCAATACCATACTTCTAATAAAATATAATACATATAAATGGATTGGTGTATCTGAACTTCCCTCAGTCCAACTCAAATACATTTCTACACCCTTTTTTATAAACTTTAAAATAATAAGAGCTATTGCAAAATTTCTAATAACTGCTTTTAACATAGAAAAATCTAAAACTTGTATAGATAGTATTTCTGTTAAATATTTTTCTGCATTAAAACAAATATCAACTAAATTTTCAAAAGCATAGTTTATTGTATTATCTGCAGATTTTATTATTGATATAAATAAATTTGTAAGTAATTTTTCCATTATATACCTCTATGTATAATAACTTGTAATTACTTGTATTAAAACTTTTATAATTGTTATTAAGACACAACATCCTATTGCTATGAATAATCTTCTTGTAAGCATTTTTCCCTCTTGCTCATCGCAAGATGATTTTCTTGCCAAATAATAAATCCCCATAACAGTTGCTACAAGTATTGATATACCAGTAAGAGCTGTTATTGCATCATTTAGTAACTTTATCGTTCCTGTAACTAAAACTGAACTGTTTAAATCCATAGTCTATCCCTCCTTAATACTTGTAATCTTCCCATATTTTCCAAAGTTTTATTTTTTCTTCTTCTAAAACTTTTCTTTGATTTTCCACTTTTTCTCTTATTATTCTATTTTCTTCTTCATCTCCAAGTCCAAGCACTTTATTAAAATTCCATTTAGATAAATCAGGTATTTCAGTTTTTGCTGAAAAACAGCCAGATTGTAATACTAAAGCATAAGGTGTTTCAAATCTTAATACTTCATCTGCTGTAAGTAAATTTCTTCCTATAAGACTCATTGATTCACTAATATTATCACTATGTCTATTTATTGAATTGCTTTGACTATTAACTGAAACAGTATAACTACCTAACTTTTTACTTATTATTTCTGCTGTTTCATAGCTTGAAGTTCTAAGATATATCCATATTTGTGCGTTATCCATTATATTCTGTGCAACTGTTTTGGTATATTTTGTTTCAAGCTGTGAGAATGATTGTAAAAACATACTAAATCTTATATTTCTACTTCTACTAACAGTTAGCATATTTTCAAAATTTGCTATCTTTGTAAAATTTCCAAATTCCTCTAATATGAAATTATTTCTTATTTTTAGCTTTCCACCTCTATTATCTGCTAAATTAACTAAGGCTTGATATTGCTGACTAACAAACAAAGTTGCAAGTGTATAAAAAGTAGTTCGTTCGTCAGGTAGAATAATATACCTTATACATTTTTTTAATCCTATATCTTCTAACCTAAAATCACTATCATTTGTCATTGTATATATACTATTTGAACTAAATAACCTTAATGTTGAAAGTGCAGAAGTAAAGAAACTTGACCTTGTTTTTTCTGGTGCTATTGTTGATATTGAAAATATTTTCTTTGCAGGATTTTCTTCAGGCAAATTTTCTATATATTCAGTCAAAGGCATATAGCCGTTTTCATCTGTTTGGCACATATTAGATATAAAACTATAAACATTTGTCAAATTCTGATAATCTTTATTGTTTCTATTTTCTAACAGAACAGTCATTATACTACCTGCTATAATTGATTTTTCTCCATTTTCCCATAGAGGCTCTGAGTTTACTCCTGCTTTTTGGACAATATTTTCTACTAAATCCCAAGTCATATCTTCTGCTTTTTTTATATCGTTTTCTTCGATTGCATTTATAATTGGTTGTAAAAAATTATATTTACTTGATTTTTTTGGTGCTTTGAAGTCTATTACATTGACCTCATAACCTAAACTTTTAAAAAATTGTGATGTCATTTGATATAGTTCGCCTTTAGGGTCTGATACAATAATACTTTCTCCTGCAAGTCCTAAAGTACATAAACTTTCAATTAATATTCTTCTAGTTTTTCCTGCTCCAGTATTTCCTAAACAAATTAAATGTTTATTATCAGATACTATACTGATATTCTCATAATTGCCTTTAGAATTGTACTTTACAACTATTCCACCATAAGATATATTTTGTGTTAAATAATTCTGCTTTTTGTCAAATTTCAATGTAGTATATACTTTTTCAAATTCTTTTTTTGTTGCAAATCTACTTGTACCATATTGTCCTTGTCCGTAATGTTTAGGTATCGAAATATTAGTTGTTATCATCTCAGTATTTGCCTTATATATACCATATTTTTCTGTAAAAATGAGCATAAAAAAAAGCATCATAAACAATGCCTGAATACAAACTATTAAACTTATAATTTTAGTATTTGATATACTTTTTACTATTTCAAATAAATTATTTGATATATCTACATTTGATATTAACATTGAATCTAAGTAATACCCTATATAAATTGAAAAAGGCAATATTAATATAGTACAAATAAAAAATGTTATTAATTTACTTTTCGATTTCATTTTCTTTATACCTTTTTGTTTCCTTTATTTTCTTTAAATATTTGGCTATTTCGTTTTTAGTTAATGACCTAACATCTCCATTTATTTCATCATTTCCTGCAATTAATATCGTACCTTTCATAGATAAATCACTAAAAATTTTATTTTCTTTTAGCTCTTTATCATCTTGACTTTCATTATAAATTATTAGAACTTTCTCATATCTACTTTCCTCAACTATTCCACCTACTATTTTTTCCATATCTCTTAGCCTTTTAGGAATTTTTATTACACAAGGTGGTTTATTTGGAGGTTTTACAATAGTAAACATATAATTTTTACTCAATATATCACTCCTCCCATTCAATGCTACTTGCATTTTCATTTTTCTTAATATATTCCTTTTTTGCTACATCTGAATATTCTGCTGTATCTTTTGATTTATTCGTATTTTCTTTATTTTTTTTATTTAAAGAACTAACTTGAATAATTGTATTTTTTATTCTTGCCTTATTATTCACTTTATTAAAATATGATTCCATTCTTTCCTTTGTATATTTAACATTTTGTAATCTTTTATCTCTAAATTTCATATTTGTAGGGGTAGTATAAGTTATATATTTTCTTGTATCTTGCCATTTCACTTTATAACCTAACTCGTTCATTTTATATATAAATTGCTCTTTTGAAGTAGAAGATTTAATGCACTTATTTATAGCCTTAATTAGTTTTTTCTTTTCTGTTTCTTCTTTTTTTGATAAATGATATTCTCCTGAATTTAGATATTTACTTACTTTAGAATTTTCTAAATTTATTTGTCTTAATCCATATTTTTCACATAACTTATTTGATAGTTTTTTTATATTTTCTAAATCTTTCACAGATTGATGATGTTTCTTACCAGTTTCAAAATCAACTGAGTTCATAACGAAATGATTATGAATATAGTTTTTGTCTTTATGAGTTGCCATTACTATCTGATAATTTTTAAAGTAACTACACAATTCTTGTCCTATCTTATTAGCTAGTTCATAATCAACTTTATCATCAGGACTAAATGACTGTATAAAATGATAATATTGTCTTCCATCTTTATTAGAATATAACTCTTTAATGTACTTAAATTGTTCTAAAACATTATCTAAGTCACAATCTTTACAGTATATTAATTCTTTACTTGTTTTATTTTCATTTGTAATATAGTTTATTACATTCTTTAAATTTCCTTTTTTGACTTCAACGAATTTAATAATTGCCATATTTTTCTTAACTCCTTTCCTATATTGTCTAAATTTTCAATATCACTATTAGTCGCTATATTAGAGTTTAATTTTCTTGCAATTTGATTAATGTTATTTCCAATTTTGTTCAACTCAAAATATATTTCTTTACCATTTTCTATAATTACAATACTTTTATTATTCAAGCAAGAATTTATATATTGGCTCATTGTCATATTTGATTTTTCTGATTCTCTTTTAATTTTTTCTTTTAAATCACTACTTAATCTAAAATGTATAGAAACATCTTTTTTCATGATATCTCCAATTTATAAAAGGTTTTAGGAATTTTCCTATTGTAAATGTGCTACATTTGCGAATCTTGCTATAAAGAAAATTCAGATTTCAATTTCATTAGATTTATGTTTTAGTTTTTTATATTGATTAATTTTTTTATTATTTTCTTTGCCATAACATTTGTTATATTCTTCTTCAAAACTTTTAAAACCATCTTTATCATATTCTTTTATTTTTTCTAAATTTACTTTTGCTATTTCATACATTCCTAAGTTATATGGCATTTCTCCAACGATTTCTTCTATTATTCCTTTTCTTTTAAGGAGAGATTTTAACTGCTTACTTAAAGAAGAATCTAAATATACAATATCTTTACCTAAATTAGATGATAGGTCTAAATTATGAGTAACATCCCAATAATCCTCATAATCTTTTCTTTCTAACCCTAAATATAATCTTTTATTGTTATAATAATTAGATACAATTAATCTTAAATCTTGTGAATTATATTTTATAAATTTTTCTTCCATAGATTTTTACCTCTCAATTTCATCAATTTTTATATTTTGTTTATTTTTTTCTTGTTGTATAGAAAATTCTTTTAATATATCATTGCTAGTTTTTTGTATCCTATCTAGTGAATCTTTAAATTCAGATATATCTTCTTTTCCTACCCAATTTGCTAAGTACAAAAAGTTATTTTCTTTAGAATCTACATTTAAGTTCTTACATACTACATAAGCAACACTTTCAGCCTCAAATTCTTTTTGTCCTTTAGATAAATTTAATTCACTATTTTTATTATGAAGTAGTGAATGTGCTACCTCGTGAACACAAGTTGAAATAGTTTTAATATCGCCCATATTTCCTCTTACTTCAATTTTTTGTAGGTCAGGATTATATCTTCCATTTGCTCTACCTAAGTTATTATTAAATTCTATTTTTATTCCACTAATTTTTTCTAAAGTAGAAATTATATTATCTTTATTTAATATTTTTTCAGCACTTTCTTTTTTTAACTCATATTTTTCTCTATCTGCATTTGTCTGTGAAATATCAAATACTCTACCAACTCTAAAAGTAATTCTCTCATTTTTTCCTACTTCAATTTTATCTCCATTTTCATCTAAAGCAATTCTTCCTTTATCATCTTTTTGGTACTCAATAAATACTTGTTTTATAGGATAAAATATTTTTATACCTTTTTCATTTTTGTTTATATTTACACCATCTTTTTTCCAATCTTTAAACGATTTTACAATTGTAGCATTGTCATTTTGTAGTGCTATTAATAATGAATTAGTGTAACTGTAATTATGACATTTACTCATTACATTTAAAAAAAATTTATATCTTTCAGAATCTAAAGCATTTTTTATTCCATCATTAAGAGTATTTTTTAATTCTTCTTTTTCACTTTCTTTTATTTTCTTATATTCTTCTGTACTATATTTATTTTCCATTAACATCACCTTTCTAATTCCTTATTTTTCTCTAACTTATTTTCTAATCTTTTGATTTTTGCCTTTAAAAGTTTATTTTCGTTTTTCAATTTTTCCTCATCTATTCCAAATAATTTTTCATTAATATAATTTTTATCTATCCATCCTTTTTCTCGCATACTAACATATTCATTTTCGGTTACAATGATATGATCTAATAGTTCAATTTTAAATAGATTTAATAATCCATTAGTATTATTTGTTAAATGTTTGTCTTGCTTACTTGCATCAAGGCAATTAGATGGATGATTATGTACTAAAATCACTTTATCACAAGCATTAACTAAGGCATTTCTCACTATATCTTTTGCATCAATATTGATACTTGATGTCGTTCCTACTCCATTCATTATTATTTTTCTTAAATTATTTCTTCTATCTAAGCCTACAAATAATAAGTGTTCTTGTACTGCATCTTTAATTTCTTGAACTTCTTTTAAGTTATATACATTTTGAGGACAACTAATTTTTATATTATCCACATATTCAACTTTAGGCTTTTTTTCAATTTCTAATTCCATATTATTTTTGTACTTCCTGTGCATTAGAATTTTCTTTATATTTTATACTTCTTTTATTAATATCTTTTACAGCCTCTTTTATTTGTTCTTCTGTCAAGGATTTAAAGTCTGCATTTTCGTAGTCATCTCCTACTATAATGAAATCTCCTGCTATAAAGTCATAATCAAATAATACATTCGCTTTTAAATTATTTATTTTTCCCTCCTCATTACATATAATAAGCATATTATTAATGTATGGTACTACTTCAATTAACCCATTTACTAATTTTTGTTTAGTTTCTAAATCGTTTTTTATTTCTATTATCTTTGGTGCTTTATTTACTTTCTTATATATTACTTTTATAATTTCTTCATTTTTCATTTAATTACACCTCCATTACTCTCCTAAAAATAAACCATTCTAACAAAAAACAAGGAATAGAATCGTAAATAATACCTATACAAGCATCTTTTTTAAAATAAACATATACTTTTGCTCCTTTTAGTCCTTTTCTTAAATGATATGTTCTATAATTTTCTAAAAAAGATTCTGCTTTTTGGCAAAAATAAAACTCAGCCATTTGGTATAATTCCTTAGCTGAATTTATAAATTGTTTCTTGTACTTTTCTTTAATTATAAGTTGTGAATTATTACTATATTTTTTAACAAAATTATCATATAGTTCATCTACTTTCTTCTTCCTTAGTTTAACAACATTTTCTCCTATGTTTAAATAATCACTTAGCATATTATCTAAATCATCTATATTATATTTATTGCCTCTTATTTCTGCATTTATAATCATTAATTACCTCCTATATCATAAAAATTTTCTAAATCATCATACTCTCTTTGTGAATAATTTTGATATGTATGCTTTCTTTTATTTTCAATTAACTGCTTTTTCTCATCTCTCTCAACTTTATTCACAACCCAATTAAGAATTGCATTATAATCACTTGCATACTCTTTTCCTGTTGATTTTTTATATAAATCTAAAGTTACAATAATCTTTGCTGTTTTTTCTTTTCCATACTGTGATAATAAATTATTCAATTCTTCATTACCTAAAGACACCTTTTCAGCAAAAAAAGTTTTACTATCTATATAACTATTATTAGTGTTATTTAATTCAGTATCATTAGTGTTCTGAATAGAACTTCTTGAAATTCTAACTAGAACTTCTTGAAATTCCTCCTCAGAACTTCTGAAAATTTTACTTTTAACTTTTTCTATATTTTCAGATTTTATTTTGCCTATATATATTCTATTTGGCAATCCTTGTCCTAATCTTTCTTCTTTAATTAGATTACATTTTGAAAGCTCTGTAAATATCTTACAAGCTGTTGCATTGCCTACTTTTAATTCTTTAATTAATTCTTTTCTAGTGTATATTAAATATATTTCTCCATTTTCATTAAACCATTTATTTATCCTTGATAGCTCTAATCTATCTAATAATAATGAATATGTAACTTTAGCCTCAATAGATAATTTATCTTTATAATATGGATTAGTAAATAATTCTTTAGGCATTTGATAAAATCTAAATGTTTGTGTTTCATTTATCTTAAAAAGTTCTATATTTTCCAAATAAATTTCCTCCTAAAAAAAATCACACTAATAAGTGTGATTTTGTAAGAATAATTATAATATTTATTTCATTTTTTATTTTTGAGGCACCCGTTTCGCGTACACTGGTGTGTATGCTATTGTTTGTGCAACAATTAATGGATCCATCATATCTATTAACACTCTTTTTGGCGCACTTGCAAAATTTGCTCCGGCCGTCATTATGGCTTCATAATAACTTTGGCAAGCTCCTGCAAAAATTACTAAATTATCCAAATTATGTTCATATCTTCTAGCTTCCAAAACACCTTGTATATAATATTTTGAGTTTTTGTAATTATCTATATTATATATATCATTTTTTCTTCTCATAAAAGCATCATGACCTGTTAAAATTAATATATTAGGTCTTATTTTTTGAAGTAAAGAATAAACATTTTTATATTGTTCTGATTCAACTATATTATATGTATAGGCAGTTAGTCCCATATTTTTGTATATTTCTCTTGATTTTTGTGCATATTCAATATCGCCATCAATATGTAAAATTATTCCAGGTTTTTTCAATATTTTATCTTTAGTATAAATATTTGGATTTTCATCTATTATTTTTTTTTCACGCATATTCATAAATTTTCTATTCATATTAGAATAACATCTATTTAATCTAACACTTCTTGATTTTTCAATATTTGATGTCATTTTATCGGCTTCTTCTTTGGATATATGTTTCAAATCATATTCAGGTGCATCTGCTATTATTCTTACATTTATACCAACAAGTTCTGCCACTTTGTTATTTATACTTGTTATTCTAAATAATACATCATAATTGTATGACCTTCTAGCTACTATATCTCCAACTTTAAAATTTTCCAAAAAAAATCACCTCTAAAGTATTATATGAAATACTTTTTAAGAAGTGATTTTCAAATAAATTCTAAATTATAGTTTCATTCCATAACATCTAATTAATAATTTTTTAAATAAATCAAAATATAATTCTGTTGATTTTACAAATTCATTACTTTCTATTAAATGTTGTACTTCATCAAAAGTTGCCCATTTAACTTCTGTTACTTCATCATAATTTAATTTTACATTATTTATATCAATATTTTCTCTTACTAACCATACATCAACAAAACCATGTTCCCTTTTAAATGATAACACTAATTCCATATTATTTCTATCAATTATTATTCCTAGTTCTTCTCTAACTTCTCTTATAGCTCCTTCAATAGAAGTTTCATTTAAATCAACTGCTCCACCTGTAAAAGCCCATTTACTAGGATTTCTTTTTAAATTTTTATTTCTTTTTTGGATTAATAATTCTCCCTTTTCATTTAAAAAATACACATGCACAGATAACTTATATTCACCATCTGCTGGTTCTTCATATCTTGAAATTGTTTTATTTAATATTTCTCTTTTATTATTATATAAATTTATATACTCCATTTCACACTTCTATTATATACTTAAAACTAAGCAATACAACTTTTTCTCCTTTTTAAATTACTAGTTATACATTACATTATTTAATATACCATAAGAAAGAATCATCATTATTACGCTTGCTAAAATAACACCTGAAAATATAGCAAGAAATGCTTTTTTCTTATCCATACCAAGTACACTTGCAACTAAAGATCCAGTCCAAGCACCTGTACCTGGAAGTGGTATACCAACAAATAATACTAATGCTATAAATTCTCCTTTTTCAAATTTTCCCTTATGTGATTCTGCTTTCTTCTCTAACTTATCTACTATTTTCTTTAAAAATTTTCTTTTTTTCATCCAATTAAATATAGGAGTTAAGAAAAGCAATATAAACGGTATAGGAAGTATATTACCAACTATTGAGATAATATATGCAACAAATGGATTCAAATTAAGTGCACCTGCTGCAAGAAGTCCTCCTCTAAGTTCTAAGATTGGTAATAACGATATAACAAAAGTAATTATTTCCTTACCAAAACTTGCATTTACAAAATTTCCAAATAAATTAATTATACTAGCAACTAACCCCTCAGTCATAACAACTCTCCTTTATGCTTTACAGTATATTATATTTTATTTTATGAAAAAAAGCAAGAAAAAATGTTCACATATGTGAACATCTACTTCTATTTTACTGTATATGGTAAAAGTGCAATATGTCTAGCTCTTTGAATAGCCTCAGTTACTTTTCTTTGATGTTTTGCACAAGTACCTGTTATTCTTCTTGGTAATATTTTACCTTTATCACTAACATATTTCTTTAACTTTTCTACATCTTTATAATCAATTGTATCTATTTTTTCTGCACAAAATGTACAAACTTTTTTTCTAGGTCTTCTAAAGTTTTTATCATTTTTTGCACCTTTTTTGTTCTTGTTATCTGACATTTAAAATTCCTCCTCTCCAATTTACATTGAATTAGAATGGTAAATCATCTGTATCATCTATTGTTATAAATTCTCCATCCACACTTGATGAAGGCATTTCATCTGCTGCTCCCATTCCTTCTTCAGCACCTGGTTCTCTTCTGGAATCTGCAAAATATGCATTTTCAATTATATAATCAGTAGCATATCTTTTTTGACCATTTTGATCTTCCCAAGTTCTATTTTGTATTCTACCTTCGACCAATACTTGTTGTCCTTTCCTATAATACTTAGCACAAAATTCCGCTAATTTTCCAAAAGCAGTCAAATTAAAGAAATCTGCTTTTCTCTCACCATTTTGATCTGTAAATCTTCTATTTACTGCAATAGAAAATGTTGTAACTTGTGTATTTGTATTTGGTGTAACTCTTGTTTCAGGGTCTCTTGTTAATCTCCCCATAAATTGAAATTTATTCATAATATTTTCCCCCTATCAACACATATCGTGTATATTACTATTTTTCAAATATTAGTCTTTTTTTATTACTATATGTTTTAAAACAATTTCATCTAATCTTAATATTCTTTCAAATTCAGAAATAAATTCTGGTTTTGCTTCAAATGTAAATAAGATATAATAACCCTCGCTTTGTTTATTAATTTCATAAGCAAGTGTTCTTTTACCCCATTCCTCAACATTTGTAAGTTCGCCATTTTCTGATATTAAATTCTTCATTTTTTCACCAAAAGCAACTGTTTCTTCTTCAGTTGTATTAGTAGAAAGTACTATAACTGCTTCGTAATTATTCATGACTTAACTCACCTCCTCATGGACATCTGACCCTATAAAAATTATAGAGTAAGGAAATTAACTGCAAATATTATACCATAAACTTATCTAACTTGCAACAATTTCAAATTATAATTAAAAATATTTTTAAGTCTTTATTGACTTTGTAACTCTTTAATTATATAATACATATACTTAATGTATACAGTAAGTAGGAGGTATATATGAAGGTTGAACTTATAAATAAAAATAAAGTAAAAATAACTATAACTTTTGATGAATTAAAGAAAAGGAAGCTTTCATTAGACGACATACAAAAAAATGCAAATATTGTAATTGACCTCATTGACGAATTAGATTTAGAGGAGGATTTTTCAATAGACGAAACTTCTAATCTTATAATTGAAACAACATCTGAAAATAATAATGCTATTGTTTTAACTATAACTAGAATAGATGATATGCCGGAACTAAAGAAATACTCTCTTTTAGAAAACACTAAAAATGTTAAGATAGATAATAATATTACATATAAAGTAGATAGCAATATATTTTATTTTGATTCTCTTGATACTATTCTTACAATGTGTTCAAATTTAAAACAAGAGAAACTCTTTTTTGGGAAAAATAGTTTATATAAATACAATAACTCATATTATATAATATTTAGTCCATACTCAACTAAAAATAGTAAATTTCTAAAAACATTTGTAATACTTTCTGAATATTGTAAAAAATATTATTCATTAGATATGTTTTCTATATCTATAAAAGAAAAATCAAGACTAATTATTGAAAATAATGCTTTACAAACATTATCAAAAATTTAATAAGCCTACCTCATACAGTAGGCTTATTTTTTTATTATATTTCCATATTATTTAATGGAACTACTGGTATGATTGATTATATTTTGCTTTTTTAACAAATTTAAAAATACTTGTAATAGCTTTTCATTTGATATATTTAAATAATGCATATTGGTAGTTATATTAATACATTTTATTACATGATCAATATCTTTATTTGATGTAAGAATTACTAAATTATTTTCTATTTTTATACCTTTTTTATATTTTATTACCTCTATAATACTATTAGATAATATTACATATAAATCATAATGTTTTTCTTTTTTTCTTTCATAATATATTTCTAATTT
The DNA here is from genome assembly GCA_947625855.1 of uncultured Clostridia bacterium. GTDB lineage: Bacteria > Bacillota > Clostridia > TANB77 > CAG-465 > CAG-465. The sequence continues at coordinate 14,082 of CANQPW010000012.1, read as the reverse complement.
TTTTATATTACTTACATCTTCTAAAAATCTTACTATATCATTTACACGTCTATTAAAGCATTCTTGATGCCTATCATACAAAAAAACTATTTTAATGTTCATCACTCCTTTCCTTAATAGATAGACTAAATTTTGCTATATCTTTCACATTTTCAATAAACAAAACTTCTTTTTCTTGTGCTTCAACTATTACACACGTATTATTTTCATTATTATAAATTTCTATCACTTTTTCACTATCGATTATTTTTATAGTAATATCAGAACTATTTTCATTTATTAAACTGCTATAATTAATATTTTTTATACTATTTGCATCTTGTTTTTTGAGGGTAACATAGATATTTATAACATCACCTTTTTTTAGGTTATTTATTTTTTGTGATAATGGAATTATAACTTGTTCTTTTTCTTTTAATACTTCTTCATTTGAGATTATTTCATTATTTAAAATTTGTCCTTTCTTTAAATTATATTTAGAAAAACTATCATATGGATATATTAATTCCTCTTTACTTAAATTTTTTACTATTATTTTTTGAATGCAATCACTTGATAATTTTTCACCTTTTGATACATCTTTAGTTAAGACAAAAATACATTGAGAATTTAACAATAACTTATTATATAAAAAGCATAAAATAAAAAATATTAGAATTGAAAACATAAGAATATAAAGTTGAATTTTTTTATCAATTAATTTATTTATTAAATATTTTATAGGCTTTCACCCCTTTGTTTGAAAAAAGTTTATTTTGTTTTTTGAATATAAAAAATATTGAAACTAAATTATAAGAAAATAAAATGGAAAATATAATAAAAATTAGTTTATATATGTCCTCACCTCCTGCACTAATAATATAGCATCACATATCTCAAAAGTCAAGAAAAATCGGTCGCACATTTCGACAACAAACTTTACAGTGCTGTCTTGATTATTTAAGCAAATTTTGATATACTTAGTAAAAAGTAGGTGACGCATATGGAAGAAGAAAAAATAGCAAATGCAAAAATAATAATAATAGATGATGATGTAAATATGATGGAAATGCTATCAGTTATTCTAAAAAAATATGGCCATTCTGTTTATACATATACAGAACCAGTATCTGCTATTGAAGAAATGAAAGCAAATAAATATGATATATTAATAGTTAATTATTTAATGACACCTGTAAAAGGTGATAAAATAGTAGAATTAGTTAGAGAATTTGATAAAGAAATTTATATTATCCTTATGTCTGTGCACAAAGATTTAGCCCCATCAATAGATGTTATGAGGAAATTAGATATACAAAGTTACTTTGAAAAAAGTAATAGATTTGACCAATTAATACTTATGATACAAAGTGGTATAAAATATATAGAACAATTAAATAAAATAAAAAATATGGATAAAAAACTAGAACATTATTTAGTTGATTTTGCACAAATTTTAATAAAAGTTGTAGGTGCAAAAGACCATTTTACAGAAGAACATTCTAAGCGTGTTGCTATGCTTTGTAGCATATTTGCAAAAAAACTTAATTTAAGTTCTAAAGACTTTTCAGATTTACAAATTGCTGCAACATTCCATGATATAGGAAAAATTGGTATTCCAGATAGCATATTATTAAACCAAGGGAAACTCACAGATGAAGAATATAATACTATAAAATTACATCCAGTAATTGCTGCAAATATATTCTCTGTTTCAGATATCTACAAAGATATTTATCCTATTATATATTCACATCACGAAAGAATTGATGGAAAAGGTTATCCAGAAGGTATAAAAGGAAACCAAATACCTTATCTTGCAAAAATTCTAACAATCTGTGATTGCTTTGATGCAATTATATCAAAGAGACCATACAAAGAAGAAAGCTCAATAGAATTTGCATTATCTGAAATAAGAAAAAACTCTGGTACACAGTTTGACACAGAGCTTGCAAACTCTTTTATAGAATTAATCTCAAATAATAAAGAAGAAATCGAAAACTTTTTAAATAATTGCTAATTTAAAGCTCCAAATAATCAGTTTGGAGCTTTATTCTATAAAAATTGCTATTGCTTTTATTATATTTTTTACTTTATCCTCTTTATTACAATTTATCCTATATCCAATTACATTTGTCATACAATTCATTTTACAAAGAAGATTTGAATCTGTACTTAATTTAGTCCTATCAAACCAAACATAATTATTGTTAAGTATAAAAAAGCCATCTTTATCAGTATTAATATTTCCATCATATTCATGAATTATACCTTTTTCCATAACTACACGTGAATTTTCTTTTTTTATTTCTTCGTCCATCTTTTTTATTAACTTATGATAAAAAGTATTGTTTTTTATACTTGCTACATCTTCTATATTAATATATCTTTTTTCTGTTTGCATATTAAATGTATTACTTTTCTCATAAGATACTCCTATATGTTCTTTTGATATATTCTCACATTTATTTCTTTTTCTTTCTTTATCAGTTACTTCCTTTTCAAAAGCATTATCTATATCACATACATTCTCATGACAAGGCTCTAATGATAATTCATTACTTGTACCATAATTTTTTGTTATTGAAAACTCCATAACCTCTATATCAAAACTTGTTGTTTCAATAGAACAAAATAATGTTTGCAAAAATTCTTTATCTAAATAAATATAATACCTCATTATTTCACCTATAAAAAATATATGTTTTAAAAAATGCTATATGATTTTATCATATAGCATTCTCTAATTTAAGTACAAATATCCTCTTTTATATTATTAAATTTACTTTCTCCTATACCAGGTACTCCCATTATATCCTCAATTTCAATAAATTCTTGCGTTTGTCTATAATCAATAATTTTTTGTGCCGTAGCCTCTCCTATTCCTGTTAATGTCATAAGTTCTTCTTTTTTTGCTGTGTTTATATTAATTTTATCTTCTTTTTCTTCTTCATCATACTCGTATTCAATTTCATCTTTTTTTACAGGAATATCAATTTTATCAGAATCTACTAATTTTTTGGCTAAATTGATTTTAGCTATATCAGCATCATCTGTTATTCCTCCACATAAATCAATCAAATTATTTAATCTTGAGCCAACTTTTAAATAATACACACCAGGATTTTTCACAGCACCCGTTATATATACAACTATTTGATTATCACTTGGTGTAATTTCCTCTGAATTAATATTTATACTTTGATTTCTATCATGTTCTTGTATAATTATTGAAATTATAGATAACGTCACAATTAATATAGTAAAAAAGTATTTTTTATACTTAATAATTATTTTCTTTAACATTATATCCTTTCCATAATGTTAGATAAAAGCTTCCTGTAACTTAAGTAAAGTATCCTTTTTATCAATTAAAAAATACGATATACCATCAATATATTTTGCCTCTCCTGAAGCAGTCATAGTAACAATCTTTTCTGTATCAATAGACATTACATCAAACATATACTTAAATACATCTGTACTTGATATATTGGTAATTGTATTATTTAATATTATATCAATTATATTTTTAGCTTTTATAATATTTTTAAATTTAAAAAGTTGTGAAATAAAAGTTTTTACAAATTCTTGCTGTGTCTTAATTCTTCCTAAATCTCCCATAGCATATGCTATGCTAAAATCATTATTATGTCTAAATCTAACATATCCTTCTGCTTGAGCCCCATTTAATACTTGCTTTCCTTCTTTTATATCAATATGCAAATCTTGAGTTGGATCATCATATTTCATATCAAAAGGAACATCTACTTCTACACCACCAATTTCATCAACAATTTCTCTTAAAATTTTAGTATCAACTACAACATAATAATCAATATTTTCATTTACTATTTCTTGAACTTGATTTACAAGTGGCGCTATATTCTTTTTATTATACAAAGAATTTATCTTTTCACCATCATTTACATATGTATCTCTAGGTATAGACATAATAGCAAGTTTACCACCTGATACATCATATTTAATATACATTATTGTATCACTAAGTCCCGCATTAACACCACAAACTAAAGCTGTTATATACTCTTTTTTTCCATGTACTATTTCATGTGTTCCATCCGCTCTAATCAATTTTTGTGATGAAATATTAGCATATATAGACATACAAAATATAACTAATATAAAAATTATAATAAGTGCAATAATAAATTTTAATACACTACCTAAAAAACTTTTTCTCTTTTTTTTCATACCTATTCACTCACTATAAATTAAGTCCAGATTTTATCAAAGTTACAAAAAGATTATGACTATATAAAATATTTGCAATCATTGATTCTCTTATCATAGCATCAATTGAACTAAACATAGGTAATGGAGATAAGAATGATATTACTGCAAGTAAAATCCATATTTTTATTATAGCTTTTATAATACCTACAACTATTCCACCTATACAATTAAGTTGACTAAGTATTGGCAAATCAAATACAACATTTAGCATCATCCTTATTATATAACAAATAATGAATGCTATTAAAAATATAGCCACAAAACTCACACCTTTTAATACAAACTTTGTAATTTCTTTTGAAATTTCTGGTATTTCATCTTTATTTGCAATATTATCCACTATACTATTATATATAACATTTTCTTCATTTCCTTCTAAAGCTTCTTCATATTTCTCTGTTAAAGTAGTTTGAATATTTTTTTCTATTGAATTTCCAAAACTAGTCTGATTATATATCATATCCGCTACTGTTCCCTGTAACATAAAAGCAAGTATTATTGCAATTACTAAAGATGCAAAACTTACTAGCATTTCAACAAGGCCTTTTCTATAACCTGCAAATGCAGCTAATGCTAAAAACACTAATATTATAATATCAAATACCATATTTATTCCCCCCTTATAAATTTACTATATATATTTTATTTGTGTATATTAAGCCTACACTCTTTTCATTGTTAAATATTACAATATCTTTTGGTAAGATATCTATTGGTATTTTTTTTACTTCTATTCCCCATTTATTTATAACTTGTAGATAATTTTGATATAAAAAATAATTTAATAAATTTCTACCATATAAACTTTTTGGTGAATTTTCTACTTCTAATGTACTTATATTAGTTCCATTATATTGCGTTGTTGTAACTATATACTTATCTTGATTATTTAATTCTTTACTACAACAAGTATAATAATTATCATATATTGATACAAATAACAATTGACTATCATCAAACACTTTTATATCTGATACATTTCCATTAATTAAATTAACTTTTGATATTTTGTTATTTAGTAATACAATGGCATTTTGCCCTTGAATATTCATATCATATAATAAATTATTATCAAACCTGCATAATTCAGATATATTATCATTTTCTTTTGTTGAATCTACAATATTTAAAGTTACACCTATACTAAAAGAATTAGAATCTGCTTGCGCAACTAAAAGTTTAGTACAATTTTCTATCATTTTTATATCTATTATTGTAGTTGAAGATAGATATGCATTAAACTTTTCTCTACCATTTCTATCATATACGCCTATTATTTTTTTATAACCTGTTGTAGAATATTCAACTGCAATATTTCCATATTCATCTATATATACATCCTGTATTATTCCATCAATTTTTTTACTAAACATTTCTTTTTTATTTTCAAACATATAAATCAAGCCATTAGAATTATTTGCTATAACCATATATTCATTATATGTATATATAGTTGGTACAAAATTTTCAGCTAAATCATAACTCCAAGTCTTTTGGCAATAACTATTATATGTTGATACAACATTATTTGAATATACTAATAATTCCTGATTATACATATCATATATATCATCTTCACTTGTGATTATATCAATTTTTTTATCTTCAGAAATACCATCATTTTTAATTATATTAATACCAAAAATTGGTCCATATTCAAATACTACATAAAATATTGCTATTATAATTACAAGAATAAATGCAATAAGTACAGGCCTTATTCTATGTCTAACATTATTATCTTCTTCTATTTCTTCATTTTGTTTTTCATATATTCTCTCTTTTCTTTCTTCATTTACTTTCTCGTTATGAGAATTTACTATATCTATTCCTTTGTCAGTATCTTCATTTAATTCTTCTCCTGGCAAGTTATTTACTAAATCTATTAAATCATCATCAGATATACCAGTATCATTAATTGGTATATCAATTATTTTTTGTTTTTTCTTTTGTTTATTAGAAGTGTTTTTCTTAACATTATCATTTTTTTTCTTCATAAAAACTCTCCCATTTCTTTGGTAAAAAATATTTTGTTCCAAGTAGTTTATCAGGCATATATTGTTGCTCTACTTTGGAGTTTTCAAAATCATGTGGATATTTATAGCCAACACCATATCCAAAATCTTCCATACCTTCTGCAACTGAATTTCTAAGATGCATTGGTACTTGCCCAATATCTTTATTTTTTATATCTTCCATAGCCATATTTATTCCAAGATATGAAGTATTAGATTTTGGACTTAATGCTACTACAAGTGCTGCCTGTGCAAGTGGAATTCTTGCCTCTGGCATTCCTACCTGATGCACAGCATTCATTGCAGCAACTGCAACTTGTAATGCTTCATTATTAGCAAGTCCCACATCTTCAGATGCCTGTATAACAATTCTCCTTGCAATAAACATAGGATCTTCTCCACCTTCAAGCATTCTTGCCATATAATGTAATGTTGCATCTGGATCAGAGCCTCTCATAGATTTTATAAAAGCAGAAATTACATCATAGTGTGAATCATCTGATTTATCATATACAGATTTTTTTTGACCCAAACAATCAAGTATTACCTGCTTATCTATAACAATTACACCTTCACTATTCATATCTGTTGTTAAAACAGCAAGTTCTAGTGCATTCATTGCACTTCTTACATCACCGTTTGTATTCATAGCTAAATATTTTAAAGCGGAATCATCTACTTTTAAATTATAATTTCCTAATCCTCTTTCTTTATCTTGAATACAATTATTTAATACTTTTAATATATCATCTGAGCTAAGTTCTTTAAATTTGAATACAGTAGACCTTGAAATTAATGCTTTATTTACAGAAAAATATGGATTTTCTGTTGTTGCCCCAATTAAAATAACAGTTCCTTTTTCAACATGAGGAAGTAAAGCATCTTGTTGTAATTTGTTAAATCTATGTATTTCATCTATAAATAATATTACTCTACCAGTAGGATTAGTAAATATATTTTGAGCCTCATCAACTACTTTTTTTATATCAGCAACTCCTGCTGTTGTTGCATTCAAAGTTTCAAATTTATTTTTTGTAGTATTTGCAATAACACGGGCAAGAGAAGTCTTACCACACCCAGGTGGTCCCCAAAAAATTGCAGAAGTAAGCTTATCTGCTTTTATTAATCTATATAATAACTTATTTTCTCCTACTATATCTTCTTGTCCAACAAATTCATCTAAAGTTTTTGGTTTCATTCTATAAGCTAGTGGTTCCATATTTTTTTCCTTTCATATAATTTAGTTTATATAATTATATATTAAATTAACTTAATTATCAAGAAAATTTATATATGTAGAAAAAAGATGATAGAAATTTTCTACCATCTTTTCAATTAAAAATCTTTTCTATTCTTGGCATTATATTTTGACCACGAGATAAAATTTTATTAAATGTTATTCTACTCATAATATTTTCGCTTGTGATGTGATATTCATATGTATCGTTATTTTTGCAATCATATACAATAAATACCCACATTTTAATATCACTTTCTTTTATTTTACTTTGAATAATTTTAAGCCACTCTTGTATTTCTACTTTAGGTACTTCTAAAAGTTGTAAATAGCTTGAATTTACCTTACTTTCATTAAAACAATATTTTTTTATTCCATAAGTTATTATATCATTTATTTCCATTTTCTCAATTGGTGTAAGACACAAACTATATTTTTCAAGTTCATCATAATTAATATTATATTGCCTAGTTAATGCTTTTGCAAATACCACTTCTTTTTTTACTGTCTTCTCGCTTCTAAAAGCTACTGTATCTATCATCATAGAAAATACTATCATCTCTGCTTCTTCCCTATTTATGTTATAATCAAACTCTTTCATTAATTCATAAATTATATATGAAGTTGAGCAAGATTTTTTGCAGATATAAAAAGGATAAGTATTTTTCTTTTCAGTAGGATGATGATCAATACATGCAATAACATCTCCTAAATGAGATGTTTCATAATGATCTACTAAAATTAATTTTCTACTACTATCTTCTTTATCAGAATAAAAATCATATAAATTTATATTAAATTTTTCCATCAACATTTTATATGTATCATTTTCTTTTATATCCTGTAATATAACTATTTTATTTTCTATATTAATATAGTTTAAAAGTTTGGATAATAAAACTGATGAGATAATACTATCAACATCATAATTATCATGTCCTAATATAGTAACGCTTTTGCTATTTAACACTTCAATAAGTTTTTCTTTCACCTTAGCCTCCATCTTACTTTTTACTGAAAAAGTAATCCTTTAATTATACTGCTACATTATAGCACAAAGAAGAAAAAAATAAAAGAGCAAAAAAACTCTTTTACCGGGTTATATAAATTTATTAATTATATTTTCTTTTGTAATACCATATAATTCATATATTTTTTTGTAATTACCTGATTTTCCAAATTTATCTTGAACACCAATTTTTGTAATTTTCTTTGGTAAATTTTCTACTAATACATCAGATATAACACTACCTATACCACCTATTACACTATGATCTTCTATTGAAACTAACTTTTCTGTTTCTTTTGCACATTTTATTATTGTCTCTTTATCTACTGGCTTTATGCAGTATAAATCTACAACTCGTACATTTATACCTTTTTCTTTTAATATCTGTTTTGCTTCTAAAGCAATACTTACAGTCATTCCAGTAGCAAAGATAGTTCCATCTTGACCATTACCAAATGTATGTGATTTTCCAAGTTCAAACTCCTCATCACTGCTATAAATATCAGGTGTTTCACTTCTTCCAAGCCTTATATATTTTGGTCCATCTAACTTTAAACATTGTTTTAAAATTTTTCTAGTAGCAATCTCATCAGCAGGTGAAAATACTTTCATACCAGGTATTACATTCATCAAAGCTATATCTTCTATACTTTGATGTGTTGCACCATCTTCACCAACAGATAATCCTGAATGTGTTGCACATAAGTTTATATTTATATTTGAATATGCAGCTGTATTTCGAATTTGTTCAAAAGCTCTACCAGTAAGAAATATAGCAAAACTAGAAGCAAATACCGTTTTTCCAGAAAGTGCCATTCCACAAGCTGTTCCTACCATATCTTGCTCAGATATTCCCATATCAAAATGCCTACTTGGAAATTTATCCCTAAACATTTGAGTTTGTGTGGCTGACGCTAAATCTGCATCAAAAACTACAATATTTTCATTTTTTAATCCTTCTCCAAGTAAAAATTCTCCATAAGCTTTTCTTGTAGATTTCATATATTTCCTCCTAATTCTTTCATTGCTAATCTATACTCATCATCAGATAAAGATTTTCCATGCCATTGTACTTGATTTTCCATGAAAGATACTCCTTTTCCTTTGATTGTTTTAGCAATTATACAATTTGGTTTATCTGATAATTTTGCTTCATTTAAAGCCTCTATTAGTTCACTTAAGTCATGTCCATTTACTTCTTTTACATTAAAGCCAAAAGATGCCAATTTATTATATAAATTATCCAACTTTTTAACACTTTCCACAGTTCCATCTATTTGAAGTCCATTATTATCTATTATTGCAACAACATTAGATAAATTATATTTATGTGCACTCATAAAAGCTTCCCACACTTGACCTTCTTCTATTTCACCGTCACCTAGTAAACAATATATCATTCCATTTTTACCAGATAATTTTTTTTCTAATGCCATACCATTTGCAACAGACATTCCTTGTCCCAACGAACCAGTTGATATTTCAACACCTTTAATTTTATTACTTGGATGTCCTTCAAGATAACTATCATATTTTCTAAAAGTAATTAAATCTTCATGTTTTATATATCCCTTTTTTGAAAGTACAGCATAATATGCAGGAGAAGCGTGACCTTTTGATAATATAAATCTATCAACTTGCATATTATTTTCATCTAAAGACAAATCCATTATTTTAAAATATAACGCTACTAATATTTCAACACATGATAAACTACCACCTGGATGACCTGACTTTGCTTCATATATCATTTCTATTATATCTTTTCTTATATCATTAGATATATTTATTAAATCTTGCATATACTCCCCCTTATACATCATTAAATCCATTTCCCTTAACTTCATTTGCAGTTGTAATATACATCATAGCATTACTATCATTTTCTCGTATTATATCTTTTATTTTAGATATTTGAGGTCTTGTAACTATACAAGTAATAGTAGTAACTTCCTCACCAGAATGTGCACCTATACTATGTGTAACAGTTGCACCTCTTTTTAAATCATTTAATATTGGCTCTATAATTGTATCAGATTTTTTAGTTATTATAGTTACAACTTTTATATAATCTACTCCTGCAAACACTATATCTATAACCTTTGTAGAAACAAATAATGCTATTATGGAATAAAGACCTATATTTATATCTTTAAAAACTATCATTATTGATAATATTATAACTGTCTCTATCATTAACAATATATTACTTAAACTTTGTAATTTAGTCATTTTATAAATAATTTGTGCAAGCAAATCAGAGCCCCCTGTACTTGCACCCGCTCTTAAAACAAGAGATAATCCAAGTCCTACAATTAAACCTCCAAATATACAAGAAATAAATAAATCTGTTGAATTATTAGCTATTATATTATCATATTTGAATATCTCTAAAAATGTTGATAATAACACTGTTGCAACAATAGTTTTAAAACTAAATTTTACACCTAATTTATATAACGAAATTATAAACAAAGGTAAGTTAACTAAAAGTATTGAAAGTCCCATTGGTAAATTAAATAAATAGTATAAAATGGTAGCTATACCACTTGCACCACCAGTAGTCATTTTATGTGGTAATAAAAACATATTTATTCCAAGACTTACAAGATATGAACCTACAACCATTAAAACAATTTCTATTAATATATTCAAAAAATTATTTTTCTTTTTACTTTTTTCCTTAGTTTTTGCCATATAAAATCCTCCAAAACATATATATTTATCATTTGCATTTTTTTATAATTTATATTTCTTTTCTTAATTTATCTAAAAAACTTCTATCTTCCTTATATTCTTTATTCTTTCTACTTCTTATTCTCTTTATCATTTTATCAAAATCTTCATCTTTTCTTAAATATAATATATATCCATCTTTTTCAAGCTGTTCACATATTTCTAATTGATGATCATTTATATGCTCTTTATTTTCACTAAGTCTTGGTACAACAAACACTTTTTTATTTTTTCTTAATGCTGTAAAAATAGAACCAACACCACCATGACAAATAACAAATTCTGAATTTTCAATATACTTTTCCAATTCTTCAGAAGATATAAAATCAAATATTTTTAATCTATTACTTTCATATTTAGTATAACCTGCTTGAACAATAATTTCATCTTTTTCTAATTCTTTAGAATTTTCAAGTAACTTTAAAAGTCTTACAAATTGTTGTTTTTGAGTTCCAACTGTTACAAAAACCATTTAAATCAACCTTCCTAAATATTCCGCTTTTTTATATTTTTTTTCTAAAGTTTTCCACTGAACATAAAATTTATCAGCAATTTTATACACATTTTTACCAGTTTTTGATAAAGTCTGTGTCTTTGCTAAAGATTCAATATATATTACTTTTGCACCAAAAAATTTTCCAACATAACACGCAAATCCACCAATTTGTGCACCAGTGGATACAACAGTATCAGGCCTAAATTTTAATATTATTTTTATACATCTAATTAAATTATATAAAATATTGTATATATATTTAAAAATATTTTTATTTGGACCATATCTTAAATATTCAACGTTATATTTATTAACTAGATTTTCTGTTACATCAGTTTTTTCAGTAATTAATAGATATTCATATTCTTTAAATAATTCTTCTAATTTTAGTATCTCTGTTATATGACCACCAGAGCTTGCAGCAAATATAACCTTCTTCAATTGCATAACCCCTTTTTTATTAATTTTTCTTTAAGCCTTCAAGTGCTTTTTTGGCTGCCTGTTGCTCAGCACTTTTCTTACTTTTTCCAATTCCATCGCCTATTTTTTTGTTATTCAAATACACTTCTATGGTAAATGTCTTATCATGTTCTGGACCTTCTTCTTTTATACATTTATACTCAATATTAACATTTCCATGTACTTGTAACTTTTCTTGCAATTTTGTTTTATAGTCTAAGTTTAATTTTCCTCCAGATAAAACAGTTTCTATTTCCTTATCTAAAAGTCTTAAACATATTTGTGATGCTACTTCATATCCTGCATCCAAATATATTGCCCCAAGAATTGCCTCAAAAGCATCTGCAATTATTGCATCTTTTAACTTACCATTTGTAGATTTTTCACACTTACCAAGATAAATATAATCCTGTCCATTAATTCTTCTTAATGCGGTACTAAGTGAAGCTTCACATACAATAGCAGCTCTTTTTTTTGTCATATCTCCCTCTTTTATATATGGTACCTGCATATATAACATTTCTGATATTATATGTTCAAGTATAGCATCACCTAAAAACTCTATTCTCTCGTTATAATCATTTTTATCAGTTTTTCCCAGTTCATATGCATATGATTTATGTGTAAGTGCAAGTTTTAATAATGAAATATCATTAAATACATATTGTAATTTTGTTTGTAATCTTATTAATTTATCTTCTTCTGTCATTTTAATAACTCCTCAATATATAATATATTATACATAAAATCTCCTGTATTTACAAGTAAATAGAAAAAAATAGCCCTATTTATATTAGGACTAATTTATTCTATTGATTATTTTTTATATACTCTACAACATCACCTACTGATGTAATTTTTTCAGCTTCAGCTTCGGGAATTTCCATATCAAATTCTTCCTCTAATGCCATTATAAGTTCAACAATATCTAAAGAATCTGCACCTAAATCGTCGATAAAAGTTGTATCCATTGTAATTGTATCAACATCTTCTATTCCTAATTGTTCACCAATTACCTCTTTTACTCTTTCAAAAGTTGACTCCATTTTTTGCACCTCCTTGATTCCTCATATATATACCACTATTATCTAATATTTACTCAGTAATGTCAATAGTATTACTATTTTTTTAATAAATTTTATATTTTTTTAAATTTAACAAATTTGAAAAAAAATGAAGATAATGATATAATAGATAAAAACATTATAATTCTATAAATAATTTTTATGAAGGACTTGGGAGGAAATTATGAAAAAAAAGTTTATTTTTTTAATCTTGTTTTTACTCTTAATAGGTAGCTCTATTTATTTAGTGAATAATTATAATATTTCTCAAAAAAACACAGTTAGTATAAAAGATAACGACTACATTACTATCGTACCAAAAAATGGTAAATTAACATTTACTCCTAATGATACAATAAAATTTTATGTTGTATCTACAAGTTTTAATATTGATATAAAATGTGATGATAATAATAGTTTTAAATTTAAGGACAGTATTTTAACAATAGACACAAGTTATAACTGTAAAGAATATCTTATCACTTGTGATGGACATTCTACAACTATAAAATTAAATTTTTAATAGCCTAAAAAAAGCTTTAAGCGATTTGCTTAAAGCTTTATTTTATAACTTATTGAATTATATTTGATACATTACCAGCACCAACAGTTCTACCACCTTCACGGATAGCAAATTTTAATCCTTTTTCAATAGCTATTGGAGTGATAAGTTTAATTTTCATAGTTACATTATCACCAGGCATTACCATTTCTTTTTCTTTTGGTAATTCAATTACACCTGTAACATCTGTAGTTCTGAAATAGAATTGAGGTCTATATCCTTGGAAGAATGGAGTATGTCTTCCACCTTCTTCTTTAGTTAGAATATA
>CANQPW010000011.1 GCA_947625855.1 uncultured Clostridia bacterium | reverse complement strand
TTAATTGCATAATATTCTCTCCTTATCACATATATTAATATGATATACTAAATTACAAAAATTGTAAATATACAAAAGAAAAAATACACAAAAACATAATATATAATTAACTAAAATTGCATTTATCTTCGTATTAACACAAAGAAAAAGACACTTTATTTAGTGTCTTTTATAACTTACACAATGTCTTTTACATCTATTGTTTCAGTTTTTGGAGCTGTATTAGGAAATTCAACCTCCATACCAGTAGTACCATCATATATTCCTAATATAATTCATACTCTGCCATCTTTAATTTTAATTTTATCTAATTCTTTAAGATCTTTGTTGTTATTATATTTTAATTCTCTATCCTTTAATTTTTTTGGCTGGGATAGCTGGATTCGAACCAGCGAAATGTCGGAGTCAGAGTCCGATGCCTTACCGCTTGGCGATACCCCAATATTTTATTTGATATATATATTATATATTAAATTCATTAATTATTCAAGATAATAATTAAATATTTAACTATATAAAATTTCAAAATTAACGAACAAAATAGATAAAAATATGGCTACATAAAAATGTAGCCTATATAATTACTTAAAAATTATTTATTTTAAATTTACTTTAGCAAATTTATTTAATAATTAACATTGAATTCTAAAAAATGGATTTAAAAAAGCTTTCTCTTAAATTTTTATATCAATTATCTTTTAATAAAAATGGTGTCCATTCTCCATCAATATTTACCAAATTTTTTTCCATATCATACTCATAAAATGGATATTTACTGCTATACATAATTTGTTTTTCTTCACTATCATTACCCAATATTACTACATATGTCTTTCCCACTTCTGGAAAAGGTAGTTTTGATATTTTTTTATTAGGAACTACCCTTACTTTTGTATTTAAATCATATTCATCATTAAATTTACATACAATATTCTTGTTATTTTTAATATCACTTATTGTAGATATACACTGCATTATATCAAATCTTATCAATTTATTATTATAATCTCCACTAACTATATTTATTATTTCAGACTCTACTTTAGTATTAGGCATACCATTAATAATTTCACTATCTAATATATTATTTACTTTTATTATCAATATTAACGGACTAACATCAATATAATCTACTTTAATACCTTCTAAAATAACAGTATCTTCATAAGCATAATCAGAATTTGTCCCGTTTTCTTCGCTATTTTTTGCAGAATTATCAGGGTTAACACCATGATTTACTTTTATAAAATATACTGATGTAATAAAAACTATCACTATAAATGTAAAAACACTCACAAAACTTAAAATAGTTTTTTTTCTTCTATGTTTTGCCTCTAAAATTATATTTCCAATATCACTTGAAGTATAATCTCCTACCTGTATTTCATCTAACTTCTTTTTTAGAATTGTGTCTTTTTCCTCTTCCTTCATTGTTTTCATATCCCCTCTCAAATTTTATTTTATCTCTTGCTCTTTTTATTCTACTTCTAATGGTACTTTCATTAATCTTTAAAATTTCAGACATCTCTTTAGATGTATAATCTTCTAAATAAAACATAGTAAGTAATGTTCTATCTTCTGTATCTAAAAATTTTATCAAATTAAAGAAATCCAATTCATCTACTAATTTACTATATTCACTACTAGATGAAATAAAAGTTTCAGCACCTATATCATCATAAGATATATTATTTTTCTTATATTTTTTAACTAGTCTATTACAATTATTAATTAAAATTTTTGTTACCCATAACTTTACATTATTAATATATTTAAGTCTATTGAGATGTAAATACAAAGAAATGAAAGTTTCTTGTAAAGCCTCATTTACTACAAATTCATCTTTTATTCTAGATTTAGCTATAATATATAATTGTGGCTTAAGCATAGAAATCATTTCTTCAAAAGCCTTTTTATCACCATTTTCTGCCTTATGCATAAGTTCCCTCATAATATTTTCCCCATTTAATTGATTTTATTATAACATCAATCTTTTTTTATTACAATATTAAAAAATATTATATATTTAATCTGAAACTTATATATTTCTTAGATTACATTTCTTCTTTTTGTATCTTTTCAGTTACTTTATTTAAACTTTCAAATTCATTTGTTTCATTATTTTTAATTTGCATTGTATTTGAATCATATTCTCTTAATCCATATTCAAATCCTACAATATTATATTTTTGATAATCATTACTAAACTTTAAAAATACTAAATATTCTTTATTATTTTCTAATTCTACATCATCATAATAATAATCTTTTACCAATTTCTTACCAATCTGCTCTGTTGTTAATTTTGTCTTAGTAAACATATTCCTTTCAAGTTTAGTTTTTTCTGAAGTAGATAAGCCTTTTAAATATTCTGCGTACTCAATTTTTCCACCTAATCTAACATAATTTAATACATCATTTGAATTAACTGAAACATCAGATTTATTTAATACAATCTTTTCTATTTTTAATGTTCCTGTTGTATATATAGGTACGTATCTATTTCTATTAGGGTTATAGTTTGAACCTTGTAAAGTTTCTATTTTTGCTATTGCAACTATATCACTATCTTTTACCAAATTATCTATATTAGAATAATCAACTGTAAGGTCAGCTTCATTTGATATACTTAAAATAATATCATTTTCTGCAAGATTTACATTATTTTCTTCCTTATTTATCAAATTATACGCTACAATAGTAGTAACAGCTAACATTACAATTAAGCAAATTGAAAATATATATTTTTTCATTAGAATTCCCCCTTTAATTATATAATGTATTTATAGCATTATGTGATATCTCATCAACTCTTTGAGTTATTCTACCAAAACCCACTTGACACATTATACTATATTTATTTAAGTCTTGGTGGTCTAGCCCAAAAGCATGTCCAAGTTCGTGTGCTATTGTTCCTTGCTGTGTGTCAGTAGGGTATTGACTTATAACTACATCATTTATTTCAATTTTAGCAAAAAACCAATTTTTCACCATTGGATCTATATATCCTTCATTTATATCACAAAAAGATGTTTTAGCTAATATTGATCCATTTATATCATCATTAAAATATGCATAAAAATCAACATCAGTTGCATAATTTGATGCTACTGGACTCATATAAATTGGATTCCATCCATATCCTGTATCTACCCAATTATCTACTGCATTATTAATTAAATAAGTATATCCCTCAGCTGTTGAATCTACATAATAATACATATTGCTTACTCCTCTTTCTAGCTTACCACCAATGAAAAGGGGATCCTCTGTATATGCAAATACATTTTCACCTAATCCCATAACCATAAAAAGTGTTAAAATCAATGCAAAAATTTTCTTTTTCTTATTCATTTCAATTCCTCCAAACATAATACAAATACTTGTTTTAACTAAATTTTAACATATTTTTTATTCCTCCTTTCAAATGTTAAAACCAGTACAAATATAAGAGTAAAAAAGGTACCTATTTTGTTGCATAATTTTTACATTTTTTGACAAAATTTGACAAAAAAATATCAATGAGTAGTCATTGATACATTTTTATTTATAAATTTATATATAATATATGTTAGGGATACACCAAGGAGCCATCCACCTATTACATCAGTAATATAATGTACTCCTAAATATACTCTGGTCATTCCTATAACCAAAGGATAAATTAAAAATAATGTAATTAGAGTATATTTTATTCTTTTATTTTTTACATTCCTATTAACACATAAGGCAAGCATAAAATATACAGCCATATTAATCATTGCATGACCACTTGGAAAGCTTGGGCTTGTTTCTGTAATAAGTTGTAAAATATCTGGTCTTTCTCTTGCAAATAATATCTTTAAAATATAATTTATGAATTCAAGTATTATAACATTTATAGAAACTGGTATACCATATTTAAACCTAGTTTTAGGAATAAGATATAGCACTATACAAATAAGGATAACACATATTGAGTCACCAGTATGAGTGATAATTTTAACTATATTTGTAACAAAAGGAGACATATGTTCAACAGTTTCTCTATATGCCCAATTTTCAAATCCAACTGTTAACTCAGCTTCTATAAATATTGCAAGTGCAATAAATAATATTATTGGTATTACCATTAAAGCAATTTGCCTTTTTTTCATATACTATCCCTCTTTATTTTTTTCATCATCAAGTAAAAATCTATTTGGAACATCCAAACAAGATAAATATGATGTCATCTTTGTATTCTCACCACGAATATTATTAAAATTGTGCATTGATGAATATAATGGTTGATATACTTTCAAATTAAAATAATCATCAATAGCTTTAGGATCGGAATTTTTTGGATCAAATAGTCTAATATTTATTAAATCTCCTTGTTTATATCCAATTTGATCAACATTTGTAGTTTTAACTATTATTATTGAATATCCAAGCTCTTTTTCAAGCAAATCAATTACTTTTTCAAGAACTTTCTCATCTAAATAGTGATAAGGTAAATATCCTGAATCTATAATTAACTCATCTCTATCATACAAATTATAATAATATATATAGTCCCTAAAAAATCTCTCAATATTTGGCTTTAATAACTTAAATTTCATTTCTGGGCTTTCAGATTTTAATAGTCTCATTTTCTCTACACTTATTAACACTATTCTCACCTCCAATAATATAAATTATTGTATGCATATTATATAACTTTTTTTAATTATTTTCAACCTATATATTTTTCTAACTATTTTTAATATATTATTTATACTAAGTTTCTTCATTACTATTCTTTCATTTTCAAAGATTTTTCAATATATTCTTTTGCACACACCCTTATATCTTCCATTTTCTTTTTAGTATCACTATTTTTATATTCTATTTTATCTATTAAAATATCAATATAATTATTTTCTTTTACATACTTTAATGATATATTAAAATTCAAATCGAATATAAATGCAATTATACAAACCCAATAATCAATCATCGTTTTTCTATCATTTAATTTTATACATTGATGTTTCATAAAATCTTCATATACCTTTGTACTAATCTTTTCATAATTTATAGTTTTTGCATTATATATTACTGGAAAACTATCCTCAATTTCATCTTCTTTTTTTACTCTAAAATTATCAAGTTTATCTGCATCTCTAATTATTTTACAATGCAACAATTCAATATCATCTAAATTATCTTCTATTTTAAATTTGTTATGATTATATATTGCTTTTTGAATTATTTTATCATATTTTGTATCAGCTATATAATTCCTAATTAAATTATCTTCAAATAATACTTTTATACCAAATTCTGCATGCTCTATCTTTTTATCGTCAAATTCTTTATACACCTTTATTTGTTCAAATCTTCCTATATCATGTAATAGTGCTATCATCTTTGCAAGTTCTATATTTTCTTCATCTAAATTTAATCCAAGTGCTATATATTCACTTTTTCTTATTACTTCATAAGTATGCCTTATCTTTAATGCGATACTTCCATTATTTACATCATAACTTTTTAAATATTCCTTGAACGCCTCTTTAGCTTTTTCAAATTCCATATTCCACCTCTTTTTATTATATTACTATATCAACCTTATACCATAAATATAATACAAATTCAATTATTATATAGAAAAAAGCTAGCATCATAAATGCTAGCAAAGAATGATAATTGTAACTCATCATATAAATACTACAAGCGAGTTACTATCAAATGGCTGGGCTGGCAGGATTCGAACCTACGAAATGCCAGAGTCAAAGTCTGGTGCCTTACCACTTGGCTACAGCCCAATACATATTATAGATTACTGGGGTGGATAATGGGACTCGAACCCATGACATCCAGTGCCACAAACTGGCGCTCTACCAACTGAACTATATCCACCATCAGTTGCTCTATTATTTTATTATATTTTTACTCTTTTGTCAATATTTTATACTAGTTTTTATCAAAATATGGAAAATATTTACACTATACTCTTACAACTAACTTATATATTGGTCCATTTTCAGAAAACTTTTTTTCATATTCTGTCATTATATTATCTACATCTGTTTTATGCAAATCTAAATAAACATTTAAGAACTTAAATCCAAAATTTTGCATACTAACTAAACTATATTCAAACAAAATTCTATTATCTGTTTTAAACTCAATAATTCCTTTTTTTATCAATACTTTTTTATATTCACCTAAGAAAGTATCATAAGTAAGTCTTCTTTTAGTATGTTTCTTTTTAGGCCAAGGATCACTAAAATTAAGATATATCTTCTCTACCTGATGTTCTTCAAAATACTCCATAATTTTTGAAGCATCAAAAGACATAACATAAAGATTATCTAATTTTACACTATTTTCTTGTTCAAATCTAGCTATCTTCTTAATTGCAATAGCAAGCACAGACATAGATATTTCTATTCCTATAAATAACTTTTGAGGATTTTTACTTGCAATTTGAGATATAAACTCTCCCTTTCCCATACCTATTTCTATGTTCACATCTTTGTCTTTATTACTTTTAATTATTTTTTGCAAATCTTCTCTTGTTTGTATAAATCTATTACAATTTTCTAACTCAAATCTTGCATTTGGATTATTACGTACTCTCATTATTCCCCCTATATCAAAGATATTAGCCCACCAATAATAACAAATATACTACTTAAAATGAAAGTTATAAGTAACATTTTATATGGTATCTTAACATTTAATTTTTGTAATTTTTCATTTCTTTTTTCTTCTGCTTCAATAGCTTTTTTTAATTTTTCTTCATTATTCTTTATTTGATAATATTCTTTTTTTATATCATTAAAAGTAAAATTTGCACTTTGGGAATATCTAAATCTTTTTGTCGAAATTTTACAAAAATATATTCCAACAGCAATAGTTAAAGAAAAACCTATTATTTGAACAATTGAACCAATAGTCATAAAAGTTGGATTCATATTTGAAGCTATATTATTAAATAAAGTAACAATATTTAAAGCCAAATTAGATGAATATACTATACCGATTACAGGTATATAAATGTAAGGTGTTACTCCAGAAAGTAATAATATAAAATTAAGTAAAACTTTATTTGTAAATATATCTTTAAAGTTTGCAATTTTTCCATTTAAAATATTATTTCTATTAACTTGATTTAAAAATTCACTAATTTCATTTGTAGAATTAACAATTGAAAATAAATAAATAAGTGTTAGTAAAAATAATATCAAAGAAATAACATATATTACTAAATGTTTCTTATATACTTCTGTTTTATAGAAATCATAATATTCAACAATAGTAGTAGCAACTTTACTACTTCTTTTTCTTCTAAGTTTATCAATCTTTTTTTCAATTATACTAAATAAATTCTTTTTTTCTTTTACATTAACATTTTTTACTTTATTTTCCACAATATCACCTCTTATATAATTTGAAAATCAATCTGTCTTAGTCTTATATTAGTTTTTATAAGTCTAACTTTTAGCTTGTCACCAACTTTATATATCTTTCCTGATCGTCTTCCAATCAAAATATGCTTTTCATCATCAAATTCATAGTACTCATCTTTTGATATATTACTAAAAGATATAAAACCTTGAGTAGTATTTTCAAGTTTTACAAACATTCCAAAAGATACAATTGAAGAAACAATAGCATCAAATTCTTTATCTATAAATCTAGACATATATATTGCTTCATATAAATTATCAAAATCTCTTTCTATAAGTGTTGCTTGTTTTTCAGCATCTGATGAGCTTCTAGCATATTTTTCAGCTTGTTTTTCATATTCTGCTAATTTATTATCATCAAAAGAATAATTATTTTCAATACATTTTGAAATCATCCTATGTATAAATAAATCAGGATATCTACGAATAGGAGAAGTAAAATGACAATAATATTTTGCAGCAAGTCCAAAATGCCCACTACATTTATTACTATATCTTGCAAGTTTTAAAGTTCTAAGTGTAAAATCTGATATAATCCTTTTCTCACTTTCATCACTTATACTATTTAACATTTCAGATAAAACTTTTGGATGAATATTTTTTACTCCCTTTATTCTCTTTTTATATTGTGATAATATCACATTTAATTCTCTTAACTTTTCATCATCAGGACTTTCATGTATTCTATATATAAAAGGAATATCTAAAAAATAAAATTTTTCTGCGATAACCATATTAGTTACAAGCATAAATTCCTCTATTATATTGTTAGCTATTGTTATTTCATATGCTTTTATATCTATTACTTTTCCTTGATTATCTAGTATTACTTTTGTTTCTGGTATATCAAAATTTATACTTCCTTCATCCATTCGCTTTTTATTTAAAATTTGAGCTAGTTCTTTCATTAACATTATATCAGCTTTATACTCCATATAATCAGGTACATTTTCTCCCTCAATCACCTTATATACATTCTCATAGCTCATTTTCTTATTCACATTTATAACAGACTTAAAAATATCACTAGATATAACATTACCAAAATTATCAATCTCAATATCAACGCCCATAGCAAGACGGTCTACTCCAGCATTTAAACTACATATACCATTAGATAATTTTTTAGGTAACATTGGAATTACACTACCAGGTATATATATACTAGTTCCTCTATTTATTGCCTCTTTATCAAGCTTAGTATCTTCTTTAACATAATGACTAACATCTGCAATATATACTGATAACATATAATGTCCATTATCTAATTTTTTTATAGATACAGCATCATCTAAATCTTTTGCATCTTCTGAATCAATAGTAAATATTCTATCAGATGTCCTATCTTTCCTATTTATTTTTTCTTCCTCTAAAACTTCATCTGGTATATCCTTTAATTCTTCTTCCACATCTTCACTAAAGCTATCTAGTCTATCTAGACCATATGATATAGCTAGCACTCTTGGTTCAACATTTTCATTCTCACCATTTTCAACAACTCTTAATATTCTACCTTCTGCTTTAGAAGTTTTGGTAGGATATTTTTCTATTAAAATTTCTACATAATCATTATTATTTGCATTTGAAGAATATTTTTTAGGAATATATATATCATTTATACTAGTATCTAAAGGTTCAACAAAGCCAAAGTTTCTATCTTTTAGAAACCTACCAATTAGCTTTTTATTTTTTCTATTTAATATTTTTACTACTTGTCCTTCTCTACTTTTTGGTAAATCTTTATTAGACACAGTAATACTAACTAAAACTTCATCACCTGACATTGCAGTATTAGAATTTTCAGAAGAAATATATATATCTTCACCTTCATCAACAATTCCAAATCCAAAAGATGGAGATTTTGCTTGATAAACACATTTTATCAAATTATACTTTGAAACAGGAATATATCTCATACTCTCATCAACAAATACAATTCCTTCTTTTTCAAGTTCATCTAATATTTGCTTTAATTCTTCTCTATCCTCTTTTTTTATCTTAAATAATGCTGCAATTTGTTTCATTGTAAGTAAACTATAATTACTATCTGAAAAAAAGGAAGTTAATGCTTCCTTTCTTTGTAAATATTTTTCATTATTTTCCATTTAATTCATTCCTTAATGCATTATTGATATAGTAGTAAGTACACAAAGAACACAAAATGCTATTGCTAAAACTACTGTATATTTTGAAAGCACACCATCTAAAGTTTTTCCTTTATTAGAACCATAGAAAGTATTTGCTCCTGTTATAGTAGATTGTCCTTCTTTACTATTTTGCAACATTATAATTATTGTTAAAATAACACCAACAATAACTGTAAGTATTGATATTGTCCAATCAATCCAACCCATTTCTGTTTCCTCCCTAATTAATTATGATAAATAGATTATATCATATAATTGTCTAAAAGACAAGTTTTAAATCACATTATGGTGACATTATCTATTTTTTTCTTTTAATACACTTAAATATTCATTATATATTCTATTACATTCCTCAATTGCTACTTCATTATACTTATGCTTTTGTAATTCAGATATATTTTCTAATATATAATTTAGATAGTAATTATACCCATCTTCTGCATTTAAAGGATAATAAATTCTTACAAAATTATCTAGATTATACAAATACATATCACAAACTTCAATTAAAACATATTTATCAAATTTACTATTTTTCTTTAAAATATCTGTATTTTCTTTTATCTTCTTTACTATTTCATCCATCCTATCATAAGAAAGATTTTCATCCTTTAACAAATCCATATACTTACTATTTAAATCTAATCTATAATCTTTATCATAGTAATCTAAACTAATTTTTCCCTCTAATCTTGTTATAGTAAAAGTATCATTTACTTGAATATTACATGCAATATTTGCTTTTAAAAGTATATAAAATATAACACACAATACTAAAGTAGGTATTATATTAAAAAATCTATTTAAGTTTATTTTTTCTACATCACATAAACCAAGTATTATAGCATATACAACAATCATAGAAAAATATGATAATTCTAAATCAATCAAACTATGACATACAAAAAATAACAAAAGAAATTTCATATTTTTATTTTTACATTTTATAACTGTATAAACTATTATTGCTGTCATACATAAAAAGCCAAATATTCCTGACTCAACAAATATTTGTAAAAAAGAATTATGTACTTCTGTTGATACATATTTTTGCGTTTGATAGATTTCATATGTATTTTTAAAACCTTCTCCACCAATACCTATAAAAAAGTTTTTAAAAGAATCTTTTATAATAGATATTGCATCCTTTGCAAATATTACTCTATCAGCTATGCTAGTTGAACCATTTAATATATCTTTTATCCTATAAACAATACTATTTGGTATTAAAAGATAGTTTAATTTTATCTCTTTACCATTTAATATCATATCATTTAAAGTAATACTTCCATTTTCACACTCAATATCTAATTTTATATATTTTACATTTTCACTTAAATTAAAGTCAATATCAAATTTACCTGTTGAAGTACTAAAATATCCAACATTTCTAATTTCATTTACCTCTAAATTTTCAAATACTTCACTAATTTTTATAACATACATAGTATTATTCTGACTTTCATCTACCCTAAATTTTAAATTATTAATCTTTCCATTCTCATTTTCATATAAATTTATAACGCTATTTTCTCTTACAGTTAGTGGAATATCTATATTTATTGCAACTAATATATAGATAACCATAATAACTCCACTTATTATACCAACTTTTATATAATTTATTTTCAAAAAAATATCATCATATTTACATATTATATAATTTAAAACTATATTAAAACAAACAAACAAAATTGTAAATAAATAAATATTTATACTAAAGTTGTTTACAAATATAACATATATAATACTATAAATTGTATTTAATATAACAGATGAAACTATTTTTTTCATATTATTATCTTTTCTATTTAATACAAAATATAATATCAAAAACAAAATATATAATAACAATACAGCTCTTGATTCTGTTAATATAATTGACGAAAAAATAATAAAATATGAAGATAAATAAAATATTTTTATTTTCTTCTTGTCATCAATATATTTTTTCAAATTAAATATTATAAAAAATAAAGATACTGCACAAAGACAAGCAAATATATTTGCATATTGAATAGTTGTAGACATTCTAATTAAATCTTTACTGTAAAATCCTGTATTAAATAGCCTTAAAAAATTACTTAGATATCTATTTGAAATACCATCAATACCAATTATACACTCAATCAAAGTAACAATTATAATACCATTTTCATATACTTTTTTATTTTCACTATTACTTACAATTACATAAATTATATATAAGTTAAAATATCTTATCATCTCAAAAATACTATCTGACATATCAGAATAGTTGTTAAATAATATCGGAAAAAAATAAGACATACCTAATAGAAAACAAAGAATTGATACTATACTTATCCTATTTTTTTTATAGATTATGGTAGTTATAGCAAAATATATAATTCCTATTGCAGTTATAATAAGATTTACTAATAAAACATCACTTTTATAAAATCCTCCTCTTTTAAATAAAGTTATAAAAAGCAATATTATTATAGTAATATCTAATATCTTTTTTATATTTATATTTTTTAAAAAATTATCTTTCATAAAAGTAATTTTAGCATAAAAATTATAAGGATACAAGAAAATAAAGAAAAAACAATATCTATATAAGTAAAAGAGAGCCAAAATTATAATTTTAGCTCCCTTTTATTTTAACACAACATACTAGCAACCCTCAGTCTCCCAGCTACTAACTGGGATTTTATAAAATCTTCCCTACTTGAATACCATAGGTTCCGGACATAGATTACAGCCTGCATATCAGCAAGCCCTGGTTGAATTATCTTACCATTCTTCCAAAGAAGCCGACATACAGTAGCTGCCTCATCTTTAAAATTTGCCCAGTAGGTATTTTGATAGGCTTCAATAGCATCTTCAGGACTTTTAAAATGAGTTCCAGCAACAATTGCTTCTACGTCTTCGATGCTACTCTTGCCGAGCACAATGTCTCTCACGCAGAAGGCGAGAGAAGTGCCAACTTTTGTTGATTCATTCACATTACACATCTCCTCTCAAAATTATTTTCGGGTCCCCCTTTTATTATAGTGCATATTATATCACATTTTCATACTTATGTCAACTTTTTGAAAAATTTGTAGAAAAGAGGTGCCTTAAAAAGACACCCCATATTTCAATTATAAATTTTTCCTGTACCATTACAAGCAACACAGAGGGCGGTATTACCATCCTCATCAGTAACAATGCCAAGTCCCCAACAATTAGGGCATACTAGTGCTTTTTTTGTTTTCATTTTAATATGTTTAAACCGTGCAAAAAATAACATAAAAAGTACCTCCTTTTCGTAAAACCAACAATAGTTACATATGTATATATGATACAAAAAAAATAAAAACATTTTTAGAAAATTTATTAAAATAATCATTTAACTTTTAATTTATATAATTATATCATACTTGTCAAGAAAAAACTCAATGTTTTGAAATTACCAAAACATTGAGTAAATTTTCTAAATGATAATACCTAAATGGTCGTATATGACCATATTCTTTAAGAACATTTTTTTCCTTAACCCTAATTTTTGCATATTCTCAACTTCATTTTCAAAAGAAATACTGTCTCTTAAAAAATAAAATGTAGCTGAAGAATTAAAAATGCTATATTCTACCTTAAATTCAGTATTCTTTTCATAATACTTTTTTAAATACTTTAGTACCAACTCTTGAATCTTCTCACTTTCTAACCATTCAGGGAAATCAAAAGATAAAAATGGTATTTGTGATAAATTTCTTCTTGTTCCATTATAGTCTACCCAATAGGCAATATCGTGGTTTATTGTCCATAAAGTAGACTTTTTGATAGCAGAGAAATAATCTTTATCTTCAACATACAACAAATACCAAGATGGATATTCCTCAACAGCTACATCAACTCCTATGTACTCCTTTAGATCTGAAATTGCCTTTTTGGCTTCCTGCTTGTTTTCAATCATGAAAAAAAGTTTCATTTTTTTGTCCTCCATAAAATTTTTTTGGGATTATTTTTTGCAACAATATAATTATACCACATTTTTTCTAATTTTTCAATTACATAATTATTTGTTATAACTACATTTACTATTTAATATATTTTTTACATTTCAAACATCTTTTTTATAGCCTCACTATAAATCATTTTCACATTTTTATACTCACTAGGATAAAGCCTAACATAATTTTCTAACATTACGCCACTATTTGCCTCTAAAACTTGTAACTTATTATCTGTTGTGCAAATTACATCTATACTTCCAAACTTCAAATTAATTTCATTACAAACATTTTCTGCAATCTTTATTAACTTATCAGACAATAATTTATCATCTACTTTTTTTGCTATTGCACCTTGTGATAAATTAAACTTCCAATTATATTCAAATTTCTCATCTACTTTTAATACTTTATCATACTTTTCATCTTCTAATCTGTTTTTAAAATAATTTTTATTAAACTCAATTAATAAATTTCTTATTGATTTTTTTCCATCACCTTTAACAATTGGAAGATATTTTGCATATAATAAACAACTTTTTCCATCTAACATTACAATTCTATATTCGTTTTTTATATTATAAAATGGACAAATACTAATAGAATAATTATTAATAAATATATTATCTAAAATATCATCTATTTGAGATATATCAGTTACATTATATACACTTCTTCCACAAGTTCCATTATTAGGTTTTATAACAATATGTTTGTTATTTTTAATAAAATAGTCTTTTACATATTCATATGTATTGCAACCAAGAGCATAGTCTAAATTATTTGTTTTATTATATACAATCTTATGTTCAATTACAGGAATATTTTTATCTTTTAAAACTTCATATAATGCATATTTATCATCTACTACTGTACCTATTCCATGAGGATTTAGATCAAATTTGTACCCAGAAATAAATCTTGTTTTTCCATCTTTTTCAAGCATTATAATCCAATCTTTTGATAAAACTTTAAATGTAATTTTTTCCTCTTTGCATATTTCCTCTATTATTTCCTTAAAATTTTCCTTCATAAGATTTCATCTCCATTTAATCAAAAAAATATCAAGCAAATTTACTTAATGCTTGATATTAGTCATTATAGCTGGTGCCCCAGAAGCGATTCGAACGCCCGACCCACAGCTTAGAAGGCTGTTGCTCTATCCAACTGAGCTACTGGAGCATCAATACAATGTTTATTATAGCATAATATATTTAAAATTGCAACATCTTTTATACACTTTTTTATATTTTTTTGTTGCAAAATAATATTTTTAATAACTTTTTTCACTTTTCATTTTTTCTTGATTTTGCTCTAAATATTCATCATAAGTAATTCTTTTATCAATTACTCCATCATCTGTTATTTCAATAATTCTATTTGCAATAGTTTGAATAAACTGATGATCATGTGATACAAAAATCATTTCTGCAGTTGACCTTATCAATCCATTATTTAGAGCAGTAATACTTTCAAGATCTAAGTGATTTGTTGGTTCATCTAAAAGTATAAAATTTGGAGATTCAAGCATACATCTTGATAGCATACATCTTGCCCTTTCTCCACCAGATAACACGTTTACCTTTTTTAAAGCTTCATCACCAGAAAATAGCATTCTACCAAGGAAACTACGTATTACTGTTTCATCATTTATGTTATATGCATCTGATATCCAACTTACAATACTTTTATCTGATTTAAAATATTCATCATTATCTTGAGGTAAATAAGATGGTTTAATAGTTTTTCCAAAAGTAAACTTACCACTATCAGGTTCAATAATTCCCATAAGTATCTTAAATAATGTAGTTTTAGCAATACCATTATCTCCTAAAAGTGCAATTTTATCTCCTTTTAATACTTTAAAAGATACATTTTTTAAAACTTGCTTTCCATCTATACTCTTAGAAATATTTTCAACTTCTAAGATTTCTTTACCAGATTCATTTTCAGGTTTAAATTCTATATATGGATATCTTCTTGTAGAAGGTTTTATCTCATCTAACTGTATTTTTTCAAGAGTCTTTTTTCTTGAAGTAGCTTGTCTTGATTTTGAAGCATTTGCACTAAATCTACGAATAAAATCTTCTAATTCTTTTATCTTTTCTTCCTTCTTTTTATTTGCTTCTTTCATCTGTTTTAAAGCAAGTTGACTTGATTCATACCAAAAGTCATAATTTCCAATATACATTGTAATTTTGTTATAATCTATATCTAATATATGCGTACAAACTTTATTTAAAAAATGTCTATCATGAGATACAACAATAACTGTATTTTCAAAATTAATTAAGAATTCTTCAAGCCATGCAATAGCTGCAATATCTAAGTTATTTGTAGGTTCATCTAATAACAACACATCAGGATTTCCAAATAAAGCTTGAGCAAGTAAAACTTTTACTTTTTGAGGTCCTGTAAGTTCTCTTACAAATTTTTCATGAAACTTTGTTTCAATACCAAGTCCATTTAAAAGTTGTGCTGCATCTGTTTCTGCCATCCAACCATTAAGTTCTGCAAATTCTGCTTCAAGCTCACCTGCTTTTATTCCATCTTCTTCATCAAAATCAGGTTTTTGGTATAATTCATCTTTTTCTTTCATTATCTCATATAATCTTGAATTACCACGAATAACTGTATCAATAACTTTAACATCATCATATTCATAGTGATTTTGTCTTAGTATACCAAGTCTTTCATTATCAGACATATATACTTCACCTTCACTAGGCTCAATCTCACCTGAAAGTATTTTTAAAAATGTTGATTTACCTGCACCATTTGCCCCTATAATTCCATAACAATTTCCAGCTGTAAATTTAACATTTACATCTTCAAATAAAGTTCTTTTTCCAAATCTTAATGTAACACCATTTGTACCTATCATATTCTTTCTCCTTAAACTCCCGTATATTTTACTATATTAACTAAAAAAAATCAACAAAATGTATACAGTTTACAATTTTATACATCTTTTTTATTATTTATAATATTTGTTGATTTTTTTATATTTGTATTATACAATAAAATTGGTGATTAAAATGGAGAAAACAAAAAAAGAAACAGTAGAAAAAACAAAAGATAATAAAGCTAAAACAAAAGAGCTTGCAAAAAAAGCAATTAGCGATTATAAGAAATTTGCAATAAAGGGAAATGTAATGGACTTAGCTATTGGTGTTGTTATAGGTACTGCTTTTACAAATATTGTAAATACTTTAGTATCTTCTGTAATTACACCTGTTATCAGTCTTTTTACAAGTAATGTCGATTTATCAACATTATTTATTACATTAAAAGGTGGCTCATTTGATACTTTAGAAGCTGCAAAGGCTGCAAATGCTATAACACTTAATTATGGTGCACTTATTAATGCAATTCTTAACTTTTTTATGATAACTTTAGTATTATTTATAATTGTTAAAATAATTTCTGCATCAAATAAAAAAGATGCAAAAGAAAAAGAAAAAACTACAAAAGAATGTCCTTATTGCTTAAGTACAATACCAATTAAAGCTACAAGATGTGCTCATTGTACAAGTGATTTAACAAAAAAAGAAAATAATTAGAAGAAAATTAAAAAATTATTAAAAAATAAATAAATAAAAATAATAATATTTAAGAAGTAAAGATTATACATTAATATAACTTTACTTCTTTTTTATAAAAAAATATCGCAGAAATTTTTATCCTGCGATATCATCTTAAACAAAATTATTTTTTGTTAACTAATTCTTTTAAAGCTTTACCTGCTTTGAAAACTGGTGCTTTAGAAGCTGGTATTTTAATTTCAGCTTTAGTTTGTGGATTTCTACCTTTTCTAGCAGCTCTTTGTCTAACTTCGAAAGTTCCAAATCCAACTAATTGTACTTTTTCACCTTTCTTTAATGCACCTTCAACGCTTGTTACGAATGCGTCTAAAGCAGTTTCTGCTGCTTTTTTTGTTAATTTGCTTTCTTCAGCAATTTTAGCTATTAATTCAGCTTTATTCATTATAAATCCCTCCTATTTAAGATTACACTAAAAATATACTACAAACGCATAACATTGTCAACACTTTTCCGCTTTTTTCTCACTTTTTTTTCTTGTTTGAAAGTACTTTACATATTTTGTTACCATAAGGAAGCTGTGCTAATTCATCAGAATTAAGTACACCAAACAACATTACAAAGCCCAAATATGAGACAACTGCTATAAGTATTGAGATTATAGTTGCAAGGTTACCTGATACATTTATGTAACCAAGTCCATTATATGCTAAAATTGTTATTAATGTCATAGCAAGTGTAGCAAGTAATGGTTTAAACAATATCTCTTTTAAGTTTGGTTTTTTCTTCAAGACTTTAAATAGTAATATAAATGCTATAACACAAGATATAACGTTATATGTAACACTAGAAAGTACAGGTATATATTCTTTATATACTGGTATAAGTGTTACATTCATTATATATTTTATAATAGCACCTATCATTAATGATACACCAGGAATATATAATTTTCCAAGTCCTTGAAGTGAACCATATACAGTTTGAGCTATTACAGCAAATATAAGCTGCCAACATTGTATTTGTAGTAAATTATAGCCATCTGGCGAATTAGGAAATATAAGTTCAAATATTGGCTTTGCAAGTATAAAAAGTCCAAATGTACAAGGTAATGCTATCATTGAAGAAATTTTAAGAGAATAATTAATTTTATCTACGGCTTCATCTTTTCTATGTCTTGCAATTGCAGATGATACAAAAGGTACTAATGCAACTGAAAACGCTACGTTTATAGACATAGGTACTGCATTTAGTATGTCAACTTTTCCAACAATTATACCAAATATTTCATTTGCCTTTTCAAGAGATAGTCCACCTCTTTGTAAGCCTTCAACAACAGTTACAACGTCTATTACACCTGCAAGAGCTGCCACAACACTTCCTAAAGAAATAGGAATAACATAAGAAATTAATTTTTTAGCAATTTTCTTTTTTGGTTCTAATGCAAATTTTTCTGATTTTTTTATATCTCTCCAGATATCTTTTTTATTTTTGTTGTAATACATAAGTAAATAGAAAAATGCAGTTGCTGCAGAAACAGTAGTAGCAAGTGTTGAACCTGCTGCCATTATTGCGGGATCATTTGTACCAAGAAGCATCATAACAAATACAACTGATAGTACACTATTTACTATTTGTTCAATTATTTGCGCTTTACTATACTCCATCATATTTTGCATACCTACAAAATATCCTCTAAGTACAGCAGACATAGCAACAAATATTATTGCCGGTGCAAGAGCCATAAGTGTAAATTTTACACCTGGATTACTTAATGCATATGTTGAAATAGCATCAGCTCCAAAGAAAAGTCCAAGTGCAAACAAAATTGCTATAAAAGTAAATACACTCATAGCAGTTCTAAATATCCTATGTGCACCTCTTTTATCTCCAATAGCAATTTTTTCGGATATAAGCTTTGACATAGTATTTGGTATACCCATTGTAGCTATTGCCAAAATAAATGTATAAATTTGATATCCTGAACCATAATAGCTATTTCCTTGATTTGAAAACTCTGGAAAATTAGTTAATATGATACGATACAAAAAGCCCATAACTTTTATTATAATCTGAGATACCATAATAACTAATACACCATTCATAAAAGTTTGTTTTTTTATTGCCAAGTATTCTTCATCTCCTCTTATTAATTTACTTGTATTGCTTTTTAATTATACCATATACGCAAAAATCATACAATATAAAACAAAAATTTAGGTAAATTCTTAATTTGCTTTTAATTTCAAGCCTTGATTTTTATTGTAAAAAAATGTATAATCTTAATATGAGAACAATTTACATAGAAAACGAAAAAAATAATCAAACATTAATATCATATATAAAAAATACATATCCTAGTCTTTCATCAAATATGCTATTTAAAGCATTAAGAAATAAGGATATAAAAGTAAATAACAAAAGAGTAAGCTCTGATATTTCCTTAAACTTAAATGATAAGTTAGACATATATATATCAGACAATTTTTTGTTTAACTTACCAAAATCTACAAATATTATATATGAAGATGAAAATATTTTAGTTGTATATAAACCTCAAGGAATATTATCAAACATTGAAGATTATGATGAAAAAGATATTAAAAAGATAGGCGGTTTTGAACCAACACTTGAAACACTCATAAAAAATATAAACCCTAAATATAATATTTGCCATAGACTAGATAGGAATACCGCAGGTCTTGTTATATTTTCTAAAAATGATATGTCATATAACGAACTAATTAATGCTTTTAAAGAAGGATATATAATAAAAGAATATCTAGCTTATGTATCAAACTATAAATTTACAAAAAAGCATGATATTTTGGAAAAATATATATTAAAAGATAATGATGGATATTCAAAAATATATGATACAAAAATTAAAAATAGTCAAAAAATTATAACTGAATACAATGTTGAAAGTGTTAATAAAGACTTAGATTATGCTATTTTAAAAGTATTAATACATACTGGAAAAACACACCAGATACGTGCTCAACTTGCAAATATTTCTCATCCAATAATTGGTGACTTAAAATATGGAAAAAATGAAATAAATAAAAAATTTAAAATATATAAACAGCTATTATTTGCAATAAATTATTCATTTAACTTTCTAGAGAGTTCTCCTCTTTATTACTTAAATGAAAAAAATATAACATTAGATAAAAGTTATTATGAAAATAAAATAAGGTAGGAAATTTATGGATAAAAAGTATAAACTAGTAACCTTTGGAAAAAGGGATATAATTGAAAATAGGAAACGTTCTATTTTAGAAATGGTATTTATATTTACTATATGTTCTATGCTAGGATTTTTAGTAGAAATTGTATATGTATATCTATCGGTTGGTAGAGTAGTAAATAGAGGTATGCTTGTTGGACCATATTGTCCAATATATGGATTTGGTGCAATTATATTATATTTACTTTTCTATAACTTGAAACCAACAAAAGCAAATATTCCATATACATTTTTTGTTTCTGCAATAACAATGGGAGCTTTTGAGCTTTTAAGTGGACTTGCTTTTAAGTATATTTTAGGAATAGAAATGTGGAACTACTCAGGAAAGTTTTTAAATATTTTAAATTATACTACTGTTCCCATACTTATAGGGTGGGGAATTCTTGGAACTATATATGTATTTTTCATTCAAAAGCTACTTTTAAAAATTATATATTTGCTTCCAAAAAATGTTGCTACAAATATCGCCATTGTTATAGTAGTAATATTTGCAACAGACTTAATTGTTTCAATATATCGTATAATTAACAATCCTGATATATTGTATAAACTAGTAAATCCATAACAAGCTTCGGCTTGTTTTTTTCATAATTAAATAAAAAATATCATATATTTTATTGAGGTGAAAATATATGATATCTTGTGCAATAGTTGGAGCCACAGGACTTGTAGGCTCTACTTTTTTGAAAATACTTGAAGAAAAACATCTAAATATAGATAAATATGTATTATTTGCATCTAAAAATTCAAAAGGAAAAGTTATTAAATTTATGGGAGAAGACTATATAGTAGAAGAATTAACAGAAGATTCATTTGACAATAATAGATTTAACTATGCCCTATTTTCAGCCGGTGCTGATACTAGCAAAAAATTCTCACCAATTGCAATAAAAAATGGATGTGTTGTAATTGATAATAGCTCAGCATTTAGAATGCAAGATGATGTTCCACTTGTAGTCCCAGAAGTAAATATACAAAAAGCTTTTGAAAATAACGGAATTATTGCAAATCCTAATTGTTCAACAATTCAGGCTGTTGTTGTATTAAATGCATTAAAAGAATATGGTATTAAACGTATCATATATAATACATATCAAGCTGTATCAGGTGCAGGATATAAAGGGTTAATTGATTTAGAAGAAAATACTAGTAAAAAATTTCCATACAAAATTGTAGATAATTGTCTGCCTCATATAGATGTATTTCTTGAGAATGGATATACTAAAGAAGAAGTTAAAATGATTGAAGAAACTAAAAAAATACTTGATAATCAAGACTTAAAAATAACTGCTACTTGTGTTAGAGTACCAGTTAAAAATTCACATAGTGAAAGTATTAATATAGAATTTGAAAAAGAATTTGATATATTAGATGTAAGGCAAAAACTAAATTTAAGTGATGGTATAGTTGTACTTGATGAGATTTCAAGAAATATATATCCTATAAATACATTTTCAAATGGTAAAGATGATGTCTTTGTTGGTAGAATAAGACGTGATTTTAGTGTAAAAAATGGACTAAATCTATGGTGTGTTGCAGACAATATAAGAAAAGGAGCAGCATCAAATGCAGTTCAAATACTAGAAAAACTACTAGAAAGAAACGCTTAATTATTTTATTTATTTCAAAAACAAAGGGGCTTTTAAGCCCCTTGTTTTATGAATAAATCCAATCTACCGCTTTTTTTTCACCATGGTATAAATGATGGCCTAAATTCAAGCGATACTCAGTTTCTTTTTTTACCAATCCTTCATATTCCTCGTCCGTAATTTGGACGATAGTCGGCAAAAACTTTTCCTCACCATCTATTATGACGGTTGTATAATTTGTTGCATCTACTAAAGCATGTTTTCCTTTTGGTGTTGTAACCAAATTATAACAGTGTTTTCCAGAATTTGCCTGGATTTTTGACTCAAAACTTCCAAATATCAATACATCATCTATATCTAAAAGTTTTAATAAATTGTGCAATAGTGCAGATCTTTCTACACACATAGCAGCATCTTTACCAATAAACTCAGATATAGAAACTGCATCAACAAATCCATCTTTTTTAACATTTCCATTAATTAATATCTGCTGTCTTGTTAATTCATCACCGTAGAATCCAAACTTTTTGGCAACAAAGTTAACAAGATTTGCAACTATCACAACAAAGCGTTGTGATGTGGTGTCAACATCTTTTAGAGCTTCTTCGTAAAGCTCATAATCATCCAAATAAAAGCCTGGATATAATATCATGGGTCTTACTTCCATGTCCCGTGTGATAAATTCCTTATAGTTCCGATTCAAAACACAAAGTAAACCGTTTTTTTCACCGTACTCATCAATCTTTTTTAAAATGCTTTCTCTATCCATTTTGTATCTCCTTTATAATTATATTTTTGGTTTTTTGATACATAATAATATTATAGCACTTTTTTAAGATTATGTAAAGTATATTATACTTTTTTATGCTACTTCTATAATTTCTCCATTTTCAAGCATCTCATATTCTACATCAAATTTTTCAAACATCTCACTCATATATTTTATATCAGGAGGATAAGCAGTATTATCCATATGTATAGGTAAAGTAAGAGTAGCTCCCACCTCTTTTGCAAATAAAGCTGCTTCAAAAGCACTCATAGTTAATCCATGACCTGTAACTGGTACACATAAAATATCAGCCTTATAGTTATTTTCAAAACAAATAGTATCACTTGTAGTATATAATCTATTCTTTCCATCATCTATTATATAACCAACATTTTCATATACTTGACCACCATTTTTTAGTAAAGGTTGATATCCATGAACTGCATGTACTACTTCTATTTTTATACTATCTAATTTGATTACATCATTTTCTTTTATAACACTAATATTAAGCTCTGGATAAGCTTGCTTTACTTCTTTAGTTGAATATATCTTTATGCTTTTATCTAGCCTCTTTAATACTTCACAGTTGCAATGATCAGAGTGTTTATGTGTAATAAGCACAATATCAACGCTATTCCAAATTCCAAAATACTCCTCTCTGTATTTTAGAGTACCTGGATCAATTAAAATTTTCTTGCCATTTGTCTTTACAAATAAACAAGATTGGGGAAATTTTTGTATAATCATAAAACTACCTCCTTATACAAAATTCTACTTTTTTATGTATTATTTGCACATATATTCAAATAATACAATATTATTTGCTATTTTTCGTAGCATTTTTTCTTATTTAATTGAATAATATAATTTATTTTTACTAATATAATCTCTGGTATTATTTTTGAAATAATCTTTAATAATTTTATACTAATACCAGGAATTATAACTTGCTTTCCCTTTAAGCATTTATCAATTGCATATTTAGCAACATAGCTACTTTTTAAAGGCCTTACACTAAAATTTATACCTATATTATCATTAAATTGTGTATCAACAGGACCAGGACACAGTACACTTATTTTTACATTTGATTTTTCTTTCTTTAACTCATAATATATTGACTTTGTAAGTTTTGCAACATATGATTTAGTTGCATAATATGAACTCATAAGAGAACCCGGCATAAAAGCTGCAATAGATGATACATTTAATATATGTCCTTCATTTCTTTTTTTCATATCTTTTAAAAATAATTTTGTAAGAATATGTAAAGAAATAATATTTAGATTTATCATAGATATATCTTTACTAAGTTCTGTACTTTCAAACTTTCCATATAGTCCAATTCCTGCATTATTTACTAACATATCTATCTTTTTATTCTTTACCATACTATATAGTTTATACACGTTATCTTTAATACTTAAGTCTAAAGATATAATTTCTACTCTTGTTTTACATTCATTTTTTAAATTTTGCAGACAATCTGTTCTTCTTGCTACAACTATTAAATCATAACCAAGACTACTAAGATATTTTGATATATTATATCCTATACCAGAAGAGGCACCAGTAACTAGAGCTTTCATATATATTCTCCTTTTTCTTAAGAGCATTATACTATACAAATTTATGTTTTGCAAGAAAAAAAGATTAGTAATAAAATGAAAAATAATGTTGGAGTTTTTTTACACCCCAACATTATTTTATGACTTATTATATAGTCTAACTAATCTTTTCTTTTTCCAAATAAAGATAAAATTCTTAAGAATATATTTATGAAATCAAGATATAATTCCATAGCACCATATATGTGCAATTTTTGACTTGCATCATATCCTGCTTGTGCCATTCTCTTTATTTTTTGCATATCATATGCAGTTATTCCAAAGAATGTTAATAACAGAACCCAACTTAAAATGATATCTATATAACCATTGCCGATAAATATGTTAATTACGCTAACAACTACGCCAACAATTAATGTTACAAAAAATATTGGCCAAAACTTACTTAAATCTGCTTTAGTTACATATCCAAAAAGTCCTGTTAATGCAAACACTGCTGCACTTGCAAAAAATACAATTATAATAGAATTTAATTCAAAACAATAAAATATTGTAGATAAGCTTATACCATTTATTACCGCATATAAAAAGAATAATATGCTGGCTCCAATTGGTGGAAGTTTTCTAAAGAATAATGAAAATACAATTACTACAACTATTTCTATTATTGCTACAACTGTAAATCCAGCTCCATAAGCAAGGCTTTCTACAATTCCAGATGTATATGCAAACCATGAAACAATACCAGTTGCAAAAAGTCCCATAAACATCCATATAAATACTTTTGTAAAAAGACTTATCTCACCTTTTTCCTGTATTACCTGTCCTTCCATAAAATTTCACCTCTTTTTCTATTATATATTATATCACTTTTAAAGCGTAATACAACAAAATAGTAAAATATTGAAATTTTTAGTCTAATCTTTTTAAGATTTCTCTTGCAACAAGTATTCCACTTGCACCAGCTTGTGAAAGACCTCTTGAAACTCCAGCACCATCACCTATTGCAAAGAAATTCTTATATTTTGTTTCAAGGCAATTTGAAAGTTCAGGTCTTGCACTATAAAATTTTACTTCAACACCATAAAGTAATGTGTCTTCGTTTGCTACACCTGGTGCAATTTTATCAAGAGCTTGGATCATTTCAATAATACAGTCAAGCAATCTCTTAGGAAGCACATAACTTAAATCACCTGGTTCAGCAGATGTAAGAGTTGGCTTTACAAAACTTCTTTCAAGCCTTTTTTTATTTGTCCTTCTACCTTTTATTAAGTCACCATATCTTTGGACTATGATACCATTTCCAAGTAAATTTGAAAATGATGCTACTCTTTTACCATATTGATATGGATCATTAAAAGGCTCTGTAAACTCTGAGCTAACTAAAAGTGCAAAATTAGTATTCTGACTTCCTAAAGACCTATCAGCATAACTATGGCCATTTACCGTTATAACGCCATCTACATTTTCTGTTACAACGTACCCATAAGGATTCATACAAAATGTTCTAACCATATTTCCATAAGATTTTGTACGATATTTTATTTTAGCTTCATAAATATTTTGTGTAATATCTTCAAGTATAACTGCTGGTACTTCCACTCTTACACCTATATCAATTTGATTGTTTATAAGGGGAATGTTTAATTTTTTACATATATTACTAAACCATTCCGCACCAGCTCTACCAGGAGCTACTACAAGATATTTTCCAGAAATCATACTTCCATCTTCTAAAACGATATGATCTTCTTTTATATCTTCAACTCTTACATTACATCTTATTTCTACTTTATCTTTTAAATATTCATACAAAGCTTTTAAAATTTTAAGGTTATTTTCTGTACCTAAATGTTTAACTTTTGCATGTAACAAATGCAAATCATTTTCAAGTGCCTTTTTCTCGATAGCCATTGCCTCTTTACTATCAGTAGAAAATGTATCTTTACAAGCACCAAATTTTACATTTATACTATCTACATATTCTATAAGTTCCATTACTTTTTCATCAGATATATAACGATTTAGCCAGCCACCAAATTCTACTGTAATATTAAACTTTCCATCTGAGAAATTGCCGGCACCGCCAAATCCATTCATAATGCTACAATTTTTACAATTAATACATTTATCTACTTTTCCATCAATAATAGGGCAAATTCTTTTTTCTATATTATTTCCTTGCTCTAATATGATGATTTTTAAATCCGGCCGATATTTAATAAGTTCATAAGCCGTACATATTCCTGAAATACCCGCACCAATAATTATTACATCAGCTTTATTAATTTCTACTTCCATATTTTGCTTACCCTTTCCCTTTCTACATTTTAATTAAAACATATATTAACAAGTTAACCGCAGATATTTTATCACATTTATACCAAATAGTCAATTTTACTATCTACTATTTGCAACTTGGAATGTCAAAGCTCTCCAAGTATCACATCCAACTATACCATCTTGCGTAAGTCCTCTTGCTCTTTGATACCTTATAACAGCATTTCTAGTATTATTTCCAAAAACTCCATCAATTACTCCAGCATTAAATCCTAATAAATTTAGCGCATCTTGAAGTGTTGCAACATAAACACCTTTTGAACCTTGTTTAATAACTGGATAGCCACCAGTAGAACATGCAGGACTTGGATTTCTTTTATCTATATGTACCCATGTAGGTGTGAGATATTTTGGTTCTACATATGTAAATATTCTATTATTTATTGCTGTACTCCTTACTTTATCACGGCCTTCCTCTCCCATAGTTTGACCAACATCAAAAGCAGTACCAACATAATGTTGTGACATATTAGAATGCCCTCCCTCACCTATTCTTTTAAAAGCATATCCAACATTTATAGGGGCACCATATAGTTCTCTTAACTTATTAAAAGCTTCCATTGTTTTTTTATCAGTCCATAATACATCTGAGTTTGATGAGCCTCTAAATTCTCTTACAGTCAAGTAGTTATCATTTATATATGGCATTGTATCATCTAATTCTTTGTTATATGTTTCCATTTTATTTGTATCATTATTATATACTAATATTTTCATAATTCACGTCGAGTAGACAAGCTCGACTTACCTCCTCTCTTCTATATTTCTATATAGGTTAGTGAAAGGCATAGTCTAATTG
>CANQPW010000010.1 GCA_947625855.1 uncultured Clostridia bacterium | reverse complement strand
AAATACTAGTGACTTGCTAGGTCTTTCTAGGTTTGAACTTGCATCAAACTAGATATTGTACACCGAACTGGCGCACCCCCTTTTTCATAATTATTATATCATAATATAAAGGGGCTTTCACCCCTTTATACTAAATATTTTCATTTCTTATTGTTTCAATAATATTTTGTTTATTTATTTTACTCATAGAATAACCCATAATACAAGTAATAAGTAAAAATACTGCCACAATTGAAATAATTACTCCATTAAATGGAATTAGATATTTAATTCCAAGTGCCCCTATATCTCCATCAGCCAAGAAATATGATATAGCAAATGAAAATACTATCCCTATTGGTAAACCAAATAGTAATGATTTTAATCCCATAAATATACTTTCAAGTCTAATCATACGAGAAAATTCATTTTTAGTCATTCCAATAGATTTAAGCATTGCAAATTCTTGTCTTCTAAGTTCCATATTAGTTGTAATGGTATTAAATATATTAGTAATACCAATAAGTGATATAACTATTATAAAGCCATATAAGAAAATACCAACAAGTGTAAATAAATTATTCATAATTTTTGCTTGCTCATTAATATTATTAATATTGCAATTTATATCTGTTAGCATTTCTTCTATTTCATCTTGAAGTTTATCTGCATTATCTGTATCATAAAAAATAAACATATCATCTGATGTAGCAATACTATCAAATAATTCATCGCTTACAATAACAATACTTCTATAATCTTTATCTGAAAG
Organism: uncultured Clostridia bacterium; assembly: GCA_947625855.1. GTDB lineage: Bacteria > Bacillota > Clostridia > TANB77 > CAG-465 > CAG-465. The sequence continues at coordinate 26,925 of CANQPW010000010.1, read as the reverse complement.
TCCAAATGGAAGCTCTTTTGAAATATCAGCAATTTCTAAATTAACATTTTTATCCTCTATTATTCCCTCTATTACATCACCTTTTTTATATGAAAATTGTCTCATTTGACTACTTTCTGTTTTTCCACCATCAACATAAAAGCTAAATTTTATATTATCAAAAAGAATTGCTTTATCTTTAACATCTTCATATTTTAATCCTAAACTTTTAACATATTTTTTATATTGTTCATCTCCTATTGAAGCTATTGGTACAACTAAGCTATTATCCTCTACTTCTTCCTTTTTTCTTGTTTTTAGAAGATACTCTTTGTTATATTTTACATTTGGTATATTATAAAATGAAGACCTATATATTGTATAATCTTTTATCCCATCAATAGTAGTAGTCTCTACTACTTTGCCAAAATCTGATTTTTCATTAACAGATACATTTAAGTTATAATCATAAAGTTTTAGTTCATCTTCTAATGAGAAAAATGCCATATTCATAAATCCAGTAAGAGCTACAAACACTGCTACTGAAATTATTATTGATATAACTGTTGTCCTATATTTCTTTTTATTTCTCTTTAAATTTTTATACGAAATTTGTCCGCCTATTCCAAATATTTTATTTATTATTTTTGAACCTTTTATTTTTTTTGCTTTAATTTTTATATTTGCACTATTTCTAATAGATTCTATTGGTGATACTTTAGATGCTCTAAAAGCACTTCTGATTGCAGATAAATATATTGTTAATATTCCAAGTATTACAGCAATTATAATCGCTATTAAAGAAAAATCAAATACAAAATCAATATTTGTTGCTATTCCACCTGAAAGAAATATATTTATAACATAAACTAAGATTATTGATGCAAAAATTCCTGCAATTATCCCAAGAGGTATTCCAATAGCCCCAAGTATTGTTGCCTCATAAAATACATTTTTTCTAATTTGCTTTTTAGTTGCTCCAACACTTCTTAATATACCATATTGCTTTGTTTTTTCTGTAATAGAAATATCAAAACTATTCTTAATACAAAATACAGATGTTATTACTATAATTGCACACACTATTGCAATAACTACATCAATTCCATCTATACCAGATGCTTTCGTTGGATTATTTTCAAGCAAAATTAAATAATCATTTATTGCAACATCATACTTAGTATCACTTATTTTTTCGTTTAACTCTTCAATTTCATCTTCTGTTAATTCAGATACTTTTTCACTATTTAGTATCTCAAAAGCTTCTTCATCAACCCCTAAGATATCTGCTGTAACCTTTAGAAAATTTTTTGAGCCTTCCTTTGTATATTCTGCAAATACATCTACATTTCCTACAAAATTATTATCATACAAATATGTAATAAATGTATAACCTGGTGCAGTATATGGCTCTATATTTGAAGCAGGACGCTCAACTAGACCAACTATTTTGTATCTTCTTTTTTGTGTATCTACTATTTCTTCATTTAAAACACCTGATGATTTGCCATTTAACTCTTCATCAGTATATAAATATAATGGGTTATTTTGATTAAGTTCAACACCATAATCCTTATCTATTCTTCTACCAACATCTAAAGTTATTTCTTCACCTACATTTAATTCTATTCTTCCATTAGTTTTTAGATGTGTTGGAATTAAAATTTCACCATCATTTTCTGGAAGTCTTCCCTCTACTAATTTAACAGATAAATTTTCAAGTGAGCTTTTAGTAAAAGCTTTAATATATGCATACGGTTTATACTCATTTTTTGAATTTTCAAGTTTTGCATAACCTATATTTTGTGTCAAATATATATTTTGAATTTTTCTATTATTCTTAAATGTTTCTATTTCTTCTGATGGTACACTATAATATGCTACATGAAAATATCCTTTTTGCTCTATTTCATATCCTATCAAGGACGCAATTAAACTCGAATACATTGAAGCAACAGCAGTAATAAGTGATACAGATAGTATTATACCTATTATTGTAACTATTGTTCTTTTTCTGTTTAATTCTAAATTTTTTATTGTTAGTTTATTTAGTATTTTCATAGCCTACACCTCAGATACAATTCTTCCATCTTCAATTTTAATTATTCTATCTGCACATTTTGCAATTTCCATATTATGTGTAATCATTATAATTGTTTGCTTCAAATCTTTATTTGATTTTTTAAGAAGTGCTACTATCTCATCACTTGATTTTGAATCCAAATTTCCTGTTGGTTCATCTGCAAGTATTATGGTAGGACTGGTAATTAATGCTCTACCAATACTTGTCTTTTGTTGTTGCCCACCTGAAAGTTCATTAGGCAAATGATTTTTTCTATTTACAAGTCCTAAAAGTTTTAACATATTATTTAATTTTTCTTTATCAATTTCTCTATTATCTAATAATAATGGTAATGTTATATTTTCTTCAACATTTAATATTGGTATTAAGTTATAGAATTGATAAATTAATCCTATTTGCCTTCTTCTAAATATTGCAAGCTTGTCATCATTGAAAGAAAAAATATCTTTTCCATCAATATATACACTACCAGATGTTGGTCTATCCACACCACCTATTAAATGCAAAAGTGTAGACTTTCCACTACCTGAAGCCCCAACTATTGCAACAAATTCACCTTTTTCTACTGAGAAAGATACATTATCAAGAGCAACTACTTTTGTTGTACCATTTCCATATATTTTTGTTAAATTTTCTACTTTTAAAATTTCCATAATGAAATTCTCCTTTCATATATTTTAATTATATTACATTTAAAGTTACAACTAAGTTACTATAACAAAATTTTTTAAATTTATCAAAAAAAGAAACAAGGTTGTATTTTCCTTGCTTCTTACTTGTTATAACTTGTATTGTTTTTTGTGATCATACTTATCTAAAATATAATTTTCTACTTCATTTTGCTCAATATTTAAAATATATGCAAACTCAGTATCAATAAGTTCTTTTGCTGCATTTATAATTTTTTTATCATTTTCTGTTAAAACTTTGTTATCTACATCTCTTTGTTTATACATAGTCTTAATTAGTTTAAACAAAGTTTTAGTATCTCCAGATTTTAACATTTTATCATATTCTAAAGTTCTTTTCCTATAATCATATATTGGATTTACTTCAATATTTGGTATTTCCTCTATTATGTTATCTATTTCATCTTTTGTAATAACTTTTCTTAAAAGATTTAAGTTAGAGTTTACTGGTACCATTATTCTTGTTCTATCATCATTATACTTATTCAATACATAGTATTTTTTATCCATATAAGTTATGATATCTTTTACAATACATAGCCCAGATGCATTATGAATAACATACTCTCCTATTTCAAACATAATATTTCCTTTCTAAAACAAAAATAGCGTATTTGTCTTGTAAGTTTTCTATTAAGACAATACACTATCATTATTTTTTAACTATAATAATATTATACCATATTTTTTTAAATTTTGTAAGAGTTTTTGTGAAATTTTTAAAAAAAATCACCTTTTATTACATATTTTCAAAAAATGAGATGACATAATTAATCTATTTTAATAAGGTCATAATCAGTTGTACCAATACCTAAATCATAAGCTGCTTCAATTGTATGTATACCATGTCTAGAATTTATCCTCTCTAATAAATGATCTTTTCCAGGATCATCAGATGCTATAACTAAATCTACACAAGCTTTATCAATTGCAACTGGATCTAAAGATGCAAGTATTCCTATATCTTTCATACAAGGATCTTCTGCTACTTCACAACAATCACAATCAACTGACATATTACACATAACATTTATATATGCAATATTATCACCAAAATAATTTACTACTGATGAAGCAGCATCTGCCATAGACTCTAAAAACATAATTTGATCTGTTTTAAACATATCGCTATAACTTCCACCTTCTTTTCCAGCACAATGAATATATCTTTTTCCTTTACTAGACGCAACACCTATTGATAATTGTTTTAATGCTCCGCCATATCCACCCATTGGATGACCTTTAAAGTGAGATAAAACAAGTAAAGAATCATATTTATCAATATCTTTTCCAACATAATTTTTCTTTAATATTTTTCCATTTGGAATATCTAATACTTTATCTGGACCTTCAGCATCCAAAATATCCACGTTATAATATTTAGACCAGTTATGCTCTTCCATAAGCTCTACATGTTTTTTAGTAGTATCTCTTGCTCCATCATATGCAGTATTACATTCAACTATTGTACCATTTACATAGTCTACCATAGGCTTTAAAAATTCAGGTCTAAGATAATTTTGATTTCCTCTTTCTCCAGAATGAACCTTTACTGCGACATTTCCTGTTAAATCTTTTTGTAACATTTTATACACTTTAACAATACTTTCAGGTGTTAAATCTTTTGTAAAATACACTTTTGCTTTTTCCATATATACCAATCCTTTCCATAAAAAAATAAAAAATATTTTAATTATATATAATTATATCATATATGAATTATACCATGTCAAGAAAAATTTGTAAATTTATCCAAATATAACATCAAGTAGCATCATAATTAAAAATCCAAAAGAAACAAAAATAGCATCAACTTTAGAATTTGTTTTTGGCATTAATTCATAAAATACAACATAAAACATAACAAAAGCTGTAAAAGATAATATATATGGCATAATAGATATTATATAATTTGTCAAAATTATTGTCAAAAGCCCTGCAATCGGTTCAACTACACCAGATAATACACCAAATAAAAAGGCTTTTTTCTTAGACATACCATTTAATTTCATAGGTATTGAAATAATTGAGCCTTCTGGAATATTTTGTATAGCTATTCCAAGTGAAAATGTAAGAGCTGACATTAAAGTAATATTTAAATTTCCTGTAATAATACTTGATATCATAACTCCAACAATCATACCTTCTGGTATATTATGAAGTATAACAGAAAAAAACATCATAGATTTTTTACTACGATTTTTCCTTTTTAATATATATGAAATCAAATAATCAAAAATTAATAAAAAAGAATTACCTAATAAAAAACCGATAATAATTGGTATAACTAAAAAATCTCCATTACTTTTTGATAAATCAATTGCTGGTATTAAAAGTGAAAATATGGAAGTTGCTATCATAATTCCAGAAGATAGTGAAAACAAGATATTTTCAAATTTTACATTAGTTTTATTTTTTACAAAAAAGACAAATGCACTACCAAAAGTTGTTCCAATAAATGGTATAAGTAGTATTATTATTAAGGTTATATCCATTATAATCACCTAGTAATAAAATATTCTAAAAAGAAATAAAAGGTGAAAAAACTACCCTTTAATTTGCGGGTAGTTTTAGCAATTTTTATTTTTTAATTCATCAACATAGTTTTTTAGGCTACTATCAATTTCAATGACATCATAGTCTTTTCTATACATAAGAACATATTTATTTATATCCAAATATTCTTTCCATTTTCCAGGTGTGCATACAACATTTATACAAAAATCAAAATTATTTTTTATTCCAATAAGGGAGTTTATAGCGCGTATAGAATAGTTTATAACCTCATCCTTTTGTTTATAAACAAAAACTATACAAAAATATGAAGGATTCTTCAAAAGCATTTTTAAATTTTTAACAAACCCAAATATATCCATAAACTTTATCTTTAAGTCATTAAAAAATATATCTACATTTCCAGTTTGAATAAATTTAAGATAATTTTCAAGATAACTATTTTTTGATTTTTCTATATTAGATAATAATTCCTCTAATGTAGAAATTTGAAAACTATTAGTATCTATTAATGAGTTTAAATACCTTAAAAAATTAGAAGCCCTATTAATTGAAAAAGTTTCAAATCCAACTTGTTCTTTTACTGCTCTTAAAAGATTGTATGCTAGTAAAAAAGATAAATATTCTTTTGCAAAAAATACAATTTTTACTTTATCAATTTTATCTAAACTTATTTTTTGTGGCAGTCCTACCTCATTTATACATACACACATAGGCCTTTTTCTATCAACTATTACAGGATATTTATTTGTCATTTTTTCTACTAGAGCTTTTCTTTTTTCATTTTCATATATGTATATAAATTTGTTGCTTCTCTCAATTATTCTCTCCTCCAACATATTTTTGCCCCTCCATAATCTTACACATTCAAGTTTAATAAGTTTTGATACAATTTGGATAAGCAGACATTAAAAGGAAAATAGCTTGAACATCTTTTTATTTTAATGCAAAAGCCTGCATCATCAAGAGTATCATTTTTACTACTGCAAAACTCAAGTACAATTTTTTCATCCTGTTTACTTATTTTTAGTAAATTTGCTAAGTTTTTATCCTCTGTTGCCTCACTATATAAAAAGATAATACCATCTAAAACTAAGTTTTGAATTTTACCACTATCTTTTATATTCTTATTCAATTTTTCCTTTTCAAATATATTGCAATTTAATACATTTTCAAAAAAATCTAAGAAACAAGGATATACAATATCTTTATTGCAAATCTCAAAACGTTCTACATATACTTTATCATAATCTTCTATACTATTATCGGTTACGTTTATATACATATCAAAATTTTCGCCATAAATTAGTTCAATTTTTCTTTCACCATCTATTATAGCAATATCTTTTTGCATGCAAAAAAAATAACTTTTCGAATACTTTATATCCATTTCTCCTCCTATATTAATAATTGATTTATCCATTTTTGATAGTTTTCAAAAAACATTATTTTTAATATGTGCAATTATATCACTAATCTTTTGATTTGGCAAGAAAAAAAGGCAGAATGTAACATTCTACCTAAAAAATCCTTTTTTCTTTGGACTAACTTCTTCACCTAAGGTACTTGCAAATTCTGCTAAAATCTCTTTTTGTCTATCATTTAATCTCTTTGGAATATCTACATCTACTGTAAATTCTAAGTTTCCTTTTCCTCTACCATGTATATTTTGTATTCCTTTATCTCTTACTTTAAAAGTAGTACCTGCATTAGTTCCTTCAGGAATATCAAAATCAATTTCACCCTCAAGTGTTGGAATTTTAATTGTTCCGCCAAGTACCATTTTAGAATAAGGAATTTTAAAATTTGCAAGAATATCAAAACCACGTCTAGTAAAAATCTTATGAGGTGCTACGTTCACAACTATAAATAAATCTCCAGTTGCTCCACCTTTTTTACCAACATCACCTTCACCAGAAAGTGATATTGCCTGCCCATTGTCAATACCTGCTGGAATATTTATATTTAGTTTCCTTGTTCTTCTTATTGTGCCTTTACCACTACATTTTTCACAAGGGGTTTCAACAATTTTTCCTTCTCCACCACATTTATCACAAGTTTTTACACTAGAAAAAGTTCCCATAATAGTATTTTGAGTAATTTGAATTTTTCCTCTACCACCACATTTATCACAAGTTATAATCTTGCTTCCAGGTTTGGCACCACTACCATTACACATATCACATTTTTCTTGTCTAGATACATTTACATCTTTATTTGTACCAAAGGCTGCTTCTTCAAATGTAATATTTAGATTATATCTTAAATCAGCTCCTTTAGTTGGTCCTTGTTTTTTTGATGATCCAAAGCCACCAAAACCACCACCAAATACGCTTCCTAAAATATCATCTAAATCTATATCTACTCCCATTCCATTTCCAAAGCCTGAAAAATCAAATCCACCAAATCCATTACCATATCCAGCACCATTAAAGCCTGCTTGTTCAAAATTTGAACCAAATCTGTCATATTGTGCTCTTTTATTTTCATCTGATAACACAGAATATGCTTCATTAATTTCTTTAAACTTTACTTCTGCTTTTTTCTTATCTTCTTCTGTATGTTGTGCGTCTGGATGATATTGTTTTGCAAGTTTTCTAAATGCTCTTTTTATATCATCTGCTGTTGCATTTTTTGAAACACCTAAAACCTCATAATAATCCTTTGACTCTGCCACAAGATTTCCCCCTATACTTAAAACTAGGGTGGTAAGTTCCACCCTGTTTTTTACTTATTATTATTATCTTCGTCTTCTACTTTATAATCTGCATCATGTACAACATTATCAGAACCAGTATTTTGATTTTCAGCTTGTGCACCTTCTTGATTTTGTGCTTGAGCTTGTGAATATAACTTTTGAGATATCTCATAGAAACTTTGTGTTAATTTATCTGATGCTGACTTAATTGCATCATTATCTGTTCCTTCCAATGCCTTTTTAACATTTTCTAGTTCAGCTTCAACTTTACCTTTTTCTTCATCAGATATCTTTCCTTCTAGCTCTTTTAATGTTTTTTCTGTATTATATACTAATGAGTCTGCATTATTTCTAATTTCAACTTCTTCTTTCTTCTTCTTATCCTCAGCTGCATGTGCTTCTGCTTCTTTTACTGCATTTTGTATTTCTTCTTCTGTCAAATTTGTACTTGCAGTAATAGCAATTTTTTGTTCATTATTAGTTGCCATATCTTTTGCAGATACATGAACAATACCATTTGCATCAATATCAAATGTAACTTCAATTTGTGGTACACCTCTTGGTGCAGGTGGAATACCAGTAAGACTAAATCTTCCTAAAGTTTTATTATATGATGCTATTTCTCTTTCACCTTGTAATACATGTACTTCAACTGAAGTTTGACTATCAGCTGCTGTACTAAATATTTGTGATTTCTTTGTTGGTATAGTTGTATTTCTATCAATTAATTTAGTAAATACACCACCATATGTTTCAATACCAAGTGATAATGGTGTTACATCAAGTAATACTAAGTCTTTTACTTCACCTGTTAATACACCACCTTGAATTGCTGCACCAACTGCAACACATTCATCTGGATTAATTCCTTTATATGGTTCTTTACCTGTAATTCTTTTTACTGTTTCTTGAACTAAAGGTACTCTTGTAGAACCACCAACAAGTAAAACTTTATCAATTTGATTAAATTCAAGACCTGCATCTTTCATAGCTTGATTTACTGGTCCTACTGTTGATTCTACTAAATCTCCTATTAATTCTTCAAGTTTTGATCTTGTAAGTGTTACATCTAAATGTTTTGGTCCTGTTGAATCAGCTGTAATAAATGGTAAATTAATTTGTGCTTGCATTACACCAGAAAGCTCAATTTTTGCTTTTTCAGCAGCTTCCTTTAATCTTTGCATAGCCATATTGTCTTTTGACAAATCAATGCCATTTTCTTTCTTAAATTCATCTACTAAATATTTTATTATTCTTTCATCAAAGTCATCTCCACCAAGTCTGTTATTACCTGATGTAGCCATAACTTCAAATACTCCATCTGCTATATCTAGTATAGATACATCAAATGTACCACCACCAAGGTCATAAATCATTATTTTTTGTTCTGCATCTTTATCAAAACCATGTGCTAAAGAAGCAGCTGTTGGTTCGTTTATAATTCTTAGTACATCAAGTCCTGCTATTCTTCCTGCATCTTTTGTAGCCTGTCTTTGAGAATCGCTAAAATATGCAGGTACAGTTATAACTGCTTGAGTTACTTTTTCTCCTAAATAATTTTCAGCATCTGATTTTAATTTTTGTAAAATCATTGCAGATATTTCTTGTGGTGTATAATCCTTATCATCAATTTTTATTTTTCTATCTGAACCCATATCTCTTTTTATTGATATAACAGTTCTGTCATGATTTGTAACAGCCTGTCTTTTAGCTACTTGACCTACAAGTCTTTCACCACTTTTTGTAAATGCTACTATTGATGGTGTAGTTCTTCCACCCTCAGCATTTGGTATAACTACTGGTTCACCATTTTCAATAACGGCAACACATGAGTTAGTTGTACCTAAGTCAATACCTATAACTTTTGACATAATAATACCTCCTAAAATACAAAGTTATTTAATATATATTATATACTTAAATTTACATCAAATTCATAAATTTAAGTAAATACCTAAATTAATTTGCTACCTTTACCATAGCATGACGAACAACTCTATCTTTTATAATATAGCCTTTTCTAAATACCTCAACAACTTGCTTTTCACCAAAATTTTCATCTTCTACATGCATAACAGCTTCATGCAAATTTGGATCAAAAGTTTTTCCTTGTGCATCTATTTCTGTTACGCCCATTTTATTTAACGCATCTCTAAGCCCATTATATATCATAGAAATACCATCTTTAAAAGATGTATTTTCTGTTTCACTAGCAATTGCTTTTTCAAGATTATCTAGACTTGGTAATATATCAGCTGCAAGATCAGATGCAATCATATTATACATAGCATCCTTTTCTTTTGCAATTCTTTTTTTGTAATTATCAAATTCTGCCATATTACGTTTTAAATGTTCAAAATATTCATCTGTTTTTTTTCTTTGCTCAATTAATTCTGATTCTAATTTTGCAACATAATCTTCTTGTTCTTCAACTTTATCTTCAACATTTTCTTCTTGTTCATTTTTTTCTTCTTCAACATTTATATCTTCATTTTGCTTTTCTACTTTTTCTTCAGTTTCAGCATTTTGTTTTTTACTCATTTTTCCCTCTCCTTATTTTTAGTTTCTGTTGGAAGTAAATTCTTAAATTTTCTATTTATATATTTAAGAGTTGCAATAGTTTTTGAATAGTCCATTCTTTTTGGACCTATTACAGATATTTTTCCAACACATTTATCTTCTTTTTCAATGTTTAAACTTATAATTGTATAATCTTTTAGCAAAACTTCTTTACTTTCAGATCCTATAATAATTCCAAGTTTATCTTCTTTTATACTTTCAATAGTATTATCAATTATATCTTTAGTAGATAATATATTTACAAAATTTTTAGCTTTTTCTATATCAGAAAATTCTGGTAAATTTAAAATTGACTCAACATTTGCATTTAATTTCTTTGTTTCATTATTTAATCCATGTTTTATACCCTCAGATATATCATTTAATATTGTAGAAAATTTTTCTAATTCATTTTCTATAACTTTATTTAATGCAATATGTAAATTTTCAAGAGGAGTACCAGAAAGATTTTTATTTAGTACTTCTGATAACTCATCAAGTTTACTATCTGGTATTGTATCTGTAAGCTTTGCAATGCAGTCTTTTACAGTACCATTTTGTGACATTAATACAACTAATAGTAATTTTTCTGATATCTTTACAATTTTTATATGTTCAAGTAAATCTGCTGATTTTAGTGTTAATAATGTAGGTCTTAAAAGAATTCTTGAAACAACGTCTGCTGCCTGTTCAAGAAGTTTTTCTGTATCACCATAACCAGTTATAGTATTATTAATATAGTTTATATCAAGCATAGAAAGATTTTTCTCTTTCATAAGATTATCTACATAATACCTATATCCTTTAGTAGAAGGCACTCTTCCAGCTGATACATGAGGCTGTTCCAAATATCCTTCTTCCTCTAATAATTTCATTTCATTTCGTATAGTTGCACTACTATATTCAAGGTTATATTTATCTACCAATGTTTTTGAACCAACAGGTTCAGCAGATATAATATAATCTTCTATAACTGATGATAATATTTTTTTCTTTCTATCATCTAACTTCATATCTTCACCTGATTTAGCACTTAAAACTTAAGAGTGCTAATACAATATATATATTACACCTTAACTTTATGTTTGTCAAGAAAAAAATAACAAAAAGTTAATGTTTTTTTACCAAAAAAAATAATCAGTAAAAAATTATTACTGACTATTTTTTCTCCAATATAATAAACCATATATAGAAATGATTATATACATTATATAAATTAAAAAGTTTGGCAAATTAACTATATTATTAAAACTTAATATTCCCCAAGTTATAGCATTTGATAAATTTACTAAAATTAATATTACCCACTGTTCTATGTATCTATTAGAAATTAAAAATATTGAAATAGCACCACAAATTAAAGAGATTGTATCAAGTAATGCAAATTCAACTTCAAATATATGTAAAATTATAGCTATACCAACTATTAGTGTAATACCTACACCTGATAAATATATTCTAACGTTATTATCTAACTTTTTTATACTAAATTCTTTTTCTTTTACAGTGCTATAATATCCATAACATAAAAGTGGAATTATATATAACAAATTATATAATGCACTTCCATACATATTTTTAATTAACAATATTACAGTATTAACTAAAAAACATACTATTGCAAATAAAAATGTATGTTTATTTTTTCTAGTGTTAAGTAATAAATATATAACTTCACAAAAATTTGCTACTACTAATGCAATATTTTTATCTTTTAAGAATGAACATGTTATAACTAGTATAATAGATATTATGAAAAATATTTTAAAATTAATTGATACTTTTTTCAAATACTTCACCTAAAATATTTATAACATAAGAAAAATTTAAAAGCAATACTTTAAATCTTGGTATGTTATGTGATATAATTTCTATAACAAAATTTATTTTAATATATAATTATATAATAAGGAGAAAAAGGTATGAATGATGAAAAAAAGGTGGTAATTTTAACAGATAATAATACCAAAAATAGTGATGAGAAAGAAAATAGTGAAATTGTACTACCATATCCTAGCTACCCTGGTTGGAATGTGATTACAGTAGCTGAAAAAGAAGCGGACTAATGTCCGCTTTAATTTTGTAAATTTATAGTTGATGATAACACTTCTATAAAATTATTATTATCATATTCCAATATATCATATTTTACATTAAATTCACTTACTTCTCTTATTATTATTTCACTATTTCCATCATTATTTAGATCAGCTGAAAATTCAAATGAATAAATTGGCCAATAAGAAGCATTATTTTTATCTTTCACATAATTATATTTTATTATTTTGGAATTTGTCCTATTAGAATTTGTAAAAATTACTACACTATATACTCCTCTTGTATTATTGCTACTTGTAGCACAAATAATTTTAAAAGTATTACTTAAATTAACTGATATATCATGCACACTTAAAATATTTATACTATTATTTAAGATTTTATACATTCCAAGTGCCTCTTTAACAGCTCTATAATCTTCATCTGTTGCCTCTACCTCTACTGGTGGTATAGGCATTGCATTAACATCACTTTTTGGTATTGCAATATATTCATCTACTACATTTATACTTGATGTAAGAGCTTGTATAGCAGAATTTTTTTTAGTCATATTTGTTATTTTAAAAGTTCCACTTTTTCCATTTTTTGTATATACATCTACTTCTGTATTAATTCTATTACTACTTAAATTTTCATATTTATCAGTGGATACAAATTCATTATCATATACAGCACCAAGTACAACATTATCTATAACAATAGGCTTTGAATTTCTTGCTACATCATCACTTACATCATTTGCTTTTTTGCTAATATGTTCTACAACTGTTGAAGTATTTACACTGGCAATTATTAGTATAGTAGCTCCAACTACAAACAGTAAAATAAATAATATTAAAAAAACTTTAAGTAAAGTTCTACTTTTTAATTTACTTCTTGAATACCCCATTAATAAACCCACTTTCCTTCATCAAATGAAAATACACAACCACAATACTTTTGCATGTAAAGACCATCTTCTCTTGCCATTTTTTGACCTTCTCTAAAGTGTTCTCTATAATCTTGATATAAAAACTTAATGTTATATTCTTTTTCTAACTCTTTTCCTACCTTTTTTATAATCTCATGCTTTTGATATGGACTTATTGTAAGAGTAGTAGAAACAATATCATATCCATTTTCTTTTGCATATTCAAATACTTTTTTTAATCTTAAATAATAACAATAATTACATCTTATAGGGTATTTCTTTCCTTCTCCTACATTTTCTACCACATATTTTATATACCCATCCATATCATACTCATCAAGTAATACCATATCACACTCATGTCTTTTGCAAAAATCAACAAATGTATCTCTTCTTCTTTTATACTCAACAAGTGGATGAATATTTGGATTATAAAAACAAGCAGTAAAATCTACTTTTTCTCTTGTCATGTCTTCATTTATAATACCATTTTCTTTTAAATCTTTTTCTATGTATGCAAAGCATGGTGCACAACATACATGCATTAATAACTTTTTCATTCAGATATCTCCATTCCTAGATGATTATATGCAAGTTTTGTTGCCATACGTCCTCTTGGGCTTCTTGATAAAAAGCCTATTTGCATAAGGTATGGCTCATACACATCTTCTATTGTATCTTTATCCTCACCTACTGAGGCTGCAAGTGTATCAAGTCCTACTGGTCCACCATTAAATTTTAATATTATTGTTTTTAACATTTCTCTGTCTGTTTGATCAAGTCCTATTTCATCTATTTCTAATCTATCTAATGCAAGTTTTGCTATATTGTAGTCAATAATATCAAGACCTTCTACTTCAGCAAAATCTCTTACTCTTTTTAAAAGTCTATTTGCAATTCTTGGTGTTCCTCTACATCTTGAACCTATTTCTAATGCTGCATCTTCATCTATTTTTATATTTAATATTTCTGCACTTCTTGTAATAATATTTGCAAGGTCTTTTTCATTATATAATTCTAATCTATGAATAATACCAAATCTATCACGAAGTGGTGATGAAAGAGAACCAATCTTTGTAGTAGCTCCAACAAGTGTAAATTTTGGTAAATCAAGCCTTATTGACCTTGCCTCTGGTCCCTTTCCAATTATTATATCTAAATTAAAATCTTCTAAAGCTGGATATAATACTTCTTCTACTGCTTTATTTAACCTATGTATTTCATCTATAAACAAAATATCATTTGGTTGCAAATTTGTAAGAATTGCTGCTAAATCTCCTGCTTTAGATATAGCTGGACCAGATGTTATTTTTATATTGCTCCCCATCTCATTTGCAATTATTGTTGCAAGTGTTGTTTTTCCAAGACCTGGAGGTCCATATAATAAAACATGGTCTAGAGCCTCTCCTCTTTTTATAGCAGCAGATATATATATTTTTAAATTTTCTTTAACTTTTTTTTGACCTATATATTCAGAAAAACTAGTAGGTCTTAGTGATAAATCCTCTATCTTATCTTCTGATTCAACATATTCAGGAGATATAACTCTGTCTTCTATCATTTTTTCCTCCAAATTATTACTTACTACATTATACCAAACATTAGTTTTTAAGTCAACGAAAAACAACCATTTAAAATGGTTGTTTAATCATTTTGTTCTGCTTTCTTTTATTCTGCTTTCTTGTCGCTACTTAAATAATTATATACTAAAGCAGCTATTGCTGCACCAACTAGTGGAGCAACTACAAATACCCATACTTGTGATAGTGCTTCTCCACCCATAAATAATGCAGGTCCTATACTTCTTGCTGGATTTACAGATGTACCTGTAAGTGGTAATCCCATAATATGTACCAAAGTTAATGCAAGCCCTATAACTACACCTGATACTGAAGAAAATTCTTTTTTACTTGTAACTCCAAGAATTGCAGTTACAAATACAAATGTTAAAACAACTTCTGCAATTAAAGCTTGAACAGCTGTTAAAGCCATATCAGTACCAGCTCCAAATCCATTTGTTCCTAGTCCATTTTCTGTTCCAAATAGATATAGAAGAAAAGCAGCACCTGCTATTGCACCTAAAACTTGTGCTACAACATATAATACAAAATCTTTTAAGTCCATTTTCTTTGATATAAACATAGCAAGAGAAACAGCTGGATTAACATGACATCCTGATATGTTTCCTATTGAATATGCCATAGCAACTATTACAAGACCAAAAGATAAAGCTATTCCTATGTATCCTGCACCAAAACCATTAGTTATAGCACTGCCACATCCAAATATTACTAAAACTGCAGTACCTATAAACTCTGCAATATACTTTTTCATATAATACCTCCTCCTATGATAATTTTATTCTACCATTAATATATAATATATTCAATCATAAAGTTTATATTTTTTGTACTTTTAAAAATATTACTCTAATATTATTTAATAGGTGAATAATTTGAAAATATTATATATACAAAATAAAATAATATATTTATCTATATTCTTTTTAATTTTGCTTTTAATAGCTACAATAGTCCTTTTTAATATTACAAACCCTAATACTGATTTATCAGAAAATATAGTTTATATCGATGAAAAAGAAGATTTTATAGAGGAAAATGAAATGCTCACAGATGAAAATAATAATAATAATTTTTTACTTGAAAAATATAACGAAAAGAAATTACTTGCACTAACTTTTGATGATGGTCCTAGCAAATATACAAATAGTCTTATTGATGAATTAAATAAAAGAAAAGTAAATGTTACTTTCTTTTTACTTGGTGAAAATGTAAAAAAATATCAAGACACAGTAAAATTTGCAGTAGATTCTGGAAATGAAATAGGAATTCATAGTTACAAACATAATTTTTTTACAAAAATTTCTGATAGTCAAATAAATGAACAAATTTTACTTACTAAATATAGTATTTTAAATATAGTAGATGTTGATTTAAAATTAATAAGAGTTCCATATGGCATTCTTGATGATAGAGTTGAAAATATATTAAAAGAAAATAACCTTAAAAATATTTTATGGACTGTTGACTCAAAGGATTGGAAATTTAAAAATGTAGATAAAACATATAACTATGTACTTAAATATATTAAAGGAAATGATATTATACTTATGCATGATATACTTACAACTAGTATAAAATCTGCTTTAAAACTTGTAGATAAATTACAGTCAGATGGCTATGTTTTTGTTACTGTAAGTAAATTTTTAGAAATACAAGAATTAGCAAAAGAAAATCTAGCTTTACAAATTACCTTTTAACTTATATAATAATTATGGTGATGATTTTGAAAAAGATTTTTTTAACAATAATTATTATAACTGCTATAATTATATCATCATACCTTGGTTTTAAAAGTACAACTAATAATAGTGATGATACTGGTATAACAGATACTGTTTTACCTGATGTTTCAAGGTTAGAAGAGGCTTATGTTAAAAGAGTAGTTGATGGTGATACAATAATTGCAACAATAAATAATGAAGATTACAGAGTAAGATTTATTGGTATAAACACTCCTGAATCAACAACAAAAATTGAAGAATATGGAAAAGAAGCAAGTAAATATACAACTGATATGCTTCTTTACAAAACTGTATATTTAGAAAAAGATGTAAGTAATACTGATAAATATGATAGATTGCTAAGATATATTTGGCTTGAAATTCCAAATGAAATATCAAAAGAAGAAATAACTTCTAAAATGTTTAATGCAATTCTTCTTAAAAATGGTTATGCGACACTTTATACATTTCCACCTGATGTAAAATATGTAACATATCTAAAATCACTTGAAAGAGAAGCTAGAGAATCTAATAAGGGTTTATGGCAACTCAAAAAAAATTAAATTTATGGTAACACTTAAAAGAAACCACTAAATCTGAAATAAAAGTATATTTTATGAAAAGTGCCTAAGTTTTTTTACTTAGGCTCTATTTTTCCAATTAATATATCTTTATCTATATTCTCTAGTTTTACGTCTACTACTTTACCTAGATATTTTTTATCAGAATTTACTTTAACCATTATATAATTTTTTGTATAACCGTATAAATATCCATCTTCATAAGATTCAAATAATACATCTAAATTTTTTCCAATATATGATTTTATATATTCTTCTTTTTGTTTTGATGCAAGCATAATTAGTTTTTCACTTCTTTTATGTGCAATATTTCCATCAATTTGATTTGGCATTACAGCAGCTTTTGTCCATTTTCTCTTAGAATATTTGAAGGCATGAACTTCATAAAAATTTATTTTTTTTACATTTTCTAATGTTTCTTCAAATTCTTCTTCTGTTTCTCCTGGGAAGCCAACTATGATATCGCATGTAAAGGCTACATCATTAAAGTATTTTCTTATATTATTAACAATATCAAAAATATCCTCTTTTGTATATTTTCTATTCATATTTTTAAGTACATTATTATTTAAACTTTGAACTGATATATGAAAATGAGGACATAGCTTGTCTATTTTGGATAATCGTATAATATTTTCTTTAGTTAAGACTCTGGGTTCTAATGAACCAAGTCTTATTCTTTTTAATCCATCTATCTTTGCTAGTTTTTCTACCACATCTATTAAAGTAATATCTTTATCTAAATCTTTACCATAAGATGCAATTTCTATTCCTACAAGTACTATCTCACCTACACCACTTAAAACAAGTTTTTTTACTTCTTTTTCAATATCATCTAAATTTCTACTTCTTACTCTACCTCTTACATAAGGTATAATACAATATGAGCAAAAATTATTACAGCCATCTTCTATTTTTATACTTTCTCTTATAGTTAAGCCAGAGTCTAAACTATCAGATTGTATATATTTTTTTAATTTTGATATATCGCCAATTTTATATGTTATTTCTTTTTTATCTTTATTTTCTTTTATATATTCTTCTACATATTTTACTATATCATTTTTTTCTTGATTTCCTATTATTATATCTACATTTTCTAATTTTTCTCTTTCATCTATTTCTTGAGCATAACATCCAGCAAGCACTACAATTCCACCACTTCTTTTTGCCTTACTTAAGTTTTGTCTTGTCTTTCTTGTTGATAGATTTGTAACACTACAAGAATTTATAACATAAATATCTGACTTTTCGTTAAAATCAACTATATCATATCCTGCATCTTTAAAACTTTTCATCATTAAATCTGTTTCATATTGATTAACTTTACAACCAAGTGTATAAAAAGATACTTTCATTATTTTGCTCCTTTCATCTTGTATATTTTACTATATTTTTACATTTTTTGCAAGACATAATATACTAACTATATATATACACTTTTAATACTATATTTTCACTTTTAGTCTTTCTTATTTCTTCCCCTATTTTTACCTTGCCACATTTCTTAAATGATACAATATCTCCTTCTTTTAATATAGTGTTTGGATAAAATATATTTATATCATTTATAAATAAATCACCCCTTACAATTTTATCTTTTGCTTTTAATCTGCTAAGGCCATATATTTCACTAAGCATTGCATCTACTCTAAAAGATGCTACAATAATTTCTTTTTCAATAAATTTAAAAGAAATATTAGAAATTTCAGTTGAAAATATATCTACTTCTTTTATACAAACATCTTGTCTTCCAACAGTAGTTAAATTTAGTCCTAAATACTCTTTCATATTCCTCATACAAAATACATAAGCAAAATCATCAAAAACTACTATATCACCTATTTGATCTCTTTTTATTCCTAAAGAATAAATTGCACCCATATAATCTTTATGTATAATTTTTTTTGATACATTTGGTATTATTTTTAAACAAGCTATATTATCACTAAATATCTCTTTACTATTTTCTAAGTATTTTGGTATAAAAAATATATTTTTCTTTTCTAAACTATCATTTGCACAAAATATAGTATAGTTTACTTTTAAATAATCTAATATTTTTTTTGCAATATTTAACTCTTTTAGATTTAAAAAATTAGTAAAACATAGTGTATCTGTTTTTTCAAATCTTAATATTTTATCTAATAAATTAGAAATAAATATTTTATCTTCTTTATCTTTTACATTATCCATTATTTTATTTTTTATTTCTTTATTTATCACAAAAATCACTCCTAAGAAAAAATACACATTAAATATGTGCATTTAAAAAAAATCATATAATATTTTCTTTACTTCATCAATATCTTCTTCTCTGTTTATTCTATCTTTTACTTTTGTTCCACCATACATACCCTTTAAATACCATGCTATATGTTTTCTCATCTTAAGTAGTGCTTGTTTAGGATTTTCTTTTTCATATTCTAAAGCATTATTTATATGCTCTATAATAGTATTATATTTTTCTTCATTTGTTGGAGTATATAATTTACCATCTAAAATACTTTTAAAAATCCAAGGATTTCCAAGGGCAGCCCTTGCAATCATAATGCCATCACAATTTGTAATTTTAAACATTTTTTCAGCACTATCTATATCTACTATATCACCATTTCCTATTACTTGAATTTTAACCAAGTCTTTTACTTTTCTTATTATATCTAAATCTGCTTTATTACTATAATATTCTTCCCTTGTTCTTCCATGAATAATTAGTTGTTCAACTCCATAATATTCACATATTTTAGCAACATCTATTACAGTAATTTTATCATTATAATATCCTTTTCTTGTTTTTATACTTATTGGCTTTTTTGATACTCTCTTTGCTTCTTTTATAATTTCTTCTACATTTTTTAAATCTAGTAAAAGTCCTGCCCCATCACCATTTTTAACAATTTTTGGTGCTGGACATCCCATGTTTATGTTTATAATATCAATATTTTGAATTTCATTTAATTTTAATATTGTATTTGTTATAACATCTTTATTACTACCAAATATTTGAACAGCAGATGGTCTTTCATCCTCCATAACTTCTAGTAATCTTTCTGTCTTCTTACTGTTATATTCCATAGCTTTTGAACTTGCCATTTCTGTAAACATAAGTCCTGGATTAAACTTCTTACAAATTTTTCTAAATGGTATATCTGTTATACCTGCCATTGGTCCTAAAAATACATTATTTTTTAATTTTACATTTCCTACACTAATTTCTTTTATATAATCTTTTATCATATCTTTTTCCTATATTTTATAATAAACTTTTGATTTATATTTAAATCCAATAATTGAATATACATTATGAGAATTTTCTGCAACAACATATATATTTTCTTTATCTGATGAGTTTATTGTACTATCTTCAAGCTTTTCCAAATCAATTACATATAATTTGTTATTTTCATCACCAAAACTTATAACTTGTGTATAAAATTCACTACTAATAGATTTTGCATCAATTGTTTCCATACCATCAATATTTTTTACTGGTAAAGTTTCATTTTGTATATAATAATAATTTACATCATCAGATATTCTATCAAGAACTGATTTATATTCTTCAAAATTTGCAGTATTTACTGAATTTATACCTATAACACTTGCAGATGTTATTATAACCATCATAACTGATACAGAAATTACAAGCATCATCATAGAAATACCATTTTTTTTACTTAAATGCATAAAAACCCTCCATATATATAATACTATATTTTGCTTATTTTTGCAATAGAGCATACAACATTAAGAAGAGCAAGAATATTTCATCTTGCTCTTTTAATTATTATTTACTTTGAACCTTTTTTCCTTTTTTATTAATAAGCATTGCTACAACTGCTAATCCAACTATTGCTACAACGAATATTAATACATACATAAATACATTTATATCTGATGTATCTGGTGATGGTTCTGGATTTCTTACTGGATTTTCTACTTCATTTGTTTCATTTATTTCTTTTAGACCAGTTACTTTTCCTGTATGTTCTACCTCTGCAACATTTGTTACTTCATCTACTTTTAAACCTTCTGATTCTGTTAATACTATAACTTGGTATTTTACCTTTACAATTGAACCTGCATCTAGATTTGCTATTTTCCATTTTATTGTTCCTTTTTTAGCTCCATTTGCAACTTCTTCAATTTCAGCTTCTACTTTTTCACCATCTATATATGTTTCCATACTTCCTGCTACATATTTTGTTCCTTCTGGTATATTATCTAATATTACTACTTCTTCTGCTTCTTCACTTCTGTTTTTGTATGTTACTTCATATGTTAATGTGCTTCCTGATGTTACTTCTTTTTTATTTCCTACATCTACATCTTTTACTGGATTATTTACTGGATTTTCTACTTCATTTGTTACATCTTCTACCATCACATTTGCGCCATGTTCTACTGTTGCTGTATTTGTAATTTCATCTACATCTAATCCTTCTTCTACTGTTAATGTTATTACTTCAAATTTTGCTATTACAACATCTTGTGGTAATAAAGTAACTCCTTCATTACTCTCCCATACTAATTCTCCTGTCTTTGCCATATCTTCTACTTCTGTCATAGTAACTTTATCTTCTGCATTTTTTCCATTTATTGTTACTTTCATGCTTCCTGCTACATATTTTGTTCCAACAGGAATAGTATCTGTAATTTTGAATTTTTCTTCTTCAACTCCTAAATTCTTGTAAGCTATTGTATATACTAAGCTTTCACCTTCTAATACAGATGTTCCATTTCCTTTATCTACTGATTTATTTGGTACTTTTACTGGATTTTCTACTTCATTTGTTTCATCTTCTGCTGGTTTTTTCTTGTATAATACATAAACTATATTTTCATCGCCTTCTACTACTACTGTTTGAGATAATTCTTCATCTATTTTTCCATTTCCATATCCTTCTGGTCTCTTAAGTTCTGTATCTACCTCTTCAAATACTATCTCATCTCCTACATTTGCAGGGAATTTTTCTTCTCCTAAGTAATTTCCTACTTCTATACTATCTTTATAATATTTTACTATGTAACTATCAGTCTTTTCCTCTTCATCTGTTTCGTATAGGATATGTACTTCATCTCCTGCACCTTCTACTACTACTGTTGCACTATCTTCTTGTATTACACCATCATTATATTTTTCTGGTCTCAATAGATTTACATCTATATCTCCCCATACTATTTCATCATCTACATTTGCTTCTATTTCAAAGCTTCCAAGTTCATTATCAGGTGATACACTGTCTTTATAATATTTTACTATATAGCTATCATTCTTAGGTTCTGATTCTTCAGTTTTATATACTACATATACTATATCATTATCACCTTTTACTACTACTTTTGCTGATACTTCTTCTTGTAATTCTCCTTCGTTATATCCTTCTGGTCTTAATAGATTTACATCTATTTCATTCCATACTATTTTACTTCCAAGTTCTGCTTCATAAGTTCTTTCTCCTAAAAGCTCTCCTGTTACTATATTATCTTTATAATATTTTACTGTATAACTATCATTTATAACTTCTACATCTATATTATCTCCATGTTGTACTTTTCCTTTATTTTTTATAGAATCATTGTCTAATAATCCTTCATCTACTGTATTTACTCTTACTTTGAATGTTACTGCAACTGTTTTTCCTGGTTCTAATTCATAATCTTCTGTCTCCCAAATGACTTTTGTTCTTTCACTTCCATCTTCTGGTTCTATTATCTTAAATCCTTTATCTGATACGTCTTCTCCTTCTACTGTTACTGTTGCATGTCCTTTTATGTATTTTGTTCCTTCTGGTACTACATCTGTTATTCTTATTTTCTCATTTTTCTCTGTTCTGTTCTCATAATATACTGTATAAGTTAATATTCCATCTGGTACAGTTTCTGTACCATCTCCTATATCTACTGTTTTCTTAGGCATTAACTTTGACATATTTTCTATTACATTTTCAAGTGTTACTATTGGTGTTTCTTGACCTTCATACTTAAATTCCACTTCTACTTCTTTTCCTAATGGAAGATATGCTTCAGGTGTTGAAAGCTCTATTAGATAATATGTTCCAAATGGAATATCAGCTGTAAACTCTAATTCTCCATTATCATTTGTTGTTGCTTTTTCTATTAGTAAATTCTTTCCGCCTTCTTTTGTATATAATCCAAATTCAACATTTGGTATTATTTCTTCTGTCATACTATCTATTTTTATTATTTTTATCTTAACTTTTTGTCTTTCATTAATGTACGAAGTTGAGCCATACACTACTGCTACTTCTTGTCCTCCATATACTAATTCGACTTCTTTTATCTCTTTATTTAATACATATCCTTCTCCTGCTACTGACTCTTTTATATAATATTTGCCAAGTGGCAATCCTGATAATACGCCTTCACCTAACTCATTTGTTGTAATTGTTCCTACTTTTGCATCTTTTACTAATTCTACGCCATTGTATGTATTTACTATTTTATTACCATTTGCGTCTTCTTGGTTATCTGGTGTATATATTGTTTCTTTTACATATACATCAAATTGTGCACCTTGTATTTTTTGTAATTCATAAGAATATGTTTTTTCTTCTTCTCCAAGTATTTTTTCAAATAATCTTTGCATTATACTCTTAGTTACTTCTTTTACTTTTTCTCCCTCTTTTGTTACTTTTATTTCTCCTAATTGAGGATCGTTTTCTTGTTCAACATTTATTATTACATATAACTTATCATCTTCTCTGTCTACCATATAATCTGATTCTTTTGTTATATAAAATTCTACTTTTGCTTTTGCTTCTGTTTCATGTCCTTGTAATACATATCCATATGGTGCTGTTAACTCATCTAATCTATAATGTCCAACAGGTAATACTTCTGGTGTTAATACTTCACCTTTTTCATTAACTCCATATGGATTTTCTTCTGTACCTATCTCAGTATGCTCTGGATAACTTACTACTTGTGTTACATATTCATTTGTATCTAAATTATATATTCTGTATGTTGCTCCAATTTTTAATATTTGTTTCTTTGTTACACTATCCATTTTCATTACTTTTAATTTTGCATTAAATGGATAATTTACTACTGCAAAAGTGTCATCATCTGGTAATTGTTCTTCTCTACTATCTTCTGTTATTGTTATAAACAATGGATCTGCTGCAAAATACTCGTTTGGATATTCATCTGGTACTGTTGTTTCTACTATTATATATTTTCCATATGGTAATTCTGGTCCTTCTACTTTACCAGTAGTACCTTGTGAGAACATCTCTTTTGCTTCATATTTGTTATTTCCATCTATTTTTTGTAATTTTCCATCATTATCATCTTCGTTATATACTATTGCTTTTTGTTCTCCACTAAAGTCAAATGATAGCGTTTCATCATTGAAATAAGCATCTGTAAAATCTGTTATATTATAATTTCCATCTACATCGGCTTCTATTGTTCCATCTTTTACTTTACTTAATTCACTTACTAAATATACACTAAATCCTGCTCCTTCTAGTGGATATACAGATGATTCTTCTCCTGATAATCCATCTTTATGATCTACTGTTCCTTTGTTAAATGTAAATGGTGCTTTTATTATTTGTTCACTAGTTGTAACTTCTCCTTCAACTGTTAATTTATCTGCTCCTACGTTCTTAGATGATAACACTACATCATATTCTGTATTATCTAGTAAATATCCTTTACTTGGTGTTGTTTCTTTAATGTAATATTTACCTAAATATAATCCTCTATCATTTTCTCCATTAAATACTATTGTTCCATTATTTTCTGTCATTTTAGAATCTACTAGTGTTCCTGCTCTGTATAACACTCCTGTATGTCCATCTGGATGTATTATATCTTCTCTTGCATATAGCCCATATATTGCTCCATCTAAACTTGCATCTCCATGTGCTACTTTCTCTCCTGCTTCTTTATCTATTTTATTTAATGTTATTTTTCCTACTATTGCTTGGTCTGCTAATTCTGTTGTTGATACTACTACATCTGTTTGTCCATCTTTATATGTTAATACTACATCATATACATTTTCATCTTTTACATATCCCGTTGAATAACCATTATACTCTGTTTCCCTTGCCTTTTCTTCTACGATATAATATTTTCCTAAGTATAAATCTTCTAATGTTGCAATACCATTTCTATTTGTTGTTATAGTTTCTACTAAAGTACCTGCAGTATATACTACATTTCCTGTTCCATCAGGATTTATAATATCTTCTCTTGCATATACTCCATATTCTGTTCCTTCTAATGTTTTTTCACTTTCTACATCTTTTTTATGTATTTCTATTTTTCCTTTTACTCTTTCATCAGATAAAACTAATGTTTTTCTTATAACTGGTGTATTGTCATTTTGATATGATAATTCTACATCATAAGAAGTTGGATCTGCTAAATATCCAGTAGTATAATCAGGATAATCTACTGTTCTTGGTGTTAATTCTTTAACGTAATATTTACCTAGATATAAATCTTCTGCAATTGCTTTTCCAGTTTCATCTGTTGTAACAGTTTGTACTTGTGAATCTTTTGCATAAACTGTACCTGTTACTCCATCTGGATGCACAATATCCTCTTTTGCATAAATTCCATAAACTGTTCCTGCAAGTGGACTACCAGTTTGTTTATCAGTCTTTGTTATTTCTATTCTTCCTGTTGCTCTTTCATTATATACAATAGGACTACCATCTTCACCAATTCCAATAGTTTCACCATCATTTGAATCGTCTAATGTAATATAATATTTCTTTCTTTCAGTTTCTTCTTTTTCTGCTACATAGCCATTAGGTGCTGTTTCTTCTACAACATAGAATTTTCCTTCATTTGTACTAGAAAATACTAAAGCATCTGATATATATTCTTTTTCATCACTATTGTATGGTATTTTATCTACAATCTTTTTATATTCACTAGTTCTATTATCATACTCATATATTGCAAATATTGCTTCTTTTCCTTCAATAGAATTTTGTGTTTCTAAGTCAACTTTGTCAATTACAACTTTTAAATTCTTTCTTGTAGTTATACAAGGATTAGAATCTAAAGTAGTTTGACCATGTCTTTCAAATATTGACGTAGCTTTATTTTCATATACTGATTTTGGTGTATCTGGATCTAATTCGACTGTCATTTTAAAATCATATACTTTATCATAAAAATCTCTATTAGAAGTATTTTTTGCAGTTGCTGTTACAGTTTGTCCTGTTACTTGAACTGTAAAATTGCCACTAACATCTGTACCTACATCATCATATACATATAATGATTTATATTTTAACCCTTCTGGTAATTCATCCTTTAGAACATATGATTCATAGTAATACTGTGGTATTTCAAGTGGTACAGTTTGATAAATATCATAAGTAAAACTATTATCATCAACTAAAATATTTTCAGTTACCAATTCTTCATCACTATCAGATACAAATTTTACAGGAGCAACTAATTCATATGGACCATAAGCATATGCATTAAAATATGCCCATCCAAGATTTGAAGCTAAATATGCAAAATTCATTTCTTCAAATGCTAAGTCTTT
>CANQPW010000009.1 GCA_947625855.1 uncultured Clostridia bacterium | reverse complement strand
AATTGATTAAGCTTTTCTTCTGCATCTACAAAAATTTTATTTTCTAACTCATCTATTTCACTTTGAGAAAACTTTTGCAAAACAAAATCTATCAAATCTTGTTCATCTGCTTTTAGTCCTCCAAGCCCTATTCTTATTCTTGGAAAATCTTTTGAATTTAGCATTTGAACAATATTTTTAGCACCATTATGTGTTCCCCCACTACCATTAAGTTTGTATCTTATTTCTCCAAAAGGTATATCTATATCATCATATATAACAAGTATATCTTTATTTTCTACTTTATACCAGCTTTTTACCTTTTGCACAGCATTTCCACTTAAATTCATGTAAGTTAGTGGCTTTACAAATACAACTTTTTGTTGATTTATATTTACTTCTTCAACTTTACTATCAAATTTTTTCTTTTTAATCTCAAAATCATACTTTTTAGATATATAATCTAAGAACATCCATCCTATATTATGCCTTGTTTTATCATAATCTTCACCTGGATTACCAAGCCCTACTACTATTTTCATTTTTATATTCTCTCCTTTATTGTAATTAATAATTGTCAAATTATTACATTTTGATGATAGATTTAGTAAAAATACTTGAATTTTTAGTTGTTTTATAGTATTATTATATATGAATTTGTTATATATGTCAATTAAGATGTTTTGGCATATTATTTTTGTTTTGAACATTTTATTTTAAGATGTTAAAATATACAATTACTGAAAGTGGTGATTATATTTGATAGATAAAGTATTTAAGTTTTTACATATAAAAACCAAACCTGAAAAAATCCTTACATATATATTTTATGGATTAAGTATCATTTTTGCCTTTTACTTTGCAACTAGAATGTTAAGTTTTTGGGTTGGAAATATCAGAATGGAAAATAATATATCTCCTTATTTATATTCGATTATATTATTGTTTCCACCTTTAGCATTTTCTTTTTATGTTAATTCTGGACTTCCAAAAAATGATATGCAAAAAGTACATATGTATATAATAACTTGTTCATTACTTGCAATTTGTGTTGGAGCAATGGCTTGTACTTGGTTAAACAATATAATATGGTATGTATTAAGAAAAATACCAGGATATTCTGTAATATTACAATGGTATCCTGAATTACTAGCACCTGCTGTTACATCTTTATGTACTGTTGGACCATTTATATCATTATTTAAAATAATAGATTATTTCTTAACTATATATAGAGATGATAACTTTACAAAAGGTATTGCAGGATTTGCAGGAATTTCAGCATCTGCACTTAGTAAAAAAGATACAGGTGCATTTAGCTGTGAAACTATAATATGTACTGCTAAAGGTACTTCTGTTCCAGTAGTAGTTCCTGAAAAGAAACGTTATGAGGCAACACTTGTTCAAGGTGCTACTGGTACTGGTAAAACAGCAACTGTATTATTACCTATGAGTGCTCTTGATTTGGAGAAAAAATATTTCTTTAGAGAATATTCTAAAAAAATCGGTTATTCATTATTAAAAAGAGGAATTGCATACATGAATGGACCATTTAATAATGAATTTGTAAATAGGAACTTTACATTAGATTTCATAAGACCAAAAAAAGGTATGGAAGATCAATTTATGGATGAAGTAAAGCCTCTTATTCAATATATGGATAATGCAACTGGTAAAATAACATACAAAAACTTAGGTATCACAGTTATTGAAAATGATGGAAACTTTATATCTAATTTTATAGGAGTTGCTAAAAATTTTGATATTGATGTATTATCAATAGACCCAGCAAGTCCTGAAACAACATTAAGTATTAACCCATTTGCTATACCAGACCCTGCAAAAGTTGCATCAATTGTATCTGATGTTTTAAATGCAATGTATGAAAGTACTGGTGGTGGTAAAGCTGGAGATCCATTCTTTACACAAGTTACAATAGATGCTTTCCAAAACTTATCAATTCTTTTAAAAGAAATGTACCCTATTCTTCACAATGGAGAAATAGCAAGCTTAGAAGATATGCTAGAATTGTTATATAATTTTGATGCAGTTGAAGAAATGACTGAAGAAATGAAAAAAATACCTGAATTAGAGCAAAAATATAAACTTTTAATCAGATATTTTGAAAAGAATTTCTATAAGCCTTCATTAAATATAAATGGATTTGAAATTCCTGGAACACGTGGTAGTGGTAGAAAAGATACAGAAAAATTCTTGTATGGTGCTATTACTCAATTAAATAATTTGATAAGACATCCTGGACTTAAAGCTGCACTTTGTGGTAAAAAGAATTTAATTGATTTTGATAAAGCACTTGAAAATGGTAGTGTTATTACTGCTTGTTCAAGAAAAGGTGAACTTGGTATATTACAAGCAAAAGCTTTTGGTATGTTCTTTATACTACAATTCCAAGATGCTATACTTAGACGTAAAGGAACAGAAGATTCAAGAACACCACACTTTTTATACATAGATGAATTTCCAGAGTATATTACTAAAGATATGGAAGTTATGTTTACATTATTTAGAAAATATAGATGTGGTGTTACAGTAGCAATACAAAACTTATCACAACTTGAAAAAAGTGGGCAAGCATATTACAGACAAGTTGTTCTTGCAAATACTAAAACACAAATTGTATTTGGTGATACAGTACCAGAAGATAGTGCATATTGGGAAAAAGCATTTGGTAAAGAAAGAGTACCAGACTTTACAAGTAGATATAACTTATCAACTGGTGAACTTGTAAAAACTACTGTACTTGAAACTAAAAAGAAAGAAAGAGCTGAATGGTATAAAATTGCTGAACAAGGTTTTGGTGCAGTATATTATAAAACAAAGAATGAAAGTGGAAAAACAATATATGGTCAAGGTAAGACATCATTCTTAGATAGTAAATATAAACAAAAAGCTAGAACTCTTATGTTTAACTTTGAAAAATATATGATGACAAAGCCTGAGACACCTACAATAACTGTAAATGACAGTGATGCTTCTTCTAGTCCAGATACTTTATTTGGAACTAATACAACATCTAGACTTAATGAAGAAATACAAAAAAGACAAAATGAGACAACAGTTGCAAAAGAAAATAATGAAACAATATTTGCAAACTCTGAAACAACAGGTGTTACTCCAAAAATGGATGATGATATTGAAATTATATTTGATAATTTAGAACCAACTCTTGAAGATTCTTCAAAAGACGGTGGAGCAATCACAGAATCTTATGAAACACCTGCAATAAAGCATAAAAATGAATAATTAAAAGGGCCTGTATCACAAAATATGATACAAGCCTTTTTTATACATCATTATGAAATTTTAAAGCATATAAATAACATTCATTATTTATTTTCTTTGCCTTTTTAAACTCTAACTTTTCAAGTATTATTGTCTCAAAGCTATTTACTGCAAAAGAATTTAATTCTGCTATCTTATACCCTTTACTTTCCTTTGCCTTCAAATATTTATTTATTGCATTAACCATCTTATTTATAGAATCTTTATTCTGATATTCATTTTTTAAAACTATTGAATTTATACTAACATAGTTATATTGATTTTTATTATATGGAATAATATCCTGTGGTATAAAAGTATCATAAATTTTATCAGATTCCATCATATTATCATAAATATCTTTTTTTAAATTAAGAAAATTAACATATCCAATAATTTTACTTCCATCTTTTACCAAAATATAACTATTCTTCTCAGACTTATACAATTCTCGCATATTTTGAACAGTCCATATATATTCACTATCATAATATTCTTTATCTAATTCATTTAGTTTTGATATTGTATCGTTTGTTATATAAATACCACTAACAGTATAAACATTATCTCTTTTTAAGAACTTAGTATAACCATAAAAAACTATACTAAAATTAGATACAACAACTGCAATATCTGTTAATACTACAACATAATCTAAATAACATAAATCATATACTATCCAAAGTAGATTTGAAACAATCCCACCAACAACTGCTGCTTTTTTGCTATTTATTATTCCAAAGCCATCAATTAAACTTGCTATTATAGGGATTATAACTAAAATACTGTTTTCTGATATAAAAGCAATTAAAACATATATTGGTATAGTAAATATAAATATATACTTATCTTTATCAGTTTTGTAATATCCTAATTCTTTGAACATTTCAAATAAACTTACAAAAAATCCTGTCCAAGCCCCAAGTAAAGCATAATTAATACAATATAATATATCAGATACCATCTGCATTAATATAACCTTATTTAGTCTTTTTGAATAATAACTAACTATAAAGAATATCCAAGCTACTACACCAAAAGCTTGCGCAATTAGAAACATTATCTCACCTCTTATAACCTAATTTTAACATCTTATACATTTTTTCCATGACAATACTTATATTTTTTTCCACTTCCGGCACCAGCAGGGTTCATTTCTACCTATTTTTTTACCTACCTTTACAGGTTCTTTTTTTACATTTTCACCACCACTACTTGTTCTTAAATTAGTTACTCTTGACATGTTTTGTGGTACTTTTCTATATTCATCTTTTTTCTTAGCTCTAAGTGAGAATATAATCTTTGTAGAATTTTCTTGTATAGTTTTTATAAGTTCTTCAAACATATTAAAGCTTTCAATTTTATATGCTTCTAATGGATTTACTTGTGCATAACCTCTAAGGCCTATTCCATCTTTTAGCTCTGTCATAGCATCAATATGATCCATCCATTTTTCATTAACTGTATTTAGTATAAAATAACGTTCTACTTTATTTAATTCATCTTCTACGCCAATTTCTTGTGCCTTCTCATGATTTGCTTTATAAATTTTTTCTACTTTATCTGATATAATGTCTACTATACTTTCTGGTTCTAATATTTTTATATCTTCTTTTTTAATTAAATTTTCTGCACCAAATAGATTTTGTAATACTGCATTTAAAGAAACATACTCAACACTATCAACATTATCTACATCTTTAAAATAACTATTTACAATATTTGTTATAAGTGGCATATAAAGTTGTTTTACAACATCAAATATATCTTCTGTTTCAATTACAGTTTTTCTTTGAGAATATATAATTTCTCTTTGTTTATTCATTACATCATCATATTCAAGTACACTTTTTCTTGCAGAATAATGTATTCCTTCTATTCTTTTTTGAGCACCTTCTATTGTATTTGTAAACATTTTTTGTTCGATTGGCATGTCATCTGGTAATTTATTTAATATACCAGATAAAGCCTGTACTTTATCTGCACCAAATATTTTCATTAAATTATCTTCAAAAGAAATATAAAATCTACTACTTCCTGGGTCACCTTGACGTCCAGAACGACCTCTTAACTGGTTATCTATTCTACGTGATTCATGTCTTTCACTACCTATTACTTTAAGTCCTCCGACCTCAATTACCTTTCTTCTATCTTCTTCTACTTGTGGTTTTAATACTTTTTCTATTTCTTCTATATCTTTTCTTGCGTTTATAACATCTTGAATTTCAGTATGAATTGGAGTTACTGCAAGTTCAATTACTTCATCTGTATAACCTTTTTTCTGTAATTCCTTTTTTACTAAATTTTCTAAATTTCCTCCAAGTTTTATATCAGTTCCACGTCCTGCCATGTTAGTTGCAATTGTTACTGATTTATATTTACCAGCTTGTGCAATTATTTCTGCTTCTTGAGCATGAAACTTAGCATTTAATACTTGATGTGGTATTTTTTTCTTATCAAGCATTTTACTTAAAAGCTCTGATTTTTCTATTGATACTGTACCTACAAGTACAGGTTGACCTCTTTTATAACAATCTTCTATATCAGCAACTATTGCTTCATATTTAGCTTTTTCTGTTTTATATAGTAAATCATTAAGGTCTTTTCTTATAACTGGTTTATTTGTTGGTATTTCTATTACATCTAGTTTATATATTCCTTTAAATTCTTCTTCTTCAGTTTTTGCAGTACCAGTCATTCCCGCAAGTTTATTATATAATCTAAAATAATTTTGGAAAGTTATAGTTGCAAGTGTTTGACTTTCAGATTGTATATTTACATTTTCTTTTGCTTCTATTGCTTGATGCAATCCATCACTATATCTTCTTCCCTCCATTATACGTCCTGTAAACTCATCTACTATTAATACATTTCCATCTCTTACTATATAGTCTTTATCCTTTTTCATAAGCCCATAAGCACGTATTGCTTGATTTATGTGATGTGATATATCCATATTTTCTACATCAGATAAACTTTCAATGCCAAAATATTTTTCAGCCTTTTTAGTTCCTGTATCTGTCAAAGCAACAGTATGAGCTTTTAAATCTACTATATAATCATAATCATTGTCAGTAACATCAAATGTTTTATCATTATTTTCAACAATAACTTTTGCCTTTAGTCCTTTAGCAAATTTATTAGCACTAACATATAAATTACTATGTTTATCTACAACACCAGAAATTATAAGAGGAGTACGAGCCTCATCTATTAAAATACTATCAATTTCGTCTACGATTGCATAATTTAATCCTCTTTGCACCATATTTTCTTTAGAAAGTGTCATATTATCTCTTAAATAATCAAAACCAAATTCATTATTTGTACCATAAGTAATATCAGCATCATATGCTTCTTTTCTTTCCTCTGGTGACATATTATTTACAATTAAACCTACACTCAATCCTAAATATTTATATAATTTTCCCATCCATACGCTACCAAGTTTTGCCAAATAATCATTAACAGTTATAAGATGAGCACCATTTCCAGACAAAGCATTCAAATAAAGTGGTAAAGTTGCAACAAGTGTTTTTCCTTCACCAGTTTTCATCTCTGCAATTCTTCCTTGATGTAGGATAATTCCACCTATAAGCTGTACTCTAAATGGACGCATACCAAGTACCCTACTACTTGCCTCAGACACAGTTGCAAAAGCCTCTGGTAGTATATCATCTAATGTTTCACCATTTTTTAATCTATTTTTAAACTCTTGTGTTTTTGCCACAAGTTCTTCTTCACTTAACTTTTTATATTCTTCTTCTAAACTTTCTATTTTATCGACAATAGGAAGTATTTTGTTAATTTCTCTTTTACTATATGAACCAAAAATTTTTTCAATAATACTCATGTTAATCCTCCAATATCAATAGCCAAATTATATCATATGTATGTATATTTTTCAACTATAAAGCTTCTAACTTTTTTTTGCTATATAACTTAAAATTTGTACTATTTTTTAGCTTTTAAGAATATATAATAATATATAAGGTTAGGTGTAAATTATGTTTGTCTTAAACTTTAAATTAGATTTTAAAAAAGTTTTATTTGGTTGTATATTAATTGCAATCTTAATTGCAACAGTAATAGAATTTAGAAACATTAATACAGATACTGTTATTGCAAAAAATACTACTGCTTATGATTATATTTTAACAGAAGAAAACTATACTGAAATATTAAAAGAAGTGCATGAAAATATAGACCAAAACATAGGAAAAACTGTTCAATTGAGCGGATATGTTTATAAAATGCCTGACTTTAAAGAGAACTTTTTTGTATGTGGTAGAGATATAATTCAAGATGGAGAAAACAATGTAGCAGGATTTTTATGTTATGACAGCAAAGGAAACTCACTTGTAGACAATGAATGGATAGAAGTTACAGGTGTAATATCAAAAGGAGATTATAACGGTGATATTCCCGTTATAAAATTAGGTAGTATAACAAAAATTACTGCACCTGCAAATACCTATGTAAATTAAATAGTCATTAAAAATAGTGAATCTGAAACCTTTTTTCAAATTCACTATTTTATTACTATACAAAAAGTATTCCAAGTATGATAACTAAAATACCACCTAATATAGAAATCATGCTAGTATAATCATACACTTTACTTATATTAAAAGGATTTTTCCTCTCACAATAAAGTAATTCTTTCTTTCCAAATTGTTTTTCAACTTTTTGTTTTTTTCCTTTAAAAAATGTTTTATCAAAAGCAGAATGATATTTTCTTTCTCTATATTCATATTCATATATATATCTACCATACCCTTGATTTTCTTTATCTCTTTCATAACTTACTATTTTACCTATAACTTTATCGCACTCTTTTTCTTTTCTCTTTTTTTCATTATATTTTAAATAACCATATCCTATTAATAGTAAACCTACAAATACTACTGCAAACTTTCCTAAAATAAAATTCATTATGAAATCCATATTTTATCTTCCTCTCCTAACTTGGCATTTCAATAAATCCACCCATATACATATTAATTAAAGGAACAAGAACAACAATTGTAAATATTATAAGTGCAATTCCAACAAAAAGATATGTAATTTCTGGTAATGCCTTAGTAAATCTCTTAAGAGATTCTTCAATCTCTATATTTATATATTCATTTACTTTATCCATCATCTCTGGTAAATCAGACTTCATACCAACATCTAACATTTGGGTTGTCATTTTATTAAATATTCCTTTTTCCTCAAAAGGTTTATACCAAAGTTCACCATTTGCAAGTCTTGCTTTACTTACCTCAACAACAGATGCAAAATAATAATTTTTACTAACATTTATAGCTACATCTAAACTTTCTTGTATTCTCATACCATTTTTTAAATTTAGTAACATAGCTTGAAAAAATCTACTAACTAAAATGTTTCTATTAAGTTTTCCTAGAATAGGTAATTTTAATAGTAATTTGTCTTTAAAATATTTTCCTTTAGAAGTATTTATATAAACATACCAAATTATACAAATTACAAGAATTGAAATTAAAATAATATACCAATTATCCATTAAAAATCTTGCAACATCTAAAGCTATAAGTGTTGCTTTAGGAATTTGTTTTGATGAACCAAACATATCATACACTCTTTGAAGTAATGGCACACCTATAATCAATGCTACAAACATTGATATCATTATAAACAAAAACTGAGCAATTCTTGGAACAACTGTATTTACTACTATTTTTTTCAAATTATCTGATTTTTCAATATACTCTCTAGCATATAAAAGTGATGTCTCTAAATTACCAGACTCCTCACCAACTTTTATAAAATTAATAAACATATCAGGAAAAACATCAGAATAAAGTTCCATAGAGGCATATAATTTTTCACCATTTTTTACTTTAAATAATATATCTTGCAATACTTCTTTAAAATAACTATTCTCTACTCCATTACAAATAGATTCAAGTGCATCAACATTATTAAAATTTGCTTTCTTTAAAATATAAAAATCATTTGCAAATACTAATATATCATTTGTTGATACCTTCTTTGATAAATTTACATCCATTGTAAGTATTTCTTTAAAAGACATTTGACTAACTTTTCTTCTTTTAGCCTCTCTTCTTTTTTCTTCCTTATTTTCTTTATCTATTTTTTTATAATTTATCTTTTTATATACTTTTTTCTTTTCATTTAGTTTTTTTATTGATATTGGTTGAAGATTATCATTTTTTAGGCTATCTAGTGCTGCATTTTGGCTTGTAGCAAGTATTCTTCCTAAAACAATTTTTCCATCTTCTGCCACAGCTTTATACTTATAACTTGGCACGCCCACTCCTCCTACTAACTAAATCATTACATTTCTCTTTAGTTCTGATATTGTTGTAATACCATTTAATACTTTGTTTACACCATCTACAATAAGTGGTTTATACTCAGTATTTTGTAATGCATACTTACGAATATCAATACTTGATTTTCCTTGATTTATCAAATCTTTTATATATTCATCTAAACATAATATTTCAAACAATGCTATTCTATCATAATAACCAGTATTATTACATACAGGACATCCAACAGCTTCATAAAGTCCTTCTGATTTTATATCAAATTTTACTCCTGTTGCTTTAGATACTTTATCTATATATTTTAATTCATCTTCTGTAAGTTTATGTGGTCTTTTACAATTATTACATAGTCTTCTAACAAGTCTTTGAGATATAGAAGTAATAAGTGTTGCGGATAAATCATAATCTGATATTCCCATCTTTCTAAGTCTTGTTATAGCTTCAATTGCATCAATAGTATGAAGTGTACTAAGCACTAAATGTCCTGTTTGACCAGCTTCAATTGCAATTTTTGCTGTATCTTCATCTCTTATTTCACCTACTAAAATTATATCTGGATCTTGTCTTACAACAGTTCTTAAAGCAGTATCAAATCCTGAATTTGAATTAATTTCAACCTGATTAATTCCAGGAATTCTACGTTCTACTGGATTTTCAATAGATATAATATTAATATCTGGTTTATTTAGATAATCTATTACACTATACAAAGTAGTTGTTTTACCACCACCTGTTGGTGCACAAACAAGTACCATACTATTCTTTTTATTAAATGCTTTTTCAACTAATTCATCATCATTTGGAAAACCAAGCTCAAATAAAGTTTTGGCTTCAACATTTTTCTTAAGCAATCTTAATACAAATTTTTCACCATTAACATTTTTTTGACTAGATACACGAATACTATAATTGTCATATGTATTTATACTTCCATCTTGATCTAAAGTTTTTTCTTGATGCATATTTGAAATAGATTTTATTCTACCAGAAATAATACTTTGTCTAGATTTTGGAAGCTCAGATACAGTTATTAATTGTCCATCAATTCTATACCTTACTCTTAATTTATCTTCCATAGGCTCTATATGTATATCAGATGCTCTCTTTTCAATTGCTGTCATTATAATATTATCAACAAGTTTTGATACATCTTTTTCTTCGCTATCTATAAAATTAGTATCAACTGTTTTTATGCTTTCTATTTGTCTCATAATAGAGGTATAAAGTGTAATATATATCTCCATTGTGTATCCTTGATTTATTAATAATAGCTCTATTTCTTTTACTCTTGCTGTATCAAGTGGATCTGCAAAAGCAACTTTTAAAGTTGAACCTTCTATATCAAAAGGAATAACTTTATAGTTTATAATTATATCTCTTGGCAAATATTTAACAGGGTTTATATGTAAAGATTCTTCAAGCATTACTGGTGTTACTTGGATTTTATATGCTAGAGCATCTAGTAATTCACTTTTATCACACATATCAAGTATATCAACTATTTCAGCAAATTTTAGGTCTTTATGTTCTTTTTGATACAACAAAGCCCTTTCAACTTGATCTTCAGTTAAAATACCTCTTTTTACAAATTCAGCACCAATAGGATTTTTTCTAGATTTTACGTTTTCAAACATATAACCACCCCTTAAAAATTATTTAACAATTTATTATAATAATCTTCAACATTATTATAATCTTTCTCATAAAGCTCTATTATACTTTTTTCATATTTGTTTTCAAGTAAATACAAGTGCTCTTGTTCTGAATAAAGAGAAATAACATATATAGAAAATACAATAGATGCAAGAACAACAACAAGTATACCTGAACCTCTATTTTTTTTATTCAATTTAATCACCTACTGAAAATATTAGTTCTTCTTCTTTTTCAATACCATATTTTTTTAGTTTTACTCTAACACACAAAGATTTTTCTTTATCAAAATTCTCACTATCTAAATCTACTATTTCAAAATTTTCAACATCTTGTATTAGTGTTGCATCATTTTTTATTATTCTTTTCTTTTGATTATCATAATAATATTCATCATTATTTGAAAAAACTATTTTTCCATTTATTTCAAAAACTTCTATGCTATTTTTTGCACTATTTAGTAAATTAAATTGCAACTTTTGTATATTTTTATTATTTATTATATTACCTTTCTCATTTAAAGCCTCATAATTCATACTACTACTTATAGCAACAGCAATTGATGTAAAAACAAAAAATAATGCTACATAAACTACTACTGAAGTCATTGTAATTCCTTTTTTTTTCATAATTACAATTCCCTCCCTTTTACTGCATTTAATTTAAACTCATATTCCTTACCATCTATACTATATGTTACTTTTGTTTCTATTTTCTTTACAATATCTTGCTTAGTTTTATCTTCATCTGCAAGCTTTAAAACTTCTACATCAATATGATAATTTATATTATCCAAAACTTCGTCACTTGAAAATGAAGAAAGAGCATCATAGTCTGTAAGTTTTGATAATTCTACATTTTTTATAGCAAGATTTAAAGCATTACTTCTTGCAAGCACTATTTTAGTTCTATTTGTGTTGTTTCTAATAACTACATACATTGAAGTTAAAACTATTACAAAAAATATCATAGCAACTACAAGCTCTGTTATAAAAACACCTTTTTTTTGAATTAAATTATTTTTTTTACTAACGAAAAAAATACCTAAAACTAAAAATAATATAACGTATAATGTAACTGCTATTAACAAGTTTAGATTATATCCTAAAATACAGTACATTAACAAAAATATACACGCATTAAATATTTCTATTAAAGGATATCTTAAACTTATTTTTTCACCACAATATTTACATTTTCCACGTCTTATACAAAAGCTTAATATTGGTATTAAATCAAAAAAATTTAATTTATGTTTACAATTTGGACAATATGAATTTTTTAATATTATATCTTCATGTTTTGGAATTCTGTATAAAGCAAGTGAAAAAAAGCTACCAAACAAGCTACCTATTATAAATATACAAACTCCCAAAAATATATTTAGAAAAT
This sequence comes from uncultured Clostridia bacterium, assembly GCA_947625855.1. Lineage (GTDB taxonomy): Bacteria > Bacillota > Clostridia > TANB77 > CAG-465 > CAG-465. The sequence continues at coordinate 19,201 of CANQPW010000009.1, read as the reverse complement.
TTATCATATTTCCCTCCACATATGTATTTTTTACAAATAAGCATTACAGCTTGTCTCTAAAAAATACATAGCCATAAGGACATATATACTGTTTTTGCATATATGTCCTGACTAAAAACATTACTCACCAGTTATTAAAGATACAATTCCATTTTTATCTACACTAAATTCTTTTAATCTATCTGCTGATATACCTAAATCTTCTGCTGATAAAGTGTATGGAGTATCTCCTTCTTCTGCAACAGCAAATTGTTCTACGCCATTAATTTTCTTTTTTGTTATTAGTTTTTTCTCATCACCAGTTACACAAAATTTTAATGTACCATCTTCAAGCTTACCACCGCTAACAAAAGATACAGATTCTTTTACATTCATCATCATTTTTGTGCATAATGTGTTAATGGCAGTTTGAATTGTTTGTTTATCAGTTTCATTAACACCAGTTTTTGCTTCCCCTATCATATCTGCACTATCTTTTAATGTCAATACTACTGCTGAAGCAAGTATTACCATAACAATTACAGTGATTGCAAGAACAATTAAAGAAACACCTCTTTTTGAATTCATAAAATTTTCCTCCTTTAAACAAATATTATATTTTTAAGGCTTCGAATTCTCTTCTCCACCACTCCGGTTCAACTTCAAAATTAACTTTAACTTCTCCATCTTCTTTTACATAGAAATTAAGTTCACTATACTCAGATAAATCTATTTCAAATAATGTACTTACTCCATCAACAGACATTTTGTAATATACATCTTCTCCATCTTCTATTTTTTCTTCTAAATTTATCAAAGAAACTAAATTCTTATCCTCATTATCCTTAATATCTACACTATTTCCTTCATCATCAGTAGCTTTTCCTGAAAGTAATTCAACTTTTGAATAAATGCCAAAAGTATCAGAATATGTACTACCCAAATAATATGATAATGAAGTTTGAACTGTTTGTATTTCCTTTAGAAACTTTGCTCCACTTTCTACATATTGGACTCCTTCATCAACAAATAAAATATATGCACCAAGTCCTATTATTACAGCTATTAATACAATTATTACTACGGTCTTTAATTTATTCATTATTTTCCTCCCTTAATATATTAAAAATTTTTTTAATTTTCGTCATAAAATGGATTTTCATTTCCCATCTTATATTCATTTGTTCTTTTGAAATTTTCTATATCTTCACCTGTTACAGTATACTGATATGATAAAGCTTCATCAGATATATCTTTTGTTTTCTTAAAAGTATAGTCCTCTTTTTCAATATCTATATAACTATTAACCTTTGTAATATTTACACTTTGTGGCAACATTATCATAAATATAATTACAGAAAAACATAATATAAATGTTATGCTAAAGATAAATGACGAAACATATTTTTTTTCCATTATATCTCCTCCTATTATTTTACAATAACAATATCTTTTACATCAAAAGTTGCCTTTACGACTGTTCCAGATACATATTCCATATTTATATTATCTAATTTAAATCTTAATTCATCATCATTTTCTATATTAAATATAAACTCTGATATATCACTATAACTACCACTAACTTGTATTTTAAATATAGATTCTTCTACTTCTTCTTGATTTAAACTATTTCCAGGTTCTGCTACCACTATGGATAAATTTAATTGTTTTGCATAATTTCCAAGTTTTATCCATATATACTCTATACTATATTTTTCTTTAGTATTAATTTTATTTATTATATCTATTGTCTCATCACTTATTGCTTCATATTTATTTTTTTCTTCTATAAATTCTTGCTTTTCTTTATTAAGTTTTTCTTCTAATACTTCATATCTTGTTTTTTCAAGTTCAAGATTTGTTTCAGCAAGATTTACTTCATTTTTCTTAGTAGTTATTTCCTCTAAAGACAATATTTTAAAACTTCCAAAATTTATACCATTTACAACTGATATTACAAGAAGTAAAGATATTATTGCAAAAGAGATACCAAGAATAATTGTTTTTATATTTTTTTCTTTTATCATGGCAACTCACCACCAATCTCAACTGTTGTTATGTTACCATTTTTTACATCATTTATAGTTATATTATTTAGTGTTCCTTCAAGTTTTAATTCTGATATAAAATAACCAAGATTTGAATAGCTATCTGATTCTGCTATAATCTTTATATTTTTATTATCATCTGAACTAATTGAATTTAATTTTACATTTTCTGGTATTATTCTCATAATATTTTGCAAAAATGCTGCAACATTATATGTAGAACCATTGCCATCTTTATTATCTAATATTTCATCTACTTGTGTATTTACTTTTTGGTATTCTTCTTTATTTTCTGAAATATATTTTATATCTTCATTTATTCTATTTATATTCTCATCTATTTCTAATATACTAGCATTTGTTTCCTCAACCATTCCATCTACCATACTTCTATATACTATACCAAAAGAAATATATACGATAAATAGTACAGTTACTATGCTTACTGCAACAGAAAGTTTAGATATATTTTTAAAACTCTCACTATCAAATTTTAATTTATTTTTATCCTTTGATAAAAAGTTTTTACTTCCATTTCCTACTAAATGTTCATACGCAATTGATATTGCAGGTATTATTTCAACTATTTCTGTTATATTTTTTTCTTCTTTATGTACCATTTTTGGTAATAATATCTCACACTTTAAGTCAAAATATTCTTTAAGTAAAAGATCTATATTATTAAATAATGTGATATTTCCACTAAGAAAAATCTTATCTATATTCATTTTGTACTTAGTAACAAAAGTAGAAATATTTTTTATAACATCTTGTAAAATTGGCTCTGCTACTTCTTCTAACTCTTTATCATTAGAATCATTTTCCTCATAAACATTTATCTTTTTACAAGCCTCATATGCTTTCTGATATGATTCAAATTTTGCTTTATATCTTTCAATTATTTCATTTACGCCACTACCAAGCACTCTTGTTTCGATAATTTTTCCATCTATTACTGTTGTTGCAATAATATCCTTATTTATATTTAATAATATATAATTTTTATTCTTTTCTTCATCAATTATATTATTTACCAATATATCTGAGTCATATATTCCAGAAATTTTATATACTCCATTTTTTAATTCTTCATCTAAAACTTCTTTTTTAGATATATCTAAAATACCATTACATTTATGAGTTTTATCCTTTTGATTTGACATTAAATAAGTGTATAAAAATTTCTCAGGTGATTTTGCATTTTTCTCACACCAAGCCTCAAATTCAGTATTTAGTATTTCATTAGTATATGACTTTTTTGAATTATTATCTATAATTTGAAAATTAACATATGTATTATCCGTAGAATTAATTACAATAGGAATATTTTTGGAATTAGTTTCTTCAATTATATCTAGTACAACACTATCTTTATTAAGTTTATATGGTCTTATTCCGTGTTCTTTTAATTCTACACTTTTATTAATATAACTTAATTTGGCATATTTTACTATATTATTTTCAAAATGTATTCCCAAACACTCAGTCATATTCTACCTCTTTTCTCTTATGTATTCTGTATTAAAGTAAAAAAGCCTACATTAATACGACTATACTATATCATAACTTAGTTTTTTTTTCAATAGGAGCAAACTTTGTAATCTTTTTTTTATTAAAATGTAATATATATGTAATATATTAAAGATAAATAAAAGAAAAAATAAAGAAAAAGAAAAAAATTAAAAAGAAATACGTCTATGTATAAACATAAACGTATTTAATCTATTTCTTTGAATTTGTTATGCTGATTTTGTTTGCATCAACTCCCATTTCATCAACTATTATTTGTTGAATTTTTGCAACTAAATCAGGTTCCAATTCTTCTTGTGTTTTTACTACAACATTCAAATTATCATTATTTGTAGGTATTATTACTATATCTTCAACTCCCTTTGATTTTATAACATTTTCAACCATATTTATTAATGTTTTTTTCTCAATAAGTAAATTTAGTTTTTCTTGATATGAATTTACATTTTCAACACTAGTATTATCATTATTTATAATATTGTTATATGTTTCTATTAATTCTGAGAACATATTATCTCTATCATATTTAAAAACAGCTATACTATCATCTTCTTTAATACTAGAAATATCAATATTTTCTTCAACATTTTTGCTTTCCTCATATATATTTACATCCATATTCTCATCTTCATTTGAATTAACATATACAGTTTGACCTAGATCTTTTTCTCTTTCAGGATCATACCTATAATTTATATATCCAATTATAGTAAGCATTAATACAAATGATAGTAATGCAATAGCTCCCCTTTTAATAAAACTCATAGTATCACCTCTATTCATTCTTTTTCAAATACTTGAACTTTATATACTGGTACATTTAATACATTTGCCATAGCATTTGCAATTTTTGACCTTATATCTACACTATTTGCACCCTTTGCAACTACTATTGCACCTTCTACATTAGGTAACTCAACACTTTCAATTATTGCACTTTTCTTACCATTTTCTTCATTATATGCGACTGTTTTTTCGTAACTTTTTTCATCTTGCGTTTCTTCTTCTTTAGTATTGTATACTACATTTTGTTTTGCCTCTGTTGCATAAGTTAATACTACTGATACATCACTTATTCCTGATATTTGTGATAGTATTACTTCTAACTTTTTTTCTGTTGTATCACTTATTTTACTTTCGTTATTATTATTATTTATATTCACATTACTAGTATTTATATCACTTGTTTTATCATCTGAATCTGAAAATATAAAATTTATTGAAATAAGTAGTATAACAAGTAATATTATTAAAAATATAATATTTTCTGTTCTTTTTCTTTTATCTTTTGCTATATTTTTCAAAGTTTCTAAATAATTCATTTATTTACCTCCAACTTTTATTTTATCGATATTTATACCATATTTGTCTTTTATATAATTTGATATAGCAGTATCATCACTATATAATATGCTATATTCTTTAATTTTTAGCGATATTTCTTGAATTTGATATTCTTCATCTATACTTATTCTTATACTATCCACTTCTACACCATTTTCTTTTAGTTTTGTTTTTATATCTTCTTTTATTTTGCTTATAGCTTCTTCTTTTGTCATTTCTTCTGTAAGTCCAAGATATTTATCATAATTTGTATACGCATCTTCAACTTTTATATTATCTATTACATTATTTAAACTATTTTCTATATTATCTATTTTAAATAGCTTTGTTAAAGGAGATATAATTGTAATTATAATAACTATTCCAATAATTGAATTGATATATTTACTAATACTATTTTTGGGTAGTATAAGCTTTATAAAAAGGGAAAATATACCTATACATAATAATGAATTAATCCATAATTTTAAATTTTCTATCATACTCTTTTCTCTATTTAATAATTGCAGTTACAATATTTAAAGCTATACCAGTTGAAATTATAAATAGTATTACTATTCCTATTAAAATTCCAAGTAAATTTTTATAAACTGATGCTAAGCCTCCTAAATATTTTGATATTATATTATCGTTACATATAGGCTCTGCTATTGCTATTAAAATTTGATATGTTACAGCAACACTTAGTATTTTAATAACTGGAGATATAGCAATAACTAAAACTGCAATAATGCCTAGAGCTCCTCCTACTTTTCCTATTATTTTTGTTGCACCTACTACTGTTTCAAAACTGTCTGAGAAAAACTTTCCTACAACTGGTATAAAATTTGAAAAGGCAGTTTGTGTAGTTTTTACAGTTAGTGCGTCAACAGATGAAGATATTGAACCTTCAAGAGATAATATGCCAAGAAATGCAGTAAGTAAAACTAATACTAACCATATTGCACTATTACTAAACATTGATGAGATTTTATCAAATCTAATACTATCTGATATTCTACTTATAATATTAAAAGCAAGCGATATTGTAAAAAATGGAAATACTACATAATTTACTAAAAATCCTATTAAACTTGATATGAACAAAAGTAATGGCTGTATTATTCCAGTAGTAGTTATTGCACCACTTGCAATAAGTATTGCCATAAGAAATGGTGATACAACTTGCATGATTGTTGTAACGGTAGATACAAAACTTTTAAACATACTCATAATATCTATAAAATTCAAAACAGTTATAGTAACTATTGCTATAAAGCAGGCAAGTTTTGCAAGTTTAGTTATATCTCCCTTTTCATCTATATCAAGTGATGATAATAGTGACATTATTACAATTATTAAAAATATACTAACTACACTTTTTATAGTAGCTAAAATTTCATTTGCAAATATTGATAAAATTTTTGAAAATAGACTTTTGTAATTTATTCCATTTCCTGAAACAAGTTCCTTTGCAATTGTTGATAAATCTATATTATCTATTCCTCTATCTTCAATAAATCCACTTATTTCATCAATATAGCTATCAAGTCCAAAACTTTCTTCAACATTTGATGAAATACTATCTTCTGCGTAATTAAAATTAATAAATATCAAAAACAGTAAAAACACAAGAGTAATTTTTTTATACCATTTCATACCTATACCAACCTTGATAATACCATAATAAGTGCATTAATTAATGGAAGTGATAATACTACAATTATTACTTTTCCTGCCATTTCAAGCTTTGTTGCAATTGCATTTTGACCTGCATCCATACATACATTTTTTCCAAATTCAACTATATATGCTATACCTGTAACCTTTAGTATAATAATCAAAAATTCTTTACTTATACCCGATTTTTCTGTAAGTGTTTCAAGCATATCTATTACTCCAGACATTTTTGATATAGCATATGCCATTATTACAATTGCACAAAATGCAGTAATAAGTATGGCTATTTCTGGCTTTTGTTCTCTAATTATAATTATTAATACTGTTGATATAATTGCAAAACCAACAATTTTAAATACTTCCAAATTTTCATCACCTACAATTTAAACACTGTTCTTACAGTTTCAAATAGATTATTTATTTCAGTTATAACTAACATAAGAACTATAATTAGCCCTGTAAGAGTTGTCATCATTGCCTGATCTTCTCTTCCTGCTTTGCTTAATACTTGACTTAATACCGCAACTAAAATTCCAATTCCGTGCTATTTTAAATAACAAATCTATATTCATAGCAATCCTCCCGTTATATAAATACTATAACTATCATAAGGCCAGTTATAACTCCAACTGTTCTATAAAGTTTAGAATTTCTTAATTTTATTTCATTTGCCTCTTTAATCTGATTTTCTAATACATTAATACTATTTTCAATTATATTTATTTGACTATCTAAATCACTTCTTCCAAGATTTTTAAGTGTAGAAATAAATATTTCTTTATCATATTTTGTAAGCTCCTCTATTTCTGTTATATTTTTACATATACTTTCTTCAATTTGCATATTAGTATTTGAATTTATCATATCAACTACTATTTTACCTAATGCTATCTTAAGTGATGTATTTAACTTTTGTCTTGCTATTTCATAAGCGTTAGGGAGTATATTCATCATGTACTTTATATCATTTTTAACTAAATTTAAAAAAGTTACCATATCTCTTAAAATATACTCTCTTGTTACCAACTTTTTAGATTTTAAAATTCCAACATACCCAGATAAAATAACAATTACAAAAGAAAGTATAATTTTTAATGTAAAATTCACATAGCTCCCTCCTTTTTTAAATCTGCAACATTTTGTATTGTTTCTATTGTACCTGGTCCTTTTCTACTTGAAAGAATTATTACTCTTTCAAACAGTCCATCATCAATTAAGTTTTTCATATCCTTTTTTCTTAATATATCAAAAAAAGATGCCCCATGCATTGTAAATATCATATTTACACCACTAAGACTTGCATATTTTATTGCTTCTATATCACTACTTGCACCAATTTCATCAGTTGCAATAACAGATACTCCCATACTCCTTACAAGCATTTCAATTCCTCTACTTTTTGGAATATTTGATAATATATCCGTTCTATTTCCAACATCTAAATTACTTATACCATAACATACTGATGCAATCTCTCCCCTTTCATCTACAAGCCCTACATTACACCCTTGAAATCCAAGTGACCTTATACCATTACTTATTTGTCTTATCGCATCTCTTAAAATTGTTGTTTTTCCACATCCTGGTGGAGATACTATAAGGGTATTTTTAATTCTACATCCATCTATTATATATGGCATTATTTTGTCTGCACATCCAAGAAGTTGTCTTGCAACTCTAATATTCATACTACTTATATTCTTTATATTTTTTATATTGCCATCTTGCATAACAACTTCACCACAAATTCCTATTCTATGTCCTCCTTTTACTATAACAAATCCATTATTTATTTCATTTTGAATTGCATAAATTGAGTTTTTGGATATATTTACAAGTATTTCAAGTAAATCTTCAAGGGTTATAACCCTACTTAAATGAAGCTCTGTTCCTGAAAGAACTATTACTCCTTTCTTACCAACTCTAAGTCTTATCTCTGTTATTCCACTAGATGAATTTATATTAACTATCTCTTTTGATATATCGTCTGGCAGAATTTTTAAAATATTTTCTAACAAACATACCACCTCTTTTAGTTAAAGTTATACTATATATAGACTAAAAGTTTTGTAGAAAAAAATACTTATGTGATAATTTTTTTATCTAGTTTTAGGGAGAATAGTCAATATAATTTTATTTTGATGTAAGATAATGTTATATTATATCAACATCATTTTTTTATAATTGACAATAATGTTTAACTTTTATATAATAAAATTAATACAAAGAATTGGAGGGATATAAATGGAAGAAAACAAAAAAATTGGTGGAAAATCAATTGCATCTTTAATTTTAGGATTAGTAGGTTTAGTTGCTTGGTTACTACCAATAGCTGGTTATCCTATAACAATTGTTGGTCTTGTTTTAGGTTGCGTTGCAAGAAAAACTGAAAAAAATGGTCTTAATATTGCCGGTATAATTCTTTGCATTATAACACTTGTACTATCACTTGGAAATTCTTGTCTTGGTGTTATCTTGCAACTTTCAAATATATAAAAAAATAAATTATGTTTATATTAAAAAGGCTATTTAAAAAGTGAATTTAATTTTAAGTTCACTTTTTATTTGTCTATATCTATTTATCCATTATTTAATTTTAGTGTAAAATATATAAATATTAACATAAAATATTGAAAAAGTATAAAATAATGATAAAATTATGATAATATTTTTAAGGAGGAATATTAAATGATTAACATTAGACCAGTATCAGATTTAAGAAACAAATATCCAGAAATAGAGGAATTAGTTTTAAAAGAAGATGAGGCAGTTTATTTAACAAAAAACGGATATGGCTCAATGGTAGTAATGAGTTTAGAAAAATACTCTAAATTAATGAGTGATTTAGAATATAATAAATATATTGAAAATGAATTAGATGAAGCTGAAAAAGAAGCAAAAGATCCAAATACTAATTATTATACACATGAAGAAATGAAAAAAATGGCTAGGAGGATAATTGATGACAAGTAAAATACTCTGCTACTTTTATATAAATTAGTATAATGAATAAATAAAGAAGGACTTATTTCTAAATCCTTCTTTATTTAATTTTAATCTTCAAATAATTCAATTATATCTTCTTTACTCATTTTGTTTATAAATGTTTCTCCACTTTTTATAACTTGTTCACTTAAATCCATTTTTCTTTCTTGAAGCTTTTGAATTTTCTCCTCTATACTATTACTTGTTATAAGTTTAAATACTTGCACATTATTTTTTTGCCCTATTCTATATGCTCTATCTGTTGCTTGATTTTGTGCAGATAAATTCCACCAAGGGTCAAAATGTATTACAATATCAGCACCTGTAAGGTTAAGTCCTGTTCCTCCTGCTTTTAGTGATATTAAAAATACTTTTATATTTTTATCTTTGTTAAATTCATCTACCATTTCAATTCTTGTATCTACTTTTGTTTGACCTGTAAGTATAGAATATTCTATTCCTCTTTGTTCTAATTCTTTTGTTATTATATCAAACATTGAAGTAAAACCAGAGAAAAGTAATATTTTATGATTTGCAGAAATTGCTCCCTCTATTAATTCCATACACTGATTTAATTTTGCAGATTCACCACTATAATCAGCTACAAATAAAGATGGATGACAACATATCTGTCTTAATCTAGTTATAATTGAAAGTATTTTAAATTTACTCTTTTCAAATCCAAATTCTTCTATTTCATCATTTATTTCTTTTTTACTAGTTGCAAGAAAAGCTTTATATAGTTTTTCTTGTTCTTCATCCATTTCACTATACATTATAGTTTCTGTTTTATCAGGAAGCTCTTTTAAAACTTCTTTTTTGGTACGCCTTAAAATAAATGGTGCAACAAGTTTTTGAAGTTTTTCCATAACTTCTATATTATTATCTTTTATTATTGGTACTTCATAATCTTCTTTAAATTTTTTATAATTAAATAAATAACCAGGCATTATGAAATCAAAAATTGACCAAAGCTCTGCAAGTGAATTTTCTATTGGTGTTCCAGTTAATGCAAATCTTACATCACTTTTTAATTTTTTAAGTGATTTTGCATTCTTTGTATTATTATTTTTTATATATTGTGCTTCATCTGCTATTATATATTTAAATGTAAAATTGCCATAACTTTCTATATCTCTTTTTAATAAATCATAAGATGTTATTATTGCATCATATTTATATATTGTTTTTATAAGGCGAGCCCTTTGTTCAGCAGAACCTGATACTACAAGTATTTTTAACTGTGGTGCAAATTTTGTTATTTCTTTTTTCCAGTTTATATATAATGAACTTGGACATACTATTAGTGATGTTCTTTTTGTATTATTTTTTTCATCCAACAATAATGATATTATCTGAATTGTTTTTCCAAGTCCCATATCATCTGCAAGTATTCCACCAAAATTATATTTTTCTAGTGTTTTAAGCCAACTAAATCCTGTTTTTTGATATGACCTTAATACTGGTCTTAAAGGTGTTGGTACTTCAAAATCTGTTTCATCTACATCATTTATACTTCTTACAACATCTTTAAAACTATTATCTCTTTTTACATTTACATTGTTATTTTTTCTTACAATACTATCTAAATATATTGCCCTATACTTTGGTAGCCTTATATTTCCTTCAATGATTTCTTTTTCTGACAAATTTAGACTATCTGATATATTTGCTAATGTATCTATTCCAGATGAATCTATATTTATATAACTTCCATCCTTTAGTCTGTAATATTTTTTCTTTAGTTTATATCTTTTAAATATTTCTTTTAATTCAACTTCATCAATACCTAAATTATCAAAATCTATTTCTAAAAATTCATTTTGAATTCTTACTCCCATACTTATCATCTTTGGAGTTACTATCTGTTTATTTTTTAGTTTGTCTGTGACAAGCACTTCAAACTTTTGCATAAATGTATTTATTCCGTCACTTAAAAATTCATATATATCATCATCATTTGAAAGATATATTAGTCCTCTTTTATAATCTGTTATAAACTTATAACGTTTAAATATTTCTTTTGCTTTTGATTCTTCTATTATATTTCTATTGCAATTTACCTTATTACTGCTATCAAAAGGATTAAATTCTACATTATTGTAGCAAAATTTTACTTCTGCTACTACATCGCCATTATCTTCAATATCTAAATATACTTTTGTTCCTAATTTTTCAGCTTTATACTTTTGTAATAGTTTATCATCTATGCTAACCTTTGTCATTTCTTTTAGATGTGGTACTAAATATTCACAAAAACTAGTTGCATCATTTACATCAATATTTAATACTCCCATATCACTTTTTAATATTTCTATTAAAAATGGTATTATTTTTTGTTTGTATTCTTCATTACATCTATATAAATAATCTTTGTATAATATATATACATGTTGTTGCCCATAAAATATATAATAATCTTCTGCTTCTTTTTCTATATCTATTCCATTTTCTTCTCTATCTATAATATCAAATTCAAGTGTTGGATTTTCATCAACAAAAGTTATTTGTCCAAAACATTTCTCATAATTATATCCTTCTATTTGAACCTTTTTATTTTTCATAAGTTCAAAGAATTCATCTAGTGCACCATATTTTAATTTTAATACTCCTCTATATCTTCTGTTCAAATTAAAATCATATACTCCAAGTTTTGAAAATTCTTCATATTCTGATGCTTTGTTAGTTAAAAATTTTACTAAATCTTTTGATTCTTCATTAAAAGAATTTATTGTATGCTTAAATTCTAATTCTTTTCCATATTTTACTACTTCTTCATGTAGCATTTCTTCACTAAATTTATATACATCTTTTAATATGTATAATCTGTCTTTACCTATTTTAAAAGATATTTCTAGCTCTGATTTTCTAAAATCAAGTACAGAAAGTACAGGTACTAGTTTTATAGTACCCATACTTTCCTTTTTTCCTAACTCTAAATTTTCATAATATTTAATAAGCCCACTATTTTCTTTTTTCTGTTCTAAATCAGATTTTGGTTCTTCACTGTATATAACCTCTGCTGTATTTTCTTTTACTTCTGTATCTTTTTCAAAATCAAAGTAATTTTTTGCATTTATATACATATCAAATATTACTGCTACAATATGTCTACAAATAGCTCCATTTTTTGCTAATGGACAATTACAACTATATGTTAATACTCCATTTTCTTTTTTTACTTCGATTTCATATATACTAGAACTTTCTATAAATGATTTAGAAGTATAATTATTTTCATCAATATATTCAAAATTTGCAATTTTTACTTTTCCCTGTTCAAAGCATTTTTTACCTTTATTTATTATATCGCTTTCAGCTCTTAGTAATATTTTATTAATTTCTTCTGCACTTATTAACATATCTATATCTCCATAAAAATTAAATATCTCCAACCTCTAATTTTTAATATTTTCTTTTATTATTTTCCATACATCTTCTGTTTCAAAGCCTTTTCTCCATCCAGTAATACCAGCAAGATTATATTTATTAACAAGCTCTACTCTCTTTTTTACAGATTCACTATCTTCAAGCCATAATTTATATGTTATATCTCCTGATGTGTATTCTGCATAATTTTGACCTGCTTCTTCATCCCATGTTGTTGTAAGATTATATCTTTGTATAAAATCAATGCAATCTTCCATTGTATATATTCTTGAGCTAATTTCTGCTTCTCCAGCAGTTATTTGCCAAAGTCTTGTATAAAATGGTATTCCAAGTATTATCTTGTTTGATGGAATATTTGAATCATTTATTAAAGAGTTTAGATTTTCTTCAACCCAAGATATACCTGCAATTGTTCCTGCATCATTTGACCATGCACCTCTTTGATCATATCCCATTAGTACAACATAATCTGCTACTTCTCCTATATTCTTTCTATCTATATATCTTACAAAATACATATCAACAGAAAGTTTTATATTATTTTGTCTTAGGATAGGAGCCATTTCTCTTATAAACTGTGTAAATAAATCTCTGTCTTCATCCTTCATTGCCTCAAAATCAATATTTATTCCATCTATTTTATCATTTTTAGCTAAATTTACAAGATTTTTTATAAAATTTTCTCTACTTTTTTCACTGTTTAACATAGCTGATGTATCATTTGCAGAATATGTACTTGAATCAATACCATTAGTTATTATTGGCCATATTTGATAGCCATATTCTTTTGCTTTGTTATAATACTCACTACTATACTCAGATGTAATATCTCCGTTTGTATTTGCAAGTTCATACCAAGTTGGTGATACAACACCTACTCCATCTATCTTTTCATCTCCAAGAGTTGCAAGATTACTTCCATATTGCCAAAACATTGTAAGTTTTTCTTGTTTTTCTTCTTGACTTTGATTTTCATTATTGTTTTCTTCTTTTTCTTTTACATCTTCTTCATCAATGTTTAGTTTTGGAATATATCCTACTATTCCTGAATCTGTTTTTACTTTATACCATCTATTATGATTTAAACTTTCTTTATACAAAGTAACAGTATTGTTTTTTCCTATTGTTTGTAGCACTTCAGAAGATGTTGATATATCAGAATATACATTTACTCTATTATATTTTAACTTTATATCTGCATAATCTTTTTTATCAATAGATATTGTATTTGTTTTTTCATTATATTCTATTTTAATATTATATATATCTTTTAACAATTCAATATCTACAAATGGTTGTCCATCAATTAACTTTGCTGCTGTATCTATACTTGAATATTCCATATTCTTTGACATCATATTCTCGTTTATTTTAAATTTTACAACATTATCAAGTGTTGTAATAATTACTTTAGTAGCAACTTTATCATAATATATTTTTTCATCTATAAATTTTGATATTGTATCTACTGATATATATATACCATTATCTTGTTTAAATGGTTTATATTCTGTTTCTACATTATCACCAAATATAACTAAATTTGCCTCTTTAACATCATTATTTTTAGTTGCATAATTAAAAACAAAAAATATTCCAAAAATTAAAATTAAAAATATTATTGGTGCTATAAGCCTTTTTATATTTTCAAGCATTATCCATCAACCGCCTTATCAAACTATATTATACACTATAATTCCTCATTTGTGAACATTTTATAATATTTTTTTGTAAAAATTAAGCACTTTTTTTAAAGTGCTTATTATTTTAGAAGCTTCTTCCGCCACCACCATGACTTACTCCACTGCTTCCACTGTGTGTTGATGAACCACCACTAGAGGAACTTCCTGATGAGCTACTAGATATTCTGTAACTTGCTGTATTTGACCTTAAGAATTTATCTTGTCTTCCTGTAATTCTAACTGTATTTTCTTTTAAATATTCTTTAGCAAATACTGCTTTTTTAACATTTCTATGTGAAGTTACACCAATTAATATAACAACTAATGTAATGATAGTTGGTATAGGAAAGACTCTTAATATATAACTCATTATATCAAATCTTTCTACATAATTTCCATCTTTATCAATTGTCATATTTGAATTTGAACTTGGTATTCCTTTTTCTGCATAGTATTTACTTTCTGATATAAATTCAAGACCTGCATTATAATAATTTGCATCTACTAATTCATCTTGAACATAATCTAAAATATCATCTATTCTTGCATCATCATACATAAGTATTGCTTTTCCTGTTGTTGAAATCCAAACAACTCTATTGTCCATATCAATTAAAAGTAATAGTCCATCATTTGTACTACCTACTCCAAAGTAGTTGTAATCATAAAAATCATCTGCATATGCCATACTACTAGATTTGTTGTTATCATTTATAGTTACTATTACCATATCCATATCATATTCATTTATAAATGATGATACGTCATTATATAATATATTTTCTTGTGATTCTGTAAAAAGATTTGCAAAATCATATATTTTTTCTGTTTCATCTACTTTAGGTGTTGAAAGTGCTGCTTTTTTTACCTTTTCTGTTACTTTTATACTAGGTTTTATCATAAGATTATTTTCTGTTCTTACTTGTGTATTTGTTGAGGCAAATACGAAATTAAAAGATATACACATAAGTAATGCAAAAGTTAATATAACATTCTTCTTTTTCATAGTCTACCTCCTAAAGTACGTATAAAAATAGTGTAAATATCATTACTAACACTACTTCCATTATTAAAGCAATTAAAATTAGTTTTTTGGCACTTATTGGTACATTTCCAACCATTTTACCTGTTTGACCATTCATAGCAAATGTTTGCATTTTTCCTTTATAGTTTATATTCAATAACCATACTGGCATTAATACATAATCATCTTTTACTTTTTGTACATTTAAAGTATCTGATGCTAAAGTTATATTGCTAAATGGTATATTTTCTTCTAGTCTTTGAACAGCTGAATTTTTAACACGAGATTTTGCTCTTGAATAAGCATCATCTTTTTCTACATCATATTTTTCTGCAAGAAATCCTGATAAATATGAAGCATTAAAATCTTTCATTTCGCTATAATCGTATGGCTCAATTGAATCCATTATATCATCTTGGAATTTTGTTGAACCATCAACTGGAACTTTTTCAAAAGTCATACTTCCATCTCTGCTACAAAGATAATAATCAGTCTTTACATATTCATAATCACCACTTGTCCACCTAGATATACTTTGTGCATTTGCTACTATTCCACCAATAACATCACAATCATATAACCAAAATGGTATGTATACTCCTTCTACTTTTTTAATATTTTTTTTGCTACAAAATTCCTTTGGGGCAAACCATTTTTTCTTAGAGAATTTATAAAATTTATCTACTGCTTCTTCTTTAGTATTTTTAAATGGTATTACTTTTGAAGGTTTAAATTCTCCTTGAAGTCTATTTTTTAATATATTTGTACTTCCACAATACACACAAAATGTAGCAGAAGTATTTTTATCTGTAATTACTTTTGCTCCACAATTTGGGCATAGATATTCATCCATCTCTACATCTATTTCTTTATCTTTTTCTTCTTCTTTTTTTAATTCTTTATCATATTTTTCAAAATCTTCTAAAGTATATGATGCTCCACAATATTTACAATCCCATCTTTGAGTTTTGGGGTTAAATGGTATATTTGCACCACAACTTGGACATTCATGATCTAATACATCCATAATATCACCTCATTATGAAAATTATACCATATATATAAAAAATTAAATACTAATTTAAAAAAAAAATAATAATGTACTTTTTTATACATTATTATTTTTTATATTTTTCTTTATTCTACTGCTTTTCCACATTCTGGGCAAAATTTATTTCCTGGTTTTAATTCTTTTCCACAATTTGAACAGAATTTTTTCTCTGGTTTTTTCGCTCCGCATTCTGTACAGAATTTGCCATCAACTTCTTTTTGACAATTTGGACACATCCATTTTGTACTTTCTTCTTTTGTTGGTTGTGCAGGATTTACATTTTGTGGTTCCATAGGTTTTGCTGAAAACGCATTATTTTGTGCTCCTGTAAATACTCCTCCGCCTGCCATATTCATTACTCCAACACCCATAAATCCATTTAATGAACCGTTAGGATTTTTTGCTGCTTCTGGCATTGCCTCAGAATATGCTCCAACAAGTGAACCTTGTTGTTGATAAGCATCTCCACCAAGTTCGTATTCATCAATCTTCTTGTTAGATTCATCATCTAAGCTTACACCTTCTACATTAAATGTAACTAAAGCAATTCCTCTATTTCTTATATCCTTATCAAAATCATTTTCATCCATTAATTTTTTAATTTCTAAAGTTTTACTTGGTATTTCTAAAGCTTCAACTTTATACTTATCTGTGCAAAGTGCATTTAATACATTTATAAATGATGATACTACTTCTGTTCTAATTTGATTGATTAATGTTTCTTTTCTATACTCATCTGCTGTTCCTGCAAATGTAGACATAAATGTAAATGGATCACAAATTTTAAAAGTATATTTTCCATAACATTTTATTTTTACACTCATACCAATATATGAATTAGTCCTTGCATTCATTAGTGGATGTCCCCAATCTTTATATGGTACTGGTGTACTTGTTCCAAATCCATTATCTGTTATTTCTTTTATATTGAAATAAAATACTGCTTGTTGTTTTGCAGTTGCTCCATTAAATGTGAATCTTTGCCACATTTCTTTGAAAGTTTCTCCAAATTGTCCTGCAAAAAGTGATGGTGTGCCTGATGTATCAAAAGTATAAACACCTTCTTCTGCTGATGCATCAACAATTCTACCATTATCATAAATAATAGCACATTGTCCTGGTCCTACAATTACTGTACTTCCATTTGAAATAACTCCATTTGGTGTAGTAACCTTTTTCATAAGAATGTCGTTTCCTAAATCCTCACATCTTATCGCTTCTTTCCATTGATCATGTAGTGTACTACCAATAGCCCCTACGGCTGCTTTAATTAATCCCATAAATCATCCTTCCTTTCATTTTTAAGATTAATATATACTAATTGTAATCCTCTTTATATGATGACATTTTCCAAGTTTTAGATAAAACATCCCCTACTTTTGCCATACAGTATCTGCAGTTTCCTTCACTAAAACTATCAAGAGGTGCTCCACAATTTGGACAATGCAAAACAAAGAGTTTTTCTCTATTTTTATTATGTATTTTTTTATAGTCTAAAATATATACAAAAGTACAAGTATACCTTGTTTGTCTTTTTATATTCTGAGTGCTGTTACTACCATCTATGTAATAATATTCTACTGATGAAGATGTTGTAAGAGTTAATACTCCATTTCCTCTTTCAAATCTTTTTAGTGCATGTTTATGAAATTTTATATCATCATATCTTACAGAGCTGTTTCTTTCTTTTAAGTCATCTATTGTAGAATTTATTTTTTGTTCTAAAAGTAATAAATCGTCATCTTTTACATATGTTTTATTTTCTAATGCAGAAAAAATTTTATTCAAATTAGATTCTATTGTATTATATATCATATCTACATTAAAATCAGGTACTTCTTCTATTACTTGTGGTAATACTAAATTTGTCATACCTACAACAGATTTTTCTCTTTCAAGTTCTTGCCTTGATATTTCTTTATAGTTTTTTAATGCATTAAATAATCCCATATATTCTGTATTCTTTCTTATCTTTAATATAACATATATCACAGTAAAAAATATAACTAAGAATATAACTAATCCTACAATCAAAAATACTTCAAAAACACTCATAATATACCCTTCATATAACTATATACTAATCTTACTATATATATAGTTTTTTGTCAATAATACTAGTTTTAATAACTATACTAAACAAAAAAAGAAATGGTACGATACCACTTCAATAATTTATATATAAAAAAGTAAAATAAATTCAATCTCAAAATTCTCTTTAAATTCTCTTTAGATTCTCTTTGAATTCTCTTTGAATTTTATTTTTTATATAAAAAAATGAGTGAAAATTTTGTACTGATTACTAATAAATTGTACTTTTCCACTCATTTTTTATTTATGTTTATTTTTTATTTTCTTTTTTCTTATTTACAAATATAGTTCCAACAACTATTCCAATAACTGCTACAAGGAATATTATTACATACATAAATATATTTATATCTGATGTATTTACATTTGGTGGTTCATATTTTGCTACATTTGTTATAACATTTTCCTCTATTTT
>CANQPW010000008.1 GCA_947625855.1 uncultured Clostridia bacterium | reverse complement strand
ATATGATATTTCATTTCCAAGTTCATCATATTTTTTCAAATCAAATTCATATTCCCATCCATTTTCTTCACTTACTAGTCCTTCTGTTACTACATCTTCTCCACTAACTACTTGTAATACTACACTTGATGGTCTTTTTCCTGCTATATTGTCACTGTCATCCCATTCTTTTTTACCTACAAGTTTTATTCTATCTTCTGGTACTACAAATCTATTTGTTATCTTTCCATCTACTATTTCTTTTATATAAAATTCACTTGTAAATTCTTCATCTACTGTATATACATATAATGCTCCATCTTCATCATATTTTACTAAATTACTAAATGTATGTTTCCATCCATTTCCTTCATTTAATTCAAATCTTGATTCTTCTACTCCATTTTTCTTTAATACTACTTCTACACCATTAGGTCTTCTTACTGTTGAAGTTTCATCAGCCCATATTTTTTCTACACTAAACTCTGTTAAGTTTACTTCATTTGTTATATTATTTTCTTCATATTTTGTTATATAATTTGCAACTGGTACTTCTTCAATAGTATATTCATATATTTCTGTATTACTCTTATATACTGGTACATCTTCAAATACATAATGCCAATTTTTATTTGCATCTGTTGTTGTTTCTAGATATTCTTCTCCATTTTGCAATAATTTTACTGTTATATTTTCAGGTCTTGCATCATATTTATCTCCATCATCTTCCCAAATTTTTTCTCCTTCTATTGTTTTTCTTATATCATCTTTATGTATCTCTACATTTACTTGATTTGAGTATATTCCTTCTACATTATCTATTGTATCTCCAAATGGATCTGTTGCTCTCCAATTTGTACTAAACATATTATTTGCTGATGTTATTATACTATCATCATCTGGTGCTTTCATATTTATTAATACAAATACTACGTTATTTGCTGATAACTCAAACTCACTCCCATCTGGTTTATATCTTAAATCTACACATATTGATTTTACTTTGCTTTTATCTACTTCATCTGTTAATTCAATCCATTTTTCCGGTACTTCTGTTAGTTTTCCTGGATTTTGTTCTTCTGAGTAATATACTTTTGGATTATATCCCTTTTTCTTTGCATATTCTGTATTTACTCCTACAAATTCACCTTTCCATCCACTACTTATATCTGCTCCACTTTCATCATATATTGTTTCTAATGTATCATATAGTATCAAATCTTTTAGTGTACTTGCTCCTGTTGTTACACGTAATCTATATGTGTATTCACTTTCTGCTGTTGCCTCTGCTGTTTCTTCTATAAATCTTCCTCTTGTAAAATCTGTTCTTACTTGCTTTATTACTGCTTGTTGTGATGATACCGCATGACTTATGCTTTTGCCAGCAGAACCATAACTCAACTTTTCTTTTGTATCTCCATTTCCATCTATATCTTTTGCTAATGAATCATACTTACCATTATCTTCTATATTACCTAAATCCGAACCACCTCCGAGACACATATTCATACTCTTGATTGTTCCACTTTGAATACAACTTATTATCATACCTTGTTCCATAATCTTGTATACTATCATATGGTATTTCTGTATTTATATAACAATATATACTACTACTTTCATAATGGCTTTCATAATAACTCCAATCTATTTCATTCAAATTTGTTATCATACTTATTTTTGTTCTTCCACTATCTTTATAATTATAATCTATTTCTACTTTTGTATGCTCTCTTATATATTCATTTAATTCTTCATTTGTGTTAAATATTGTTCCACTTTTTAATTTTATTTTAGAATAAGATAATCCTATAATACTATTTTTTATATCTTCTTCTGTGCTTGTAAGATACATTCCTTCTGGTAATATATCATATGTTTTTATTATAAAATCTTTATCTACTTTAAAATATGTAAAATCAAACCTATTTGTTAATCCGACACTCCACTCATATTTTTCTTCTTCTACATTGTTTACAAAACCATTATCACGCTTTCTACATTGTAACTTCAAAGAACCATCTCTAATATAATCCGAAGCATGAGCTCTTTGCATATATGTTCCATAAGTGGATTGATCATATTCAGCTATTAATTTTTGAGTCGAAAATGTATCGTAACTTTCTATCCCAGGTTCGTTTGCAAGTGTTCTTCTTCCATTTTCATCCTTAGTATATACCTGTAAGTATGAAAAATTATATATATTTCCCGCTTGCCAATCTTGAGTATGAATTTTTATCTTTACATATATTGCTCCATAATAATCAGTTCCACCATATTTTCCCAATTTAGAATATGAATATAATGTTTTATCTAAATCTTTTATTACTAATTTTACTCCCACTATATCTTCTCTATCAAATGTTATAGTTATACTTTCTTCTGATGTAATACCTGTTGTATAACTTACAAATTTATTTGTATTTTTATATCTTACCTGTAAATCATAACTATATCCTATTAATTTATCTCCACCTTCACCGTTATACTTATTGTAAGTGTAAAATACAGGTATAGTTACACTATTAAAATTGTACTCTTCATCTGTTAATCTTGTTACATCACCATCTTTTCTCGTTATATATAATAGATCATCTCCTACTTCTGCATCCATTTTATTTCCTGTATAAAATACTTTTGGTAATATTCTATACTGAAATAAAAAATTTTCCATATCCCCTTTTAATTGACCAAAATATATAGTAGTGGAAGCACTAGATTTTGATATTCCATATAAATTACCATTATATTCAAAATTAAAGTCTACTAATTTAGTTGATATTTCACCCTCTGCTAATTTTTGTATTTCTTCCTCATCTTCATATCTTCCCCAAATTTCAGCTTTATATATTACACTATCTCCTTCATGATACTTTGTTTTTGGATATCCTACATAATAATACTTTGTATGCACTAAATAATATGTATTTCCTTCTTTGGGTTCTACAACTTCAAGATTTTCATCATATACTACACATCCTTCTGGTAATGTGACTTTAGATCTTGAGACTGAATAGCCAAAAAGATGTTGCTCTAATCCATCAGATTCATAAGCTTCTATTACTCCTTTTTCTTCTAAAGTATAACGATTCCAATATCTAATCCAATAATAATCATCTAATATATCTTCTATTTTTGTAAAATCTGCCTTGGCACCATTTCCAGTGGCAGCGGCTATTTCTTGCCCATATATATACTTAGTTGCTGTATAATGAAAATTACATACATTTGATTCCATTGCTATTATTTCTTCTGCATCTGCTATATTTTCTTGTATTTTTGCCTTAAATTCTAAATCTGTCTTTATTTTAAACCACGGTCTTAAATCATATACTATCTGTATTGTTCCTTCAAAATGTTCATTTAATTCTATTGTATTATTATTTGTAAATGTATATACGTTACTTTCACTATCATATGTATAACTAAAATCATATTGTTTATTTTTTTCTGTACTTTTATCTGCTGCTACTGTTGCACTAATTTTCCTATTTCTATTTCTATTCATTTCACTATAACAATCACTAGGAAATCCTAGCATAGTTATTTTTATCTCACCAGGTTTATACTCTTTTCCTGTTGTACATGCATAGTTTACCTGCATACATAATTCCTTACTATTACCTTGCCATGTTGGATTCCATGTAAAATCAGTTATACCTACATCTTTTGTTGCTGTGCTACTTCTATCATACATTACAAGAGTTATATTCCAATCATTATTCGGTACTTCTAATGCTGATTTTTTCTGATTTGTACTAAGCATTATTGTTGTCATTGTAGCTATTAAAAATAACCACAAGAATACTGTTATTATTGATATTTGCCTTTTATTTTTCTTTTTTAATGTTTGTTGTTGTTTATTTATTTTTTCTTCTGTCTGTTTCATATTTCCTCCTATTCTTATGCTCTTTTTACACGCAAAAAGAGCTGGTACCATCTCTAGTATCAGCTTATATATTCCAAGGTACAAAACTCCCTTGTTATTTCTTTTATTGATTTTATAATACTATTTGTGTGTGTGTGTGTGTGTAGTTCAATCATACTTTTGCGTGCTTTAGTTTCCATAACTTTCACCTTTCTTATTTCTTTACATTTATATATTAGCAAATATCATCAAATTATTCAATAATAAACTAAAAAATCATGTTATTTTTATATCTCCCCTTACTTTTAATGTATATATACAAAAAATAACTAATATTTATTTTACCAAATATTAGTTATTTTTCTTTTTGTTTTATTTATTTTCTTTTTTTATTTTTTTATTTCTTCTTTTATTATTTCAAATTAAAGAAAGCATCTTTTCCTTTATATTCAGCTACACTACCAAGTTCTTCCTCAATTCTTAGCAACTGATTATATTTACAAACCCTATCAGTTCTTGAAGGAGCACCAGTTTTTATTTGTCCAGCATTAAGTCCTACAACTAAATCTGATATTGTTGTATCTTCAGTTTCACCTGATCTATGTGATACAACTGCTGTCATACCAGCTCTATTTGCCATTGCAATTGCATCTAATGTTTCAGTTACAGTACCTATTTGATTTAGTTTTATAAGGATTGAATTTGAAACTCCCATTTTAATACCTTTTTCAAGTCTTTTTGTATTAGTAACAAATAAATCATCACCAACAAGTTGAATTTTTGATGAAAGCTTTTTAGTAAGTTTTTTCCATCCATCCCAATCTTCCTCAGCAAGACCATCTTCAAGAGATATTATAGGGTATTTTTCTACTAAATCAGCATAATAATTAATTAATTCATCAGTTGTAAACATTTCACCTGTTTTCCAAAAATAGTAACAACCTTCTTTTCCTTTTTTCTTAGCTTCATCATACATTTCAGTTGCAGCAGCATCAATTGCAATTTTAAAGTCTTTTCCAGGTTTATATCCTGCTTTTTCTATTGCTTCTACAATTACTTTTAATGCTTCTTCATCTTTTGATAAATTTGGTGCAAATCCACCCTCATCACCAACAGAAGTTGCAAGTCCTTTTGATTTTAAAACTGCTTTTAAATTATGAAATACCTCTGCACACATTCTTAAACATTCTCTAAAACTTTCTGCACCAATAGGCATAATCATAAATTCTTGAATATTTACACTATTATCAGCATGTTTACCACCATTTAATATATTCATCATAGGAACTGGTAATACTTTTGCATTTACTCCACCAAGATAATTGTATAAACTTACACCCAAAGCAGAAGCTGCAGCTCTTGCTACTGCAAGTGATACACCAAGTATAGCATTAGCACCAAGCTTACCTTTATTTTCAGTACCATCAAGCTCAATCATAGCTTTATCTATTTCTACTTGATCTAATACATTCATTCCCTCAATTTCTGGTGCTATTATATCATTTACATTATCAACTGCTGTTAGTGTTCCCTTACCTAAATATCTTGATTTATCATTATCTCTTAACTCTACTGCTTCAAAAGCTCCAGTAGAAGCACCAGATGGAACAGATGCACGACCAACATATCCACCTTCTACTAAAACTTCTACTTCAACAGTTGGATTACCTCTAGAATCTAATATTTCTCTTGCATAAACAGATTCAATTTCTAAATATTGTTTCATTATAATTCCCCCTTATATTTAATACATATCAAATCTTCTCTCTTGTCTTCTTATATTTCTTTCTTCTATTTTCTTAGAATACATTAATACACGATTTTGATATTTTTCTTCCAATTCTTTTCTTCTATTTTCTCTTTCAATATCATCTTGTAATTTATCATATTCTTCAATTCTTTCTTCCATTTCATATGCTGGAAGTGCAAATTTATCCTCTTCAAAATAAAACTTATTTTCTGCAATATATAGCTTGTCTTGTTTTATATCCCCTTTATAACTTAAGGCAAGTTTTTCTGCTGTACTCATATCTTCAACTATACTCTCATCATATTCATCAAGTATAACTTGAGATGTCTCAATATCACCATAGTATTTTAAAACATCATCACAAAGACTTAAAAATATTTTTCTATACTCACTTGCATCTATAGGTAATCTCTTACCATAATAATTTACAATATTATATGATAAATTAAGATATAGCACAACAAACCTTTGAGGAGTTATTTTTCCATTAATTAACCTTTCTTTTAAATCATTTAATAAATCCATACAGTCATCTTTTATATTTTCTCTTGCATCTTCAAGTTCCCATTTTTCTTTTCTTTCTTTGTTTTTTTCTTTTTGTTTTTGATTTTCTAATTCTTTTTTCATTTTTTCTTTTGAAATAACTAAATAATTTCCAAGAATTGGTTTTCCACAATTTGGACACTTACCATCTTTATCTAGTAAATCTTTTAAACGTGGCTTATGTGGTTCTTTTGTTTCATCAAGAATAAATCTACATTTTAAGCACATAAATATCCTGTATTTTCCATCTAAAGCATTTTCCTCATCAACAGGATCTGTTTCTTCTTCATCATCACCAAAGATATCTATATGATCTTCACCAGTTCCCCAAATAGCATTATAATCAGTATAATCTATATTTTTATATTCATCTTGTTCATTTTCTTTTTCATCATCCATAAGCTCACCTCAATTATAACTCAACTAAGTTTTCACCAGTCATTTCCTCTGGTATTTTTTCACCCATTAATGTAAGTAATGTTGGTGTTAAATCACAAAGTCTTCCTGATTTTACACTTTTTACTCTATTTGATACAACAATTAATGGAACATCAAGTGTAGAATGTGAAGTTATAGGTTCACCAGTTTTTAAATCAACCATACACTCACAATTTCCATGATCAGCAGTAATTAATGCTTCACCATTTACTTCCTCAATTTTAGATATAACTTTTCCAATACAATCATCTAAAGCCTCAACAGCTTCAATTGTCTTATCCAAATTTCCTGTATGCCCCACCATATCACCATTTGCATAATTCATAATTATTACATCATATTCTTTTGATTCTATGGCTTTTATAGCATTATCTGTTACCTCATATGCTGACATTTCAGGCTTTAAATCATATGTTGCAACCTTAGGAGAAGGTACAAGACATCTTGACTCACCATTATATGTATCTTCATTTCCACCATTAAAGAAAAATGTAACATGCGCATATTTTTCTGTCTCAGCAAGTCTTAACTGTGTATATCCCAGTTTTGATATATACTCACCAAAAGTATTTTTTAGCACTTGAGGCTTATATGCAACTAACACATTTTTAAATTTCTCATCATATTGTGTCATAGTAACAAAAACTAGATTTTTTATAGCTTTTGTAGGAAATTCATTAAAATCATCAAGTGTAAAAGCTTTTGTCAACTCTCTTGCCCTATCAGGTCTAAAATTAAAATATATAATTGAATCATTATCATTTACAGTAGCAATAGCCTCATCATTTTCACCAGTTATTACTATTGGCTTTACAAATTCATCAAACTCCTGTGCTTCATATGATGTTTCAACAGCCTTTTGAACAGTCTTAAATTTATTTCCTATGCCATTTGCAATAGCATCATATGCAAGTTTTACTCTCTCCCATCTATTATCTCTATCCATAGCATAATATCTACCTGATATAGTTGCAATTTTCCCAACACCAATATCCTTAATTTTATCTTCTAATTCTTTTAGAAAATCAACTGCTGATGTTGGAGGTGTATCTCTACCATCAAGTATTGCATGAATATATACTTTTTCAATGTTTTCTTTTTTAGCCATTTCAAGAAGTGCATATAAATGGTTTATATGACTATGAACTCCACCATCAGATACAAGTCCAATTAAATGAAGTGCACTATTATTTAACTTTGCATTTTGCATAGCTTTAAGCAATTCTTGATTGTTATAAAAAGATCCATTTTGAATTTCCATTGTAATTCTAGTAAGCTCTTGATAAACTATTCTACCAGCACCAATATTTGTATGACCAACCTCTGAATTTCCCATTTGACCTTGTGGAAGACCAACAGCCATACCACTAGTTTTTATTCTAGTATTTGGATATTTTTCAAATAAATTATCAAGATTTGGAGTATTTGCAAGACTAAAAGCATTTCCCTTTTCTTCCTCATTTATTCCTACTCCATCCATTATCATTAGTAAATATTGTCTACTCTTCATAATATTTTACACATCTCTTTCTTTTCAAAATTTTAGCAAACATATTATATCATTAACATCAATAATTTACAATAGCAACAAAATCATTTGTAAGAGATGCACCACCAACTAAAGCACCATCTATATCACTTTGCTCAAGTATACTTTTGGCATTACTTGGTTTTACACTACCACCATATAGTATTGTTACCATATCAGCTACATTTTTTGTATATAACTTAGATACTACTTCACGTATGAATTTGCACATTTCATTTGCTTGCTCATCAGTTGCAGTAACTCCTGTACCTATTGCCCATATTGGTTCATAAGCAATTACTATTTTATTCTTCAAAAAAATACTATCAACATCTTTTAAAGCATTTTTTACTTGATTTTCAACAACATCAAAATGTTTTGAAGAATCTCTTTGCTCTAATGTTTCACCAACACAAATTATTGGAGAAATATCTTTTTGTAACAACTTTAACACTTTTTTATTCACAATTTCATCAGTTTCATTAAAGTACATTCTTCTCTCACTATGTCCAACTATACAATATTTTACATTTACAGCAGCAAGCATATCAACAGATGTCTCTCCAGTATATGCACCTTTATCTTCAAAATATACATTTTGTGCCCCAAGTTTTATATTTGTATCTTCAATCAAGTCAGATACTCTCTCTAGTGAAACAAAATTAGGACAAAGTACTACTTCCACCTCATCAGTATTAATTCTATCTTTTATATCGTTTACAAAATCTTCTGCCCTATTAACAGAATAATTCATTTTCCAATTTCCAGCAATAATCTTTTTTCTCATCTTTTTCCTCCAATTATTTATCTTGTAAAGCTTCTATTCCAGGCAATTTTTTACCTTCCATAAATTCAAGAGATGCTCCACCACCTGTTGATACATGATACATTTTATCTTCAAGTCCAAATTTTTCAACAGCAGCTGCACTATCTCCTCCACCAATTATAGTAACTGCTTTAGAATTTGCCATAGCAAGTGCTATTTCCTTAGTTCCATTTGCAAATTTTTCATATTCAAATACACCAACAGGTCCATTCCATACAACAGTTCCTGCCATTTCAATTTCACCTTTAAAAAGCTCTATTGATTTTGGTCCAATATCTAGTCCCATATAATCATCTGGAATTTCATCTACTGCACAAATCCTAGTTTTTGCATCCTCTGACATTTCTTGTGCTATAACATTATCTACTGGAAGTAAAAATCTAACACCTTTATCTAAAGCCTTCTTTAAAATATCTGCTGCAACATCTAATTTATCATCTTCACATAAAGATTTTCCTATTTTTCCACCTTGTGCTTTTATAAACGTATAGGTCATTGCTCCCCCTATAATCATTGTATCAACTTTATCAAGTAAATTTGTAAGTACACTTATTTTACTTGAAACTTTTGCGCCACCAATAACTGCTACAAGTGGTCTTTTTGGATCATTTATACCTTTATCTAATGCCTCAATTTCTTTTTCAATCAAAAATCCACATACTGAAGGTAAAAAGTGTGTTACTCCCTCAGTAGATGCATGAGCCCTATGTGCACTACCAAAAGCATCATTTACAAATACCTCAGCAAATGAAGCAAGTTTTTTTGCAAATTCCATATCATTTGCTTCTTCTTTTTCAGTCATTCTTGTATTTTCTAAAAGTACAACTTCTCCCTCTTTTAAATTATCTATAACTTTTTGTGTCTCGGAAGAATATATATCTTTTAAAAATATAACTTTTCTTGAAAGTAATTCTTCAAGTCTTTTTGCAACCTTATCAAGACTAATATTTTTTCCTGTTTTACCAATATGAGAACAAAGTATTACCTTTGCACCATTTTCTATTAAATAATTTATAGTTTTAAGAGATTCTACAATTCTTTTATCACTTGTAATTTCTCCTGTTTCTTTATCAAGTGGTACGTTAAAATCACATCTTACTAATACCCTTTTTGATTTTACATCTATATCTTCTACTGATTTTTTATTTATCATAATTTACCTCCAAAAATATTAAAAGAAGCAAGCCAAATGTAACTTCCAGCAAGCTTCTTTTCCAAATTATTTATTATCTACTTCATACATATGTTCAGCTAAATCTATTGTTTTATTTGAATATCCCCACTCATTGTCATACCAAGCTACAAGTTTTACAAAAGTATCTGTTAATTGTATTCCAGCATTTACATCAAATATTGATGTATGATAGTCATGTATAAAGTCTGAAGATACAACAGAATCTTCTGTCCAAGACATTATACCCTTCATTTCGCCATCACATGCTTTTTTAATAGCTTCAACTATTTCTTCATATTTAGCTGGTTTCTCTAAATTACAAGTTAAATCTACTACTGATACATCAAGTGTTGGTACTCTAAATGACATACCTGTAAGTTTTCCATTAAGAGATGGTATAACTTTACCAACAGCTTTTGCAGCTCCTGTTGAAGATGGTATAATATTATATGTTGCAGCTCTTCCACCTCTCCAATCTTTATTTGAAGGACCATCAACAGTCTTTTGTGTAGCTGTTACAGAATGAACAGTTGTCATAAGTCCATCTTTTATACCAAAGTTATCATTAACTACTTTAGCAAGTGGTGCTAAACAGTTTGTTGTACAAGACGCATTAGATACTACATTCAAATCCTTTGTATAATCATTATGATTTACACCCATAACAAACATAGGTGAATCTTTTGATGGAGCAGTTATAATTACTTTCTTTGCTCCTCCTGTAAAATGTGCAGAAGCCTTTTCAGAAGTAGTAAATACACCTGAAGACTCAATTATATATTCTGCACCAGTATCTTTCCAAGGAATTTCGTTTGGGTCTTTAAAGTTATATACTTTAACTGTCTTTCCATTAACTACTAAACTATCTCCTACTACATCTACTTTTGCATCTAATTTTCCATGTATTGTATCATATGTTAACATATATTTCATATACTCTAAATCAATAAATGGATCATTTATTGCAACAACATCAACATTATCTCTTTCTAGTGATGCTCTCATCACAAGCCTTCCGATTCTTCCGAATCCATTAATACCAAGTTTTACACTCATACAAAATTACCCCCTCTTTGTACAAATATATTTTATCTCATGCTATATATATTTTCAAGCAAAAATAACAAAATTACAGAAATTCTGTTTTTTAGACAAAAAAAGTTTGAAAATAACTTCAAACTTTTAATAACCTATCCTTTATACTGACCACCATTAATATGCATTACCTGACCTGTCACATATGAAGAGTCTTGACTTGCAAGATATATAAACAAAGGAGCAATTTCATATGGATGACCTGCTCTTTTCATTGGTGCATCTGAGCCTAGTGTTGGTATTTTTTCTTTCTCCCAACAAGCAGGTTGAAGTGGCGTCCAAAAGACTCCCGGAGATACTGCATTAACTCTTATATTTTTAGGAGCAAGATTTGTAGCAAGTGCTCTTGTAAAACCAACTATTGCACCTTTACTTGTAACATAATCAATTAACTCTGGCTCTCCAACAAATGTAGTTATTGATGTCACATTTATTATAGAGGATCCTGGTAACATATGTTTTAAAGCTCTTTTTGTTAAATAAAACATTGCATAAATATTTGTTTTCATAGTTAAATCAAACTGTTCATCTGATATATCAGTCAAACTTTTTTGTTGATACTGAACTCCTGCATTATTTACAAGTATATCAATTCTACCAAATCTATTCATAGTATCTTCTATAATTTTATCACAAAAGCAAGTATCTTTTATATCACCTGCAATTAATACACACGTTCCACCTATTTCTTCAATACATGCTTTTGTCTCTTCAGCATCTTTATGTTCATCATAATATACTATTACAACTGTTGCACCCTCTTTTGCAAATCCAAGTGCTACTGCTCTACCTATTCCAGAATCTCCTCCTGTAATAATTGCCACCTTATTCATAAGTTTTCCTGATGCCCTATAATATGGATTGTTAAATATTGGTCTTGGTACCATTAAATACTCCATTCCCGGTTGTTTATCCTGATGTTGAGGTGGAAACTCTATTTTATAGTCTTTACAAATCAATCCATAACCTTGTGCATCTATGTACTTTAATCCATAATCATTTTGATTATTATCACAACACATATAATCCATTTTCATCACCTATAATATTTATATTCTAACTATAACTATTTTGTGAAGAAAAATAAAAAGAGTAAGAAATTTTTTCCTACTCTAAGTTATATTTTATGCTTTAGGTATAGTAATATAAAATGTTGTTCCAACACCTTTTTCACTCTCATAGGTGATATCACCATTAAAATTACCTTTTATTACAGAATATGCAAGATATAATCCAAGACCTGTACCAGAAGTTCCTTTTGTAGTTAAAATATTTTTGAAAATATATGGTTTAATATCATCTGGTATACCACCAGCATAATCTGTAATTTTTATCATAGCCATATTATTTGGTGCAGAAGTAACAAATATTTTTATTTTGCCTTTTTGTTTTGCACCATAAGCTTGTGCAGCATTTACAATTAAATTAGTAAGCACTTGTCCAAGCTTTGTAGAATCTCCTTCAACACTTAAATCTTCTTCTATTTCAATTTCAAGTTCTGCCTGATTTTTAATTACTTCATGGTAAGTTATAACCTTTACATCATTTAAAACATCACTTATTTTAAATTTTATTTTATTATCTGTACCAAGATTTCTTATTTGATTTCTCATACTATTTACTATATTAATTATCTTATCTGAACAACTATCCATCCTATTTAATATTTCTTTTTGATCAGAAGTAATATTGCTCATTGAATTTAACATAGTAACGCCAGTCTTTATAGCAGAAAT
The DNA here is from genome assembly GCA_947625855.1 of uncultured Clostridia bacterium. Lineage (GTDB taxonomy): Bacteria > Bacillota > Clostridia > TANB77 > CAG-465 > CAG-465. The sequence goes on along the minus strand of CANQPW010000008.1, from coordinate 20,477 downwards.
AGGTGTATTAATATCATGAGCTACTCCACCAGCAAGTTCACCAATAGAAACAAGTTGACCTTGTTTTACGATAATATCTTGTTTTTCTTGTATTTCTATAATATCCTTTTTGTGTTGAGTAATATCTTTAAAAAGTAATAATGTTCCAATGACTTGATTATTATTTTTATTTGCTTTTATTGCTTGAATATCTACTTCATAATACTTTTCAATATTTCCATATACTAAGTTATATTCCATTTTTACTTCTTTGCCAGTTTTATTAGTTTCCTCAAGAATTTTATTTAATTTTTTCAAATCCAATAATTTTTTATCTTCTATTATTTTAAATAAATTTTTTTCTTTTGTTATTTCAACAACATCTTGTAACTCTTTTTTAAATGTTGCATTATAATCTACAATAGAACCATCATCAGATATTACAACAAAAGCATCAGACATAATATTTGTTACTGTTTCCAAAGCTACTGGAGTAATATTTAATGCTTTAAATCTTAAAATAGATAACGAATAAAGTAAAAGTGTAATAACGAACAATATTGGTGTAATATATATTGATATATTTATTATTTTTGTAGTACCAAGTACATTTATAAATAAAGGTATACCACTACCTATAATCATAAGCATTGTCTGTATTGTAAAGAAACCTGATTTTTCTATTGATGTTCTGATAAGTTTTATAATAAATATTAAAGCTAAAGTATATGAATATATAGTATTTATATAAAACATAATGCCATATTCTGTATCTGAAAAGTTTGTAGAATACACTTTATAAAATAAATTATGAAAATCATTTGTCCAAAGTGTTATTAAGGAGATTATTGGTACAATATATAGTAATATCCACCACTTCTTTTTCTCAATTTTTGGATCTTTAAAATAATAAGAAAATATAAGCATAGTTGGAAATAAATTACAAATACCAATATATGTAATATAGTCTAAATAAATAGGCTTAATATTAACATTATTTTCAATACATAACTTTTGTGCTAATATTCCAGAACACCAAATTGTAAGTAAAATAAAACCACCTGATAATACTCTTGCCATTCTATTTTTTCTATATTTAGTCCTTAATATAATTGTAAAAATAAGACTTATAAATGCAGAACATCCTAATAAAATACTTTCCAAAATTTTTCCCTCCTATGATCTATTTATCTAAGAAACCTACTTTTCTTAAATAATTTATATAACTTGTTACATATCTATCATCTATTTCTTTCCACTCAAAGCCAATAGCTTTTAAATAATCACAAGTATATTTACTTTTTACTTCAACTGGTGTTTTATAGCTTAACATACTATCTTCACTTAAATCATTAATTATACCATTAAGAATTTCTTTATTATCAGAATTTGCAATGTCTTCTATCTTCTGTTTAAATTTTTCATCATCTACAAATTCAATATTTATACCAAGTGTTTTTAATATTTCAATAAATCTAGTAACGTATACATGCTTGTTATCATATATATGGAACATATTATGTTTAATATTAAAATACTTCATTATAGTTATTATAGCATTCGCACATAAATCAACTGGTGTAAATTCAAGATATATTTCTTTGTTACTTTCAGGAAAATAACCTATATTTATAAAAGTTTTAATTCTACTTGAAAAAGCATTTTCAGAAAAATTATCTTGAAATTTTAAATCTTCATATCTACCTGTTAAATTTCCAATTCTTAAAATATTTGCTTGAAGTCCTTGTCTCATATATTTTAATATTAATTCTTCTGCTTTAAATTTAGTATACACATAAACATTATCTAAGTCTTGATTTTGATAAAAACAAGTTTCATCAAAAATTATTTTTTTACTTAAATCTTCATTTGATTTTATAATTTCAAAACTATTACCTGATACGCTTATAGTTGATATATGCATAAGCTTTTTATTATTTTTTAAGCAATATTTTGCTATACTGTCTGTCCCATCAACATTTACTTTTCTAAAATAATCTGCTTCTCCATAATGCTTTACACATGCAGCAGTATGAATGACTAAATCAATATCATCAGTTACTTTTTTATATTCTTCTTGACTTAATCCTAAATTTTCATCCATAAAGTCGCTATCAAGTGGAATTATTCTATTTCCTACATCATTATCATATTCATCATTAAAATAGTAATGAAGTTTTTGAATAAGTCTATCTTTTGCACTGACTTTATTTTTTCCTCTTATAATACAATATACTTTACCATTTTCATGTTTCATAAAAGAATCTAGTATATGTATTCCTAAAAAGCCTGTTACTCCTGTAAGCATTATATTTTTTATATTTGCCTCTTTAATACTTTCTTTTCTTAATTTTTCTTTATTACAATTTAATATGTATGAAAAATCTTCATAAGTTTCTGATACTTTTTCCTTATCTTCCTTTTTATTTCTTATAATAAATTTTTCAAGTTCTTTTATACTTTGATACTTCAACAAATCTTTGTACTCAATATGTATACCATAAGATAGTAGCTCAACTTGTACTTTTATAGCACATAAAGAATCAGCATTAAGTTCAAAAAATTTATCGTTTATTCCAAAATCATCTCTATTTAATACTTTAGACCAAATAGAAAATATTATATTTTGTAAATCTGTTTGAGGTTTTTCATATAATATATGACTTTCTATTTCTACATCTAAGTTATTTAAAGTTTTTCTATCAACTTTTCCATTTAAAGTAAGTGGTAAATTATCTAATTCTTTGTATACAGTAGGTACCATATATATAGGGAGCCTATTATACAAGAAATTTACAAAATCATTAGTATTAATCTCTTTTTCTTTACTTTCTCTTACATAATAGCATACAAGAAATCTATTATCCTTTAGTCCTACTGCAACATCAGCTATATTATCATATTCTAAAATATTTTTTTCTATATCTTCAAGTTCAATTCTTTGTCCGTTTAATTTTATTTGTAAATCAATTCTATCTAAAATAGTAAGTGTAAGATCAAAATTTATTCTTCCAAGATCACCTGTAAGATATACCTTTTCACCTAAAGGCTCAGAATAAACATAATTTTTACTAGTTGCCTCTTTATTTCCATAGTATCCTAAAAATACTCCATCTCCTGCTATTGCAATTTGTCCTTCAACACCTAGTGGTAACACCTTATTTTTTTCATCTAAAATATATATTTTTGTATTAGAAATAGGTTTTCCAGCAGATATTTTTGTACTATTTGTTATATCTTGTATAGTAGACCATACAGTAGTTTCAGTAGGTCCATAAACATCATAAATACTTGCCTTTGTAATAGCTTTTAGCCTATCAACAATATCTTTTGGTATTTTTTCTCCTCCAAGTAATATTTTATCCATATTACGTAAATACTCAGATACATTTGCAAGCATTTTTAATTTAGTTGGAGTAGTTTGAATAATATTAACGTTATTTTTCAAACATAGCCTATTTAATTTACTACTATTAATACATTCTTCATCATTTGCTAAAACAATTGTTGCACCATTTAGTAGTGTAACCCAAAGTTCAAGTTCAAATATATCAAAAGATATTGTAGTAACAGATACAACTCTATCATTTTCAGATATATTTAATACCTCATTTATACCATATACAAAATTTAGTAAATTCTCACAAGATATCATAACACCTTTTGGATTTCCTGTTGAACCAGATGTATAAATTAAATAATTTACACTATTTGGTATAAATGATATATTTAGATTTGTTTTAAGTAAAGAATCTTCTTTTTTGTCAAAATCTATACTTAATTCTTTTATATCTAAATCTTTTAAATTTATACTTAAATTACTGTTTTTTATAACTAATTTAGTATTACTATTTTGTAATATATATTTTATTCTACTTTCTGGAAATTTCGAGTCAATAGGAAGATATGCTGCTCTACATTTAAGTACAGCAAGAATAGCAATTATTAAATTTTCATCTCTATTTAAAAGCAATGATACTGTACTATTTGGTTTTACACCATTTTCTAATAACTCATATGCTAATATATTTGCTTTTTCATTTAATAGTGAATACGAAAACTTTTTATTTCCAAACACTAAAGCTGTTTTTTGAGGATATTTTTGCACATTTTCCTCAAATAAATCTATTACAGATACATTTTTTCTATATGTTTTTTGTGTATCATTAAAACTATTTAAAAGTCTTTTTTCTGTATTTGATATAATTTCTATATTTCCTACTTTGATATCTACATCACAAATTAGACTCTCAATCATAGTAATTAGTCTTTTATGTAAAAATTCAATTTCATCTTTTGTAAATAGTTCTTCTAAATAATCATAATTTATTTCAAATACGCCTGTACTATCCATATCTAATATATGCATTTGTAGTTCTTCGTTTTGAGCATTATTTGGATACCATTTAGTAGAAAATTCTCCCTCATTTTCAAAACTTACTCTAGCATTCTGATATGATAGTAAAATACTGTATAAATTTGATTTTTGATTACTTTTTTTCCTTATATCACTTAAAATCTTATCATATGGATATTTTTGATGTCTAAATGAGGTCATAGTATTCATAGATACACTTTTTAACAAATCTAAAACTTTTATATCATCTTCAAGTTTTATTCTAATTGGAAGTGTAGTTATATAAAGTCCTAAAGTCTGTTTTTCTTTAAAATTAGACCTATTTAGTATAGGAGTTCCAATTATAACATCATTATTATTTTTTACTCTATACACATATATTGATAATATTGTTAAAAACAATACAAATATAGATATTTTATTTTCTTTACAAAAATCAATTATTTTTTTATTTATTTCTTCATCTAATTTTACATTATATCTTTTTGAAATATTTGATATATTATCACTTGCACCTTTTAAAGAAGAAGAAATGTCATTTATATCTTTTAAATACTCTTTAAAATATTCTTCATCTTTTATATACTTATCACTATTTATATATTCCTTTTGTGAATTTATAAACTCTAAATAACTTGGTTTTGTTTCATCTTCTAATGCTTTATTTTCTTTTAAAATATTATAATTTGTTGTAAACTGTTCAGTTATCTTTGCAACACTCCAAGCATCTGATATTATATGATGTACTCTTAAAAGTATAGCCCCTCTATCATTTGAGTATTTTAAAACTTTAAAATCATAAAGTTTTGAAGAAAATATATCTATTTTCTCTTTTGCAATATTTTTTATATATTCTTCTATTTCTTCTTGAGTATTAGAACTCATATCTATTACTTCTAAATCATCATATTTATAGTCTTTTACAAATTGATACACTTTACCTTCTACCAATTTTACATTTATTCTCATTGCATCATTTACTTTTACTATTTGGTTTATAGCCTCTTTACAAATTTTAACACTAAAATCTTTTTCTATATTTGTAATTCCTGTTATAAGATTTATACTGCTATTTTCATATACTCTATCTATAAGCCAAATATTATTTTGTGGTGACGTTAATTCATACATTTCTTTTTCCATATATTGCTCCCCTTTTCTATTACTCAATTTATGACCTTAGTATATCAAATAATAAAACTTTATTCAACAGAACAAATAAATTATTATTATTCCAAAAAAAATATCATCCTTTTAGAATGATATTTAAAATTTAATATATTATTTTTAAGCTCTTTTTAATACTTTATTTAGTTCAATTTCAGCTTTTTTTATAAAATAATTATTCTTTTCTATTGGTAAATTAAGTTCTTCTATAATTTTTATTATATTATCTATTGTATCCCATTTTGTATTTTCCTCAGTTTCTACTTCTATTAGCAAATCACCATTTTTAACAAATTTTAATGCAAGTTCAAATTTATCTTTGTAATAAATAATATCGTTTTCTTTTATATTCATTATTTCTGTATATCCAATAGCTTTAAATAATTTTTTTGCTTCTTCAATATCTTTTACATAACAATTTATTGAATCTTGAGATAGTATATTACCGTTTTCATCTATATTTTTTGTTTTAAAAGTAATTTCTTGGAACACATCAGCTCCCTCTGTAATATATCGTATAATAACGGCTTTTGATAATATTTCTCTTGTAGATAATTTATCCAAATCTATATTATTTGGGATAAAATAATAATCATCTAAAGAAAATGTATTACCTTTTTTAAAACCCTTTTCTTCTAGTAATTTTATTAAATTTTCTTTTGTATCAACTATTTTAATTGTTACCTCATTACTTTTCTTTTCAGACATATCCCAAAACTCCTTTCTAACAAGAACAATATTTATGTAATTATTATATATAATTTTACATAATTTTACAATAGTTTTATCTCAATATATAATTATCATACTGTTTTTAATAAGGAGATTTTGTATTGTTTTTTTATTTGCTTCCAAAAATTAATTTACATAATTTTTTTAGCATACTATGTATGCTCTTTTATCATGCTTTCTTTTACCTTCGATTTTTATCTTTAAAATCGATTTTTCCTATAATATAAAAATAAATAATAATAAAATATAAAATAAAAAAATATAAATAAAACTCGAACCTAAAAAATTCGAGTTTTATTCTATTAAATTACAATTTAAATACCATTTTATTTATTTTTTAACCAATCCATTAAAATTTCAAACTCTTCATAATGATTTCTTAAAAATTTATCTTGTTTCATTAACTCTACAATTTGATTTGCAGAAAACCATTCAACATCTTCTACTTCATCTTCTTGTAATTTTAATTTTTTTATATCTTCTATATCAATTTTTATATAGTAATCATCCCAAAAAACTCTTTCTTTTTCTGATCTACCTGAATAATATAACTGTAAATCATTTGGATTTAATTTTATACCAATTTCTTCTTCTACTTCTGTTAATACTCCTTGAATGCTATCTTCTCCTGATTTTGGATGACCTCCAGTAGTTGCGTATTTTCCATCTTTTCTTTTGCTTCTTTTTTGAATTAAGAAATCTCCTTTAGAATTTTGCATGAATACTAAAACTACTATTATATATCTTCCTTTAGGAGTTTCATCTCCTTTTAAAATTGTTTCTCCTGTAAGATTTCGATTTAAATCATATAAATCTCTTTTTTCCATTTAAAACTCCTTTCCTCTAAAATTTTTATTTTATGTATCCAAAGAAATCTCATTCCAATCATCAATATCTGATATTAGCCATTCTAGTCCTCTTCTTCTTTCCCAAACAACTTCACTATTAAGCACTCCAATATCAGTATCAGGATTTATTCTTTTTTCTTCACAAGCCCAATGATAACGATAATATAAATCTACCATATCTAAAATTTCTTCAACATTTCTAATTTTAGTTTTACTTTTAAATTCTGCAAAACTTTTACAATTACTAACAAAATCAATTGCCTCTTTATAGCCATATGTATCTCTTGGTATTTTTATCTCATCACTATCAACTAATCCTAAAGCCCATACTAATGAAACGTAACATTCATATGTCCAAGAAACATTTACTACATCTTGTTCTGTATAATTATTATCAAATAATCTTTTTTCATTTGGTAATAACTCATTTTCAACACCAAATATTTTTAGTAACTCTAAAATTTGAGTCCTAGACTTATCATAATCTTTTCCTTCTTCAATATCACATGCAAGATTACTTGCTAATAGACAAGATATTGCTCTTTTACATATTTTATCTAAATTTTTTAACTTAATTTCAGAACTTGATTCAACAAGTGGTAAAGTTTCAAGACAGGCAATTCCCATACTTTTTATATATTCATTATTTTTAGCTCTTCTCTCAATTGATAAATTAGCCTTATTATTTTAAATATTATATAAGAAACATACTTCTTGATAGCTTTTATTTCCTATATCTATTGGACGTTCACATATTATTTTTCCACCCATTTTTGTGTAAAATTTTTTAGAGGCTTCATTATCTTTTAAACACCACAATATCATTTTATTTTTTCCTTTTGTTATAAACTCATTTTTCACATATTGAAATAACTTTGTACCAATTCCATTATTTTTTAAATTAGATTTTACATATATTGCAAGTAATTCACAATCAGCACCTTTTACCTCAGGAGAATGACTATTATTATCTATATACCTACAAAATCCAACTATTTCATCATTTAGTTTAGCAATTATAAATCCATTTAACATATAATCATTTTGTCTTTTTTTTATTTTTTCTTCTTTACTCATTGTAGCTAGATAATTATCATCTATTATTCCTTTATATGCTGTTTTCCATCCATTTATTTGAATATCTACAACATCAGGTATATCCTGCTTTCTAATATCTCTTATTATTATATTTTCCATTATTTTATAACACCACCTTTATTTACATTTTTCAATAAACTCTTTAAATAAATTTTTAGTAAATTCATCTTCTAACATTAGTTCTGGATGCCATTTTATCCCCATTACAAACTTTTTATTATCTAACTCAAAACTCTCTACTAAGCCATCATAAGAAGTTGATGAAATTTTTGCATAGCCCTCAACATTTTCTTTTGGAGCTATCATACTATGTATGCTATTTACAAAATATTCTTCCTTATTTATTAAACTATATAGTTTAGTTTCAGTAGAAACATATATTTTATGCCTATAATCTTTATCATATATATCATGACTTTTTGTTTTATCTTCAACTACATCTGTACCTAATGCTCTTAAAATATTATTAAAGCCTGCACAAATTCCAATAAGTGGTTTATCTAATTCTATAACTTTTTTAGCTATTTCTATTTCATAGTTTGAACTATATAATCCGCCTTGTAATACAAATCCATCACATAAGTCTATTTGTCTATATAATTCTTTTATTTCTTCATCACTTAAAACTTTATCATCATGAATATCATTATCATTAAATTTTAAAGTCTCTTCTGTTGGTAATAGCGTTATAGCTGTACCACCACTCTTTACAATTAAATATCTTATTTCATCGACTTCATCAATTCTATGCCAAATATCTTCACCATGCTTTGGTTCAACTTTACCTATTATTCCAATAAGTGGTCTATGCATTTTTTCACCTCGTTTAATACTAATTATACTAAATTTTAGAATAAATGCAATATATTGTATTAAATACAAATAGCCAGCAACTAATTAACTGCTGGCTATATTCTAGGTTATACGATATTAATTTCTTTACCGTTTGTAAAATAAAGTCCAATTTCATCATTTTCTTTTTCAACAATATAAATTGATTTATTTCTATATTCTTTTTTAAAACAATTCTTTCCTTCGGTAGAAATTATAACTCCTACATTAGGGCTAATAACGAAAATCTCATTATCATTTTTGCAGATATGAGAAAATTCACCGTTTCGCTCTTTATACCCATCTGAAATTTTTTCAAGTGCGCCTTTATGAAATGTTCTTTTAGTATTTGAAATATAATATGCAAAGTAAACAGGAATTTTGTTTTTGTATACAACTATATCAATTTGGAAAGCCCCTTTAGGCCAATCAAATTCTTTTGCATATAGGCTATATTTGTCGGCACCATCTATACTTATTAACTGATTAAACTCTTCATTTTCTAATATATATAACGTATTATCAGCTAAGAAGAATTTATTTTTAATTTCATAATTAGAAACAGGGCACTCAATAATTTCATTTTTGCTTGATATATGTTTACAGATATATCCATCTTTACCAACACAGATATAAAATATTTGTAAAACTTTATTATGTACTACCTCATAAACAAAGCAAGAAATATTATCAATAATATGTTTTTCATCATTTTGAATAGGACCAAAAAGGTATTCGATTTTCTTGGTATAATAATAAATTCCATTACTATTTATTACTTTTACACATTCTACCATTCCCATTTCTATAATTTCTACTGATGAAATCCCACCAATAACATCAAATCTAGATGTATCGATATAAATACTGTTATCATCATAAAATAACATGTATCCTTTTGCTTTTTTACATTTAGTAGGAAATGTTCCTAGTAATTTTCCTGATTCGCCAATAACGTGATATCTGTTTTCTCCTTCTTTTGAATCAGCGTAAAAAATATTATTTTCAAAACATATTTCTGTATAGCCTTTTTCATGAGATATAACATAACTAACTTCTGTTTCACTAACATATATGATTCCACATATACCAGAAGACATATATTTAACATACTGTCCTTCAGAATAATTGCTAGATAAATAGCAATCAACAAAAGTAGTATCTTCTGGAATAGTAATGCAAGATGATGTTGCTAAAGCATAAATCTTATTATTTATCTTCCAAAATCTTGCTTTCTTTGAATCACAGTCTAAAGTTATCAACTCAACAATATCTTCTTTTGATGAAGTAACTATAACCTTGTTTGGTTTTTCAACAGCAATCTGACCATTTTCTAACCGAAAATAAGTAATACCATCAATACTTACAAACGTTTCAGGAAGAATTTTTTTACTAGTTTGCATTAAGAAACCTCCTTCATATTCTCTGATTTTTTTACATTGTGGAATTGGATACAATCCTATTTTTTTATTAAACATCCACGTTCTTGCAGGACAATTTTTACATTCGTTTAACAAAGTGCAATTATAACATTCAGAATCTTTTGGAATTTGTAAATCTATAATTTTTTCAAATGACTCCCAAATATAACGAAAGCTATAATCTTTTAAATTCATTTTATAAAAGCTACAAAAAGAACATAATGTAACATTGCCTTCATAGTTAATACAAAAAAATGAAGTTCCAGCATTACAATTAAAAGCACTATTATTTTTCCTATCATTATTCTTTACACTTTTATTACTTATAGTATTAGAAAGATTATTTAACACATCTAAAGAAAAATCATAAGATGGCATTAAATCATATGAAATTCTTACAAGATTATTTGTATATTTACAAGCTAATCTTTTCATTTCTTCTAATTCATACTGATTTTGTTTAAGCACTATTATTTTTATCTGCAAATTAATTTTATTCTCTTGCAATAACTTTAATCCATTTATTACATCAGAAAAGCTACATGATTTAGTCACGTTATTATAACTTGATGAAGAAGCCCCATAAAGACTAACTTCAACACAGTTTGGCATATAATTTTTAAATAAAGATACTATTCTTTCTGTAATTAATGATGCATTTGTAAAAATATTTACTTTTATTCCTTTTTTCCAAATATACATATATATTTTTTCAAAATCAGGATGTAACATACATTCACCACCTGTGATTGTAATGATTTCACACCCCATTTCAAAAAGTTCATCAATTACAGATTTAATAACATTATATGATAGAAAACTAGGTTTTTGATTTTTGGAGTTTATTATATAACAATGAACACATTTAAAATTACATATATTTGTAATTTCAATTTGTCCTTGAAAAGGAACTCTTTTCATATCATCTACAACTTCCCTCACCCCAGAAAAACGGATGATCATCATCTTTACTATCACTACCATGATCACGATTAGAGTTATAGTCTCTTAATTTCTTTTTTGTCTTTTCAAGTTCTGCTCTTGCCTTTTCCTCATCACTAACATAATTTCCTCCTCTTCTTGGAAGAGAAGTTTTGTCTTCTTCAATTAATGATAAATTCAATTTTTCGTCTTTCATAATGCACACTCCTTTTTAGTTATATTTTTTGCTTTATTCTTTAAATTGATAAAGTATCATCATCTCAAAAAATTTAAATTGTTTCATTTCGAAAAAATATGATTTTCAATTAATTAACTATCAAATAAAAATATTTCTACTTTTTACTAATAATCATAACAATAACATTTAAAATTGTAATTTGGAGTTAGTTTTCACACACATTTAGGATTTTTTTGTTACAAAATCTAATAAGGTATAACCTCCTTTTATAAATTATTTAATTTTCAATGTACTATTTAGGATTTATTTTATCCTCAATTGTAAAATAATAAATATTTTGCGAAGACATTATATCACAAATTTATGTCAATTTCAACATCTTAGTGATTTACTTATCTAGCTTTTTTAAACTACTATTATTTTCTTTTTCTAATTGCTTTAAACTCTTTTGAGGTGTAGGTAATTTTTCTGGCATAGTTCCGCCTGCTTCTTTAATAGCTTTTCTAACTATTTTTCCAATTTTATTATGGGTATCACAAGCTTTCTTTTCAGTATCAACTTTGTCTTTTTTTAATTTTGATTCAGTTTGTGTAATACGAAATAAATTAGCTGCAAGTTCTTCACTTCCCATATTATCTAATATATCTTCTCTATATCTTAGTCCTTTTCTTTTTGCAATATCATCTGCTGTTTCACCATTATATAACCCTTTATATCCTGCATTATGAAATTTATCAAAATTTTTAACTCCTGCTTTTTTAGCTGTTTGATTTAGTGAATAATTACCTTTTTTAGTTAAATCTCTTTGATAAAATCTTTTTTCATCTTCAGTTAACATACTGTATTCTTTTTCAGTGATTTCTTGCTTTCTTGTTTGTATTGCAAAATATGTTTGAGCAAGTGCAACAATTTTTAGCCTTGGATTAGCATTTTGAGCTATAAGATAGCAAGCATATCTTGTTAATTTATAATCCTTTTGTTCTCTTTTTGCACCAAAACCTATTTCTACCATTTTGTTGTCAACAACAAAATGGTCAATATCAGTTATTTCAGAGTTTTGACAAGCTGTCTTTGCTTTTTCGATTACAGCATCAAAATATCTCCAATCTTTATAACTTAAAACTTTCATAAGCTCTCTAGCATACCAAAATTCATTACCATTTTCATCAATATGCTTAATATCTTCAAATGTTTTTATATTTTTATCTATTTCTTCCATATATTTCATCTCCCTTTTGTATATTTTTATGCCCATAATTATAAAACAAATGTTTGCAATTGTCAATGATATTTTTTTCATTTCTGTTATTTTAAAAAAAAATCATAAAAAAATACCACCCTTTTTCAGAATGGTATTTATATATAGCTATTCTTTATTTAAAAAATGGTGCGGGTAAAAGGACTTGAACCTTCACGTCAAGGACATCGGCTTCTAAGACCGACGCGTCTGCCAATTCCGCCATACCCGCTTTCAAATTACATTTTATATATTAACATATTATTTTACATTTGTCAAGAGAAAAATTATTTACATTTTTATTTACATTTTTATAATTTGCTATTTAACTAATTGACAAACTTTTGTTTGTTTGATATAATTGTCTTGTTTTAGAAAAGAGGTATTTATATGAATTTAACAACCATTTTATTAGTTATAATTGCAATACTATTAGTAATAAATATAATTTTAACAATATCTGTTAAGAATAAAAACAATAACAATAATTCAAAAGAATTTTTACAAGAATTTAACGCAATACGTCAAGAACTTTCTACAAATTTTATGCAAACACGTGAGGAAATACAAAAAAATATTGGTAATAAACTTACTGAAAATGCTAATTCACAAGCCTTGCAACTTGCAAATCTTACTAATCTAAATGAAACTAAACTTGACAATACACGTAAAAATATAGAAGAAAAACTAGAATTAATAAGAAAAACTGTTGAAGATAGACTTCTATTACTTCAAAAGGATAATAGTGAAAAACTAGAAAAAATGCGTATGACAGTAGATGAAAAACTACATGACACATTAGAAAAAAGACTTGGAGAATCATTTAAACTTGTAAATGAAAGACTTGAATCTGTATACAAAGGTCTAGGAGAAATGCAAAATCTTGCTCAAGGCGTTGGAGACTTAAAGAAAGTATTTACAAATGTTAAATCTAGAGGTTACTGGGGCGAAATACAACTTGGTAATATATTAGAACAATTCTTAACTAGAGAACAATACGAAAAAAATGTAAAAACAAAGCCAAAATCAAACGATTTAGTTGAATTTGCTATAAAACTTCCTGGTAAAAATGATAATGAATTTGTATGGTTACCAGTAGATTCAAAATTCCCTATTGAAGACTATACAAGATTAGTAGAAGCTGAAGAAAATGGTGATGTTACATTAATTCAAGAATCAAGGAAAAAACTTGAAAATTCTATAAAATTATTTGCAAAAGATATATACGACAAATACATTGAGCCACCATTTACTACTGACTTTGGTATTATGTTCTTACCTACCGAAAGTTTGTATTGTGAAGTTTTAAGAAATACTGATCTTTGTGAATTTATATCACAAAAATATAGAATAGTTGTATCAGGTCCTACTACATTTGTTGCCCTACTAAACAGTTTACAAATGGGCTTTAGAACTCTTGCAATAGAAAAAAGAACAAGTGAAGTATGGCAATTACTTGGAATAGTAAAATCAGAATTTTCTAAATTTGGAGAGTTATTAGATAAAACAAATAAAAAGCTTCTTGAAATATCTTCTACTATGGAACTTGCATCTAAAAAGACTAAAACTATTGAAAGAAAACTTAAAAATGTAGAAGCATTACCAGTAGCAAATGAAGAAGAATTCTATACAACAGATAATCTACTTTCAGATTATGAGATTTCAGATACACCAATTGATGAAGAATAATATAGACTAGCTATTGATTTTTCAATAGCTATTTTTTTGACAAATTGTACCTTTCATCCAAATTCTTCCCCTATTTACTTTTTATCATTTTTGTGCTAAAATAATCATTAAGTTTGATTTTTTCATATTATATAATATATAAAATTAAGGAGATGATTTTAATGTCAAATATAAAAGCTATTGTGCTAGCTGGAGGTAAAGGAACAAGAATGAAATCCAATCTTCCAAAAGTACTACACAAAGTTTATGACAGATGTATAATAGATTATGTATGTGATGCCTGTGAGAACGCAGGTATAACAAATATATATGCAATTGTTGGTCATAAGCACGAATTAGTAGAAGACAATTTACATGGAAGGGATAATGTAAAATGTATATATCAAAAAGAACAGCTTGGCACAGGGCATGCTGCATTACAAGCAAGAGAATATATAGAAGATGATGATTTAATATTAATTGTAAATGGTGATATGCCACTTATCTCCCCTTATACAATTAAATCTTTTGTATCATTTATTGAACTTGGAAATTATGATGGTGCATTAGCATCCGCAGTATTTGACAAAACACCTGCATATGGTAGAATTATTAGAAACTCACAAGGTAATTTATTAAAAATTGTTGAACAAAAAGATTGCACAGAAGAAGAATTAGCAATAAACGAAGTAAATATTGGTCTTTACTGTTTTAAAGGAAAACATTTAAAAGAAGCTTTCGATAAACTAGATAATAATAACGCTCAACATGAATATTATATAACTGATATACCTTATCACATTATTGCAGCTGGTGGAAGAATTGGCGTATATATGATACAAAATTCTGATGAAACACAAGGTATAAATTCAAGATCTGATTTATCAATAGTTACAAGAACACTTTTACAAAATACACGTACACTACATATGGATAATGGCGTAACACTAATTGATCCATCAAATACATATATAAGTCTTGACGTATCAATTGGAAAAGATACAATAATTTATCCTGGTACTAATATACAAGGTGATACTATAATAGGTGAAAATTGTATAATTGGACCTAATTCTCATATTATTTCTTCTACTATTGGTGATAATTCAATTGTAGAAACAAGTAAATTAGATAGAACTTCAATTGGAAGTAATTGTAAAATAGGACCTTTCTCATATATAGGTGCTAATACATATATTAATGATAATACAACTATTTCTAGTTTTTCTGAAATAAAGCAAAAATAAAAGGAAGATTAAACTTCCTTTTTATTTTACCCTTTTTTGTAAATTTACTTGTATAATTTTCTACTTTGATATAAAATTTATATGAATATATTTTACGGAGGATAAAAAATGAACTATTTAGATAAACTTATGGAAAAATGTAATTTGAATAAAAAGTTTATGGATACAATTTATAGTCTTTTTGATAAATTAATGAATTTTGGGTATATAACACCTAAAACAGCAAAAATACTACAAAGAAGATTATATGAAAATATTGATGTTGTACTTTTTGAATCAGATGTATCTAATGATTACAAAACAGGATATTATGATGCTGTAAAAAAAGAATTATACATAAAAGATATATCAAATGTAGAATCAATAACTTTAAGAATTATGTATGCTATGACGACTACTCCAATATCTAGTGAAAGTTTTAATGTTGGTTATTCTACTGCAAGTTTATCTAAAACTAGTTATAAAATAGTACATAAAAACTTTGGATTAAATAGAGCAGTTGTCTCAAATCTAGTTTGCAGATTACTTTATACTGTACCTACTACTCTAAGTATAGTCCCTACATACAGAACTTATGAAAACGATTTTTTAGGTAAAAAAATTTCAAGTGATAATGATATATATTTTCTAGAAGGAAAGTTATTAAGTCAAATATGTTATGCTTTTAATATAGACGAAGAAGAATTATATTATAATCTTTTTACAAATCCTTCTAAATATCTTAAAAAATTCTTAAGAAAAACAAACTTAGTATTTCCTGAAAAAGTCCTTGAAATACTAGATATTATAAGTAGAAAATACTCAAATTATAACAAATTAACTTATCTAAATAAGCTATTAGATACAAATTATATTAACATTAAAAAGAATGCTTTAAATAATGATACAAAAAATTTACAAGCAGAAAGAAAAAGAATTCAACTATCTATACACAGTGCTCTTGAAAAACTAGCCTCTATAAAAATAAAACAAGATGAAAGTTTTGATGAAAATATAGAACTTAGTCTATCAGGACAAATTCAAAGCTTAGAAGAAATAATACTAAACAATATAATTGATCTTCAGAATTTATTAGTTGACTCTTTAATAAATTGTGAAGCAGAATATCAAGCAATTCCATATGTTACTAAATTAAAAGATTTTGAAAAAATACTACTTGTTGAAAACGAAAAATTAAGTCAACAAATATACAATGTAATAACATATAGAATTTTAAATACATTTGAAAATACTGCATCAAACTTAATAGAAAAGATAAAATATAGTATTGCAAATGAAGTGCTTTCATCTGATAAATATATTAAAATATATAAAGATATGAATTTTAAAAGACTAGTTGGACTTACATATAAAGAAAATACTTCAATTGCTGCTATTTCTGTTGACAATTCTTTTATGCAACTTGTAGAAATCTCTAATTTGAATAAACAAGCAAAGAATTTAAAAAATAATGCTTCATTTATTCATATAGATAGTTTAGGATATTTAATACATAATTTATCATCAAAAAAAGATATAGATAATTTAGAAAATATATACACTAAATTAAAAAGTGAATTTAAAGAATTTTCTTCTGTAACTATTGAAAATATATATATAACAAACTTAAAATATGATTATGATTTAATAGTAGTAATACAAGATAATGACTACTCTATTTTAAAATTAAATGTTGTAGAAAAAGAACCAAAATTTAAAACTATAAAATTATCAGAAAGTTATTCTATATTTAATCAAAATTATTCAAAAAATTTACCATCAGTATACAAGAAAAATTCTTTAAAATTAAAAAGTATATTTTCTTTAATAACATCCTTCTTTTCTTGAAAAAACTGATATGAAGTTATCTTCATACCAGTTTTTTCTTTTTATTTTATTTTTATTTTATTTATTATTTTTTTATTTTATTTTTATTATTATTTTGTTTATTTATTACTTTATATTTTTCACTTTATTCTTTTAATGGATTTCCTTGAGCATCTGTGTTTATTGAACCAGTTAAAATTAATATTCCTTCTATTAATCCCCAAACCTCTGATACTACTGATAACATAAAGCAAGATAGTACAGTTATTAATAGTTGTGCTATTGCTTTTCCAGTATAACCAAGATAGAAATTATGAACTCCAAATGCACCTAAAAATATTCCAAAAAGTCCTGCAGCAATTTTTGATTTTTGTAAATTTGCATTTGGCACTTGATTAACTACATTTTCATATCCAGTAGCTTTAGTAGTATTTCTTTTTGCTTCACAATCTGCACAATAGTCTCTTCCATCTTCTACTTTTTTTCCACAATCTCTACAATACATTTTCTTCCTCCAATCAAATCATATTATTCTTATTCCCCAAATTATTAATAAAGCATTTTTTATAACCCACTGTACTGCTATAATAATTGGAATAATTAAAATAAAACAATTTTTCAATCTCATACCCGAAAAATCTTTTTTTGAAATAAGTGATATAGTGTTAAGTATCATAAAAATACTACCAATGCCTATCAAATATACTACAATTGGATGATATTTTAAACTAGCCAATATATCACCACTAAGTAAGGCTTTAATAGCTCTAGTCATTCCACATCCTGGACAATAATATCCAGTTTTTTCATATATTGCACATGGTATATTTACATTAAATATATCAAAATTTAAAATGTGCAATATAAGGAAAAATATCAATATAAAAAATATTGATATCCATCCCATAATATATAAAATTTTTTCTTCTGAAAATTCTTTTGAATTTGTCATATTAATCCTTTAATGGATTTCCTTGTGCATCTGTATTTATTGATCCAGTTAAGATTAATATTCCCTCTATTAATCCCCAAATTTCTGATGCTACTGACAATGTAAAGCAAGATAATACAGTTATTAATAATTGTGCTATTGCCTTACCAGTATAACCAAGATAGAAATTGTGAACTCCAAATGCACCTAAAAAGATACCTAAAAGTCCAGCTGCCATCTTTGATTTTGGTTGATTATTTGTTGCAGTATTATTTACTGTTTGAGTATTTGTAGTTTGTGTAGTTGTAGTAGTAGTATTTTGAGCAACATTTTCTTGAACTGGTGTTTCAGTAGCTCCTTGATTACTCATAGTTTTTTCACAATCTGCACAATACTCCTTTCCATCTTCAACTTCTTTTCCACAATTTTTACAATACATATAAACTCCTCCTTAATATAGATTATATTGTCATTATAACACTTATATAAAAATAATACAATATTTTTTTAAATTTCTTTATTTTTTTACAATACTAACTGCTACTCCATCACCTATTTTTAAAAGTGTAGAATCAAGTCTTTCATCTTCTTTAATTATTTTCAAATATTCTCTTAGTCTATTTGTTGCTGTTCTATGCTTGTGTTCATTATAATCTGATAGCACTCTTCCTTTAAAAAGGACATTATCTGCTATTATTATTCCTCCATTTTTTACAAGTCTAATTGCCTCTTTAAGAAATATTAAATATTGTCCTTTAGCAGCATCAATAAATACAACATCATACTGACTATCATCTTTTAACTCTTGTAGGTAATAGACAGCATCTGCTTGTACTACTTCAATTTTTTCTGAAAGTCCCATATCACTTATATTTTTCTTTGCAATTTCTACCATATTTTCATTTCTTTCAATAGTAGTTATTTTTGCATTTTCAAAAGCAAGATATTTAGAGAAATTTATTGCAGAATAACCTACTGCTGTTCCAATCTCTAATATTTTATTTGGCTTTTTTATATTAAGTAACATAAGTATTAAATCTAGCGTTTCATCTTGAAGTATAGGAACATGATTTTTTAACGCTTCTTCTTTTATACTATTTAGCAATTCATTATTAAACATTTTTCTCCCCTACTATTTACCTATTATGCTTTTTAATATATTATCAACCTTTGCATTATTATATATAATTTCATATAATAAATCTACTGATTTTACATCTACCTCTTTTTCTTCTAATAATTTCTTTAAAGATTCTAATGTATATAATCCCTCTATTGTAGTTGTTTCCATTTTATCCATAGCTTCTTCTTTAGTTAATCCTTGTCCAATATAATTTCCAAAAGTATAATTTCTACTTTTTGGGCTCATACAAGTAAGTAACATATCTCCTATTCCTGCATAGGTAAATACAGTTTGTGACTTTCCACCTAAAACTTCAATTATTAATCTTAAATCATTAACAAGGCATGTTAGTACACTTGCACGTGTAGAATCATTTAAGTCCATACTATCAACATATCCCATAAGTATTGCAAATACATTTTTAGCTGATGCTGCAACTTGCACACCCATTAAATCTTTAGTTGTACTTACAATTATCTCATCATTTTCTAGTGCATATTTTAAAGTTGCACTAGATAGTTCATTTTTAGACGCTACAACAAATCCTGTACTTCCATTATGTGCTATTTCTTTTGCAAAAGAAGGACCTGAAATCATACAAAGATTATCATGAGCTGTTTCTTCATATACGACCTCACTCATAAACATATTTGTTACCTGTTCTATTCCTTTAGAAACAATACATAAAATCTGTTCTTTATAAATAACATTTTTAAGTTCTGCTGCTACTTCTCTTACTACTCTCATAGGTACAGCTATTATAACTATCTTTGCACCACTTACAGCCTGTTTTAAATCAGTTGTTATTTTTATTTCTTCATCAATTATTACACCTGGTAAAATTCCAGGATTTTCTCTTTTTAAATTTAAAATATCATATTCTTCTTTAAATTTTGTCCAAAGTGCTACTTC
>CANQPW010000007.1 GCA_947625855.1 uncultured Clostridia bacterium | reverse complement strand
CCATGGTCTACTTTTGCATTTGCTTCTTTATCTATTTTACTTACTGTTATTTTTCCTACTACACTTTGATCTTCATATTCTTGTGTTACTACTATCTCAGGTGTTTTATCATCCTTATATGTTATTGTTATATCATACTCTTTTGTATCTCTTATATATCCTGTTGTGTAATCTGTATATTTTGTTGTTCTTGCTACTTTTTCAACGATATAATATTTTCCTAAGTATAAATCACTTGTTTGTGCATAACCATCACCATTTGTTGTTATTTCTGCAACTTTTGCTCCTGCCTTATACATTACTCCTGTATGTCCGTCTGGATGTATTATATCTTCTCTTGCAAATATTTCATATGTTGTTCCTTCTAATCCTTGTTTTGTTTCTACATCTTTCTTTGTTATTTCTATTTTTCCTGTTACTCTTGGATCTTTAAATATCTTTGATACTACTATCTCTCTTGTAGAGTCATCTTTATATGTTATTGTTACATCATATTCTTTTGTATCTCTTATATATCCTGTTGTGTAATCTGCATAATCTGTTGTTCTTGCTGTTTTTTCTACGATATAATATTTTCCTAGATATAGATTATCTAAAGATGCATAGCCATTTGTATCTGTTGTTATTTCTCCTACTTTTTCTCCTGCACTATATACTGTTCCTGTATGTCCATCTGGATGTATTATTTCTTCTCTTGCGTGTATCTCATATGTTGTTCCTTGTAACCCCTGATTTGTTCTGTCATCTTGTTTTGTTATTTCTATCTTTCCTGTTACTCTTGGATCACTATATTCTTGTGTTACTATAATTTCTCTTGTTGCGTCATCTTTGTATGTTATAGTTACATCATACTCTTTTGTATCTCTTACATATCCTGTTACATAATCTCCATGATTTGTTGTTCTTGCTGTTTTTTCTACAACATAATATTTTCCTAAGTATAAATTATTTGCTTCTGCATGACCATTTGTATCTGTTGTTATTTCTGTAACTAATGCTCCAGCAGCATATACTGTTCCTGTATGTCCATCTGGATGTATTATATTCTCTCTTGCATGTATTTCATATGTTGTACCTTGTAATCCTTGATTTGTTTCATTATCTTTCTTATTTATTTCTATTTTTCCTGTTACTCTTGGATCATTATATTCTTGTGTTGCAACTATTTCAGCTGTTCTATCATCTTGATATGCTAGTGTTACATCATACTCTTTTGTATCTCTTACATATCCTGTTTTGTAATCTGCATAAGATGTTGTTCTTGCTGTTTTCTCTACGATATAATATTTTCCTAAGTATAAATCAGCTAATTCTGCATGACCATTTGCATCTGTTGTTATTTCTTTTATTAAAGCTCCTGCACTATACATTCTTCCTGTATGTCCATCTGGATGTATTATATCTTCTCTTGCATGTATTTCATATGTTACACCTTGTAATCCTTGATGTGTTTCATTATCTTTCTTATTTATTTCTATTTTTCCTGTTACAAATTTATCTCTTATCTCCTGACTTACTGTAACAACTGGTGTACTATCATTTACATAACTTAATGTTACATCATATGTACCTGTATTTTTTAAATATCCTGTTCTTGTAGATTCTTCTACTATATAGTAATTTCCTAAATATAGATTTTCTACTCTTACTGGATTATTTCCATCTGATGTTGTTACGGTTGCAACTTTTGCACCTGCTTCATATGCATTTCCTGTTCCATCTGGCTTTACTATTGCATTTCTTGCATATATTCCAAATGTTACCCCTGCTAGTTTTTCTCCAGTTTTATCATCTACTTTGGTTATTTCAATTGTTCCTTTTACTCTAGTATCTGTTACTGCTTGGCTTGCTGTAACTACTGGTGTACCATCTCCTTGATATGCTAGTTCTACATCATATGTTGATGTATTTCTTAAATATCCTGCTATTGTTGATTCTTCTACAATATAATATTTTCCTAAGTATAGGTTCTCTGCCTTTGCTACTCCATCTGCTCCTGTTGTTACTGATATTACTTTTGTTCCTGCCCCATATACATTTCCTGTTCCATCAGGTTTTACTATTGTATCTCTTGCATATATTCCAAAAGTTACTCCTGGTAATCTTGCTCCTGACTCAGCATCTGTTTTTGTTATCTCTATTGTTCCCTTTACTCTAGTATCTGTTACTGCTTGGCTTGCTGTAACTACTGGTGTACTATCTCCTTGATATGCTAGTTCTACATCATATGTTGATGTATTCTTTAAATATCCATTTATTGTTGATTCTTCTGCAATATAATATTTTCCTAAATATAGATTTTCTGCTCTTGCTACTCCATCTGCTCCTGTTGTTACTGTTGTTACTTGATTATTTGCTTCATATGCATTTCCACTTCCATCAGGTTTTGATATTGATTCTTTTGCATATATTCCAAATACTACTCCTGACAATTTTGCCCCTGACTCAACATCTGTTTTTGTTATCTCTATTGTTCCCTTTACTCTTTGATCTGTTATTTCTTGTTCTACTACTACTTCTTCTACATCTTCCTGTTCAGATATAACTACATCATACTGATTATTATTTTTTAAATACCCATTTATTGTTGATTCTTCTACTATATAGTATTTTCCTATTGCTAAGTTACCTACTTCTGCTACTCCACCTGCTCCTGTTGTAACTTCTGCAACTTTATCTCCTGCACTATATGAATTACCATCTAAGCCTTCTATTGCATCCCTTGCATATACTCCAAAAGTTACTCCTGATAAAGGTACATTAGATTCATTATCTTTCTTTGTTATAACTATTTTTCCTTTAATATCTATATAATCTCTTGTTGTAATAACCTCATTTGACTCTTTTTCATCATCAGGTGTGCCATTAACTCTTGTAATCTTTAATGTTGCAGTATTTTTAAATTCTTTTTGTTTACCTGTCGCTTTAACATTTATTTTCCAATCATACGTATTATCATAAAATATCTCTTCGGATGGATTTAACGCATTTAAAGTTACTGTTTGACCATTTACATCCACTCTAAATTTACTTGTTATATCTTCATTTGCATCATTATATACTTTTGATGATACATATGTAAGTCCTTCTGGTAATACATCTTCAATTACAAAAGTTTGATAACGGAATTGAGCTATTTCTAATGGTACACGTTGAATAATATCATATACAAAATCTACTTCTTTTCCCTCTAATTTATTATTCCATACCATAGATTGATCATTATCTGATACATATTTTACTGGTGAAGGTACTTTATATGGTCCATATCCACTTGCATCAAATCTTCCACCTGCTAATCTAATCATACAAAGAGGTTCAGAAAAGACTGAAATATCATTATTTTGAATTGCTCTTTCAATATAATTTCTTAATTCTTTTCTATTAGATAAATATACTTTCTGTTCAGATTGTGATCCAACCAATCCAAATTCAGGTTGTTTATATGCTATATTATCAAGACCTGTATAAACTATCAAATTAAAACTATTTAAATTAGTAATTTCATACCTTATACTATCACATAAAAGATCTTCACCTGATACATAATCTGCATAAAAATATTCATATCCACCTCTTTCCAAGAAATATACTCTACAAGGTGATTGATTACTTGGATCATTTCTTATACACTGTATATTATGGCTTGCTCCATCATTTAATTTGAATCCATAGCCTTGAAAACCATCAATATCTGTAAAATTGAAAGACATACGATCAATTGTTATAGGTTGACCTTCACAATAAAGTTCATATTTAACTTCATATGCAGTATCTAAAAAAGCTACACCTATCCTTCCTGAGTAATTTCCTATTGTAATACCTATAAAAGGATAAAAATTTATGCCCTCATATTCCTCAGTTTCCTCAGGTTGCCAATAATATGTACATTTAACGTCAATATTCTTTCCATTATATACACCTGCATTATTTATCCAAGCACCAACTCTTCCACTAAGACTATTATCTTTGGGATATATTGCCCTATAAAGAGTACTTCCATCTTGATGTTGATAATTTATTTCTTTATCTGCATATGGTATCTCTTTCTGATCTTTATCCATCTGCCAAAAACTAACAGTAGTTTTACTATTTGCTTTTAAAGAAAAAATAAAATCTTCACTAACTTGAGTACCATAATCAACTACTGTTATACCCGGTGTATCTTTAGCTCGTGTACCATTTGCATCAATATGATTTATATCTGTTATTCTATTTCCAAATAATACAATTGCTGTACTAATAAACAACACAAATATTACAATTAAAAAAACAGTTATTTTACTTCTTGGTCCACTATGTTTTTTAAGATCTTTATCTTTATCTGTATTCATTTTTACCTCCTACTTTTATTATGATTTACACGCAAAAAGAGCTGGTACCATCTCTAGTATCAGCATATATATTTTAGGGCACAAAACTCCCTTGTTATTTCATTTATTATTTTTATAGAACTACCGCGTGTGTGTGTGTGTGTGTAGTATATTCATACTTTTGCGTGTATTTGTTACCATAATTTTCATATTCCTCCCTGTAATAATACATTACGTTAATATAATATCATTTCTCAAAACTTTTTACAATATTATATTTTAAAATTTCATTTACTTTTTTCGATATTTTCTTTTAATTTTTCTGCCTCTTTAACATCTAATTTATCATACTTTACCATAGCATCTATTACTTGAACTTGACGCTGTATAGTAAGTATAGAATTATTACTTAGCTCATAAACACTTGGAGCATTTGGAAGCCCTGCAAGTAAAGTACATTCCTCTAAAGTCATATCTTTTGGCTCTTTATTAAGATAACCACGTGCTGCTTCCCCTATTCCATAATATCCATCACCAAAATATGAAATATTTACATACAGTTCAAATATTTCATCCTTTTCATATTTTTTCTCTAAATCAAAAGTAGCAAAAATTTCAGCAATTTTTCTTGTTAACTTTTTTTCTTGAGTAAAGCACAAATTCTTTGCAAGTTGTTGCGTTATTGTACTACCACCTTCTCTAAGGCTTAATGTTGAAATATTAGTATAAATTGCCCTTATAAGAGAGATAGGATCAATTCCATTATGAGTAAAAAATCTATGATCTTCAACTGCAACTACTGCATCAATATATTCTTTTGGAAGCTTGTCTATTGTCACAAAATCTTCTTCCTCCCTTATAGCATTTACTCTATCTTCAATGCTAATATCAGATATAGCTTTAGCATACATATCATAACCACTATATATAACAAGACCTGCAATTAACGAAACTATTACAAGCATAATTAATAATATTCTCTTTATCGACTTAAAAATTTTCATACATATATTCACCCTAAAGTTAATTATATAATATTTACAAAAATTAAGCAACAAAAATAGCCCATTTTGCCAAAGCAAAAAAGGCTATAAAAGATTAAAATATATTAAGGTTTTATATTGGCTTTCTACTTAAATGATTCTTTTTTTACAAGACCAGATGTGTTTATATAATAATCATGTTTTGCAATTATATCTTCAACTTTTTCTTTTATATCAAATATATTATAGCAATTAATAATATACCCTTTACATTCGTTTATATTTAAGTATTTATTTACCTTATCAACAAATTCTTCTTTTCCATTTACAACAAAAACAAAATTTTCATTTTTATAGTCATTAGTTATCATTTCATTTAACCATTCAGTATAAAATAATGTATCATCCATCTTCTTGTAAAATTTTGCTACCATACTTTTTAACTTTAATTCCTCACTCTTTTCATTAATATAAATTACTTTTACATTTTGTAATTCTTTATTTATAAAATTATTTGCTATTATACACGCATGCGTATAATTAACTGTAAAACAGCATATCCTTATTTTTTTCATCTTTTGTTACCCCCTCTTATTAGTCAATATTCTAACATTCAAATCAATGACTGTCAAGTTCTATTTTTGTTGTATTTTGTAGTATATTTTTATTTTTAACATTACATAACATTTTACGATATAATTAGACAAAATTAGTTTATTTTTTTATGTATTAAAATATACATTTATCAAATAATAATTTTAGGTGGTAAACTTGATAAAAGATATATTAAAAAATTATAATAAAAAATTACCTTTATTATTATTCTTTTTTTCAATAATAATACTAAATACATATTTGATTATATCAATAAATATAAAAGAAGAAAAAAAAGAAGATATATATAGACTACATGTAGTTGCAAACAGTAATAGTATAGCAGATCAGATTATAAAACTAAAAGTTGAGGCAAAAGTTGAAGATTATCTTAATACTATTAGTCACGATGAAAATGATGATATATTATATATATTAAATCAAAATTCAGAAGAAATTTTAAATGTAGCAAATAAAGTTTTAAATGAAAATAATATACATCAGAATTTAACACTTGATATTGGAAAAATAACTTATGATAAAAAAGAAAATATATTATATAGTATGGATAGTGGAAGTTATAACAGTGCAAGAATTATAATAGGTAAAGGACTTGGTAAAAATATATGGACACTAATATTTCCAAACGAGAAAACAATAAAAAACATATCTTCTCTAAATACTATTTTACCAGGAATTGAAAACATTTACTCAACGGATGAAGCAGATAATGATACTATATATGATTTTAAAATAATTGAATTTATAAAAGACATACAAAAACACCTAAATTCATAGGTGTTTTATAGTTATTATTGATGCTCTTCATCAGATACTCTACCAAAGAAAGTTAATGACCAAAGTCCTGCTACACCAACTAAAGCAAATATTATTCTACTTAATGCAGAGGTCATTCCACCAAATAATGTGCCAACTATATCTATACCAAATAATCCAACACATCCCCAGTTTACAGCACCTATAATAACTAAAGCTAGTATTATATTGTTTAAAACCTTCATAAATACCTCCTGACAAAAAAATTTGTCTATTTATATCTTGTGTATTTTTTTTAATATTATACAAAAACATGAGTATAAATTATATTATACCCATGTTTTTCGTTTAGCCATAAACCTCATAGCTAATACACTATCGCATATCATTTTTAAAAAAATTATAATTTTATACAAACAATATATATATTAATTAAATGATATACTTAATATTATATTGTGCAAATTTTATTTTTTTATTCAAAAAATTTTTATTTTCTTTTTTTATATTGTTCATATAAAATGATACTTGTTGCAACAGCCACATTTAAAGATTCAATATTATTAGACATATCTATTTTTACTAAACTATCACACATATTTAAAATATCACTTTTTACACCTTGTGCTTCATTTCCCATTACATATGCATGTTTTTTAGAATAATCTAAGCTTTCTAAAGAATTATTTTTGTTTAAGCTTGTCCCTATAATTAAATATTTTTGTGCTTTTAATTTATCTATTATCTCTAAAATATTATCTACATAAATTACTTTTACCTTAAATATTGCTCCCATAGTTGCTCTAATAACCTTTGGTGAATATACATCTGCTGTTCCTGATGTGCAAATTATAACATCAATTAAAAAGGCATTTGCACTCCTTATAATTGTTCCAATATTTCCTAAATCTTGTACCCTATCTAATATTAAAATATTTGTCTTGCAATTTTTTATTTCATAATCTATATCATATTTTGGAATTTTTACTACTGCAAGCACACCTTGAGGTGTTATAGTATCAGTAACATACGAAAATATATTTTCATCTAAGCAAATTAATTCTATGTTATCTTCTTTTTCTAATTTTGATAAAATCTTTTCTCCGCCATTTGCTTTTAAAAGTAGCTCTTTAGAATAAGCGATAAACATTATGTCTATCGCTTTTTTATTTTGTAATATTTCACTTACTACTTTTATGCCTTCTAAATAGAAAGCTCCATATAAGTTTCTATATTTTTTATCATTTAATGATTTTATAAACTTTACTCTTTCATTAGATTTACTAACTATTGTATTCATTATTTATTTCACCTATTATTGTTCAGTTGATGTAGCACCCACACCCATTGAAATCATTATTTCTTCTGATAGTGAACTTACTAAATCATCATTTATTGCAAGATTTTTTTCTGTTGTTAATGTTGATATTTTATCGTTTACATAACTTGATCTTTCATATTCACTATTTACTCTACCATTTTCATTTATAGCATCAAGTTTTATAATATGATAACCAAAACTTGATTCTACTAAAGATGTTGTTATACCACCAACTTCTAGTCCTAATACTGCAGATTCATAAGCCTCATCTGTTGTATTGTTTAAATACATTTTGTATAATCCACCATCTGATGCAGTAGAATCTTCAGAAAACTCTTTTGCAAGGTCTTCAAAGTTTTCTCCACTTAATGCTCTTGCAAGTACTTCTTCTGCTTTAACTCTTTTTTCTTCTTTTTCTTCATCAGAAAGACTTGCATTAGTTGAAGTGTCAGTTGTTAAGAATAAAATATGTCTTGTAACATACTCATTAAAGTTACTATCTTCACCATAAGTTGATTTTATATATTCAGTCATTTCTTCATCTGTTACTTCTTCTTCTAATTTTTCTGTATATTTATTAATTATTTCATCATAATAGAATATTCTTTTTAATTCATCCATATCAAATCCAGCATTTAAATATGAATCCATACTTCCACCTGTAAACATACTATCAACGCTTTCTTTTTCTTCGGCAGTCATCTCAATACCTGCGTTTACAGCCTCTGTATATAATACTTTTTCATAAGAGGCCATTTGTGCTATCTGATTTGGAATTTCATCTTGACTATATCCACTATATAATAAATATGAATAATATAATTTAAAATATGTTGTATATTCAGATACTGTAAGTGTTCCACCATCAAATTTTGCAACAGGTTTTAAATTAGAATTATAATAATATATTCCAAATATTGCAAAAGCAAATACTACGCAAAATATAACTATACAAGATATAACAATTATATCAGTATTTTTTCCTTTTACTTTTTTTGATAATTCATTTTTATCTTTTTTTACTTCTTCTACATTCTCCATTATTTTACCCCTTTTCTTCTAACATCTCTTTAAGTTTATTAATCTCCAGTTGTACACGAATAAGTATATCATTGTTTGCCATATTTGTCAATCGAATATTGTAATTTACGGGCTCAAACCTTATCATATTTTTATTTGCAATAATTCTTGTAACACCATATTTTCTTGCTTCATTTCTTATTTCTACAATTTTAATTAAGTTCTCTGTTTCCTTTGGTAAATCTCCATATCTATCAAGTAATTCATCTATTACATCCATACTCTCTTCTTTATTTTTTATATCTGATATTTTTTGATACATAAGTATTTTTTGAATTGGATCTTTTATATATTCATCACTAATATATGCTGATATATCAACGTCAATTTTTACATCTTTTTGTACTTCTTCAATAGATTTTTTATCTTTTCCTAATTTTTCATTATTTACTGCCTTTTCAAGAAGTGATAAATAAAGTTCATATCCTACTTTTGCCATATGTCCATGTTGTTCTCTACCAAGTAAATTTCCAGCTCCTCTAATTTCTAAATCTCTTAAAGCTATTTTAAATCCACTACCAAACTCGGTAAAATCTCTTATAGCTTTAAGTCTTTTTTCTGAAACCTCTGATATTTGTTTATTTTTTTCATAAGTTATATATGCGTATGCAAGCCTATTTGAACGACCTACTCTACCTCTTATTTGATATAGTTGTGCAAGTCCTAATTTATCAGCATCTTCTACTACCAAAGTATTAGCATTTGGTATATCAATACCAGATTCTAATATAGTAGTACAAACTATTATATCAATTTCATGATTTATAAACTTTATCATAACATCTTCTACTTGATCAGGGTTCATTCTTCCATGTGCACTACCAATCCTTGCATTTGGAACAATTCTTCTTACTTTTTCTGTAACATCATCAATACTATTTACTCTATTATTTAGATAAATTACTTGACCATCTCTTAATAATTCTTTTTCTATTGCTTCTTTTATTAAACTTTCATTATATTCAACTACATATGTATGCACTGGAAGTCTTTCCATAGGAGGTTCTGTAAGTGTACTCATCTGCCTTATGCCCACCATAGACATATGTAGTGTTCTAGGAATTGGTGTTGCAGTCATTGAAAGTACATCTATATTTTCCTTTAATATTTTTATTGCCTCTTTATCTTTTACACCAAATCTATGTTCCTCATCAATTATTAAAAATCCTAAATCTTTGAAAAACACATCTTTTGATAACATTCTATGTGTTCCTATAAGTACATCAATTTTTCCATCAATTAATCTTTTTATTATATCTGTTTGTTCTTTTTTATTTTTAAATCTACTTAGCATTTCTACTTTTATTCCAAAGCTATCCATTCTACTTTTAAAAGTCCTATATTGTTGTAAACAAAGTACAGTTGTTGGAACAAGGTATGCTACCTGTTTCCCATCCATTACAGCTTTAAAAGCAGCTCTTAATGCAAGTTCTGTTTTACCATATCCCACGTCACCACATAAAAGTCTATCCATAGGTTTTGGTTCTTCCATATCTTTTTTTATTTCTTCTAAAGCAATTTTTTGATCTTGAGTAAGCTCATATTTAAATGAATCTTCAAATTCACTTTGCCATGGCGTATCAGGAGAGAAAGCAAATCCAATTGCTTGCTCTCTTTTTGCATATAACAAAACTAATTCCTTTGCAATTTCTTCTACATGTTTTATAACTTTTGATTTAGTTTTTTCCCATTCTTTAGTACCAAGTACATTAAGTTTTGGTACTGTATCATCATCACATACATATTTACCTACTGAATCAAGTTGATTTATAGGGACATAAAGTACTCCTTTGTCGGCATATTCAATCTTAATATAGTCCTTCTTTATATTCTGTACTGATATTGCCTCTACTCCTCTGTATATTCCAATACCATGATTTTCATGTACTACAAAATCTCCTACTTGTAAATCAGCATAAGTATTTATACTCTGCCCAATACTATTTTTCTTTATCTTTTTAGGCTTTGATAAATTAATTCCACTTACAGGCTCTGCAATTATTAAAAAGTTAAATTCTTCGCTGTAAAATCCAGAGGATAAAATTCCTTGTGTTATATATACTTTTCCTATTTCACAAGAACAAGAAGAAATACCATCAATTTGGTTTACCAAAATTTCATTTGATAAAAGATAATTTTTTATTTGTTCCACTCTTGAAGCGGTTGGATATACAAGTAAAACTATCCTATCACGTGCTTTAGTTATATCATTTACTAAAACTTCCATACTTGCTTTATAAAAATTTTCTTCTCTACTTGTAAAATAATATGATTTCCTATTTTTATGAATAGATTTATCTGTATTAATACTTTCTAAATATATATTTGTCATATGTTTTAATTTTTGTTCTATCATCTCATAGCTTATATATTTATTTACATATGGCATATATATATATTCTCTTTCTCCTAGTATTTTTATAGTTTCATTATTTTCATAACAAATATTATTTGCCTTTTCTATATTTTTTAAAGGTTCATCTATGTATATGTTATAATCTTTTACATAATCAAGCAATGTTTCATAATTTGGTACTAATAATTCAAAATATTTATCTATCAGATTTTCTATATTTCCTGCCTCTATTTTTTCTATATCTGCTAAAATATTTTTCTTAAGCTCAGAAGATAATTCTTTACTATTTGTTAATTCTTGTAATTTATTTATTATCTCATCTTTATTTTCTTTACTTACTAAATTATCTGTTGCATATGATGTATGTATACCTTTTACTGTATCTATACTTCTTTGTGTTAAAGCATCAAATGTTCTAATATTATCTATTTCATCGCCAAATAATTCAATTCTATATGGTAATTCATTATCTAATGTAAATACATCTACTATTCCACCACGTATTGCAAACTGACCTTTACCTTCAACGACTTCACATCTTTCATATCCTAAACTATCTAAATTTTTAGCAAATTCAGATAAATTAATTTTATCTCCTACCTTAATATACATGTCTTTTCCTTTATATGTTATACTAGGTAACATCTTTGTTAAAAGCGCATCAATAGTGGTAACTATTATATTTTTGTTACCACTATTAATTTTTTCTATAATACTCATTCTTGTATTTGAAAATTCTTTTGTTTCAGCTTCTATATCATAATATCCTATCTTTTTTGCCGGAAAATACAATATTTCCTCATCTGTAAAGAACTTTAAATCTTGAACAAACTTTGTTGCTAAAAGGCTATTGCTACATACAATAAGTGAGGCTTTATCACTATTTTTACTTATTCCTGCTATAATATGTGCTTTAGCAGAATCAGTAAGCCCTATAACGCTTATATTATTTTTTTCTGTTTTTATATCATTTAATAAACTAATGAAATTTGTACTTTTTGTAAAGTTTGATATAAATGGATTCACAAAATCCCCCTTCTTCCTATTTTATCATATCTTCGAGTTCTTCTAAATTTATTGTTTCTATACCTAGTTCCTGTGCTTTTGTAAGCTTACTTCCAGCATCTTCTCCAACAACTACAAAATCAGTTTTCTTTGATACAGTAGATGATACCTTACCAGAATGTTTTTCAATTATTTCAGATATTTCATTTCTTGTATATTTGTCAAATGAACCTGTTATTACAAAGGTTTTATCCTTTAATTTTTCTGATTCTTTTGATGATTTATTTCCCTTTAAATTTACACCTACATCTTCTAATTTTTTAATTATTTCTCTTGTCTTTTCTTTTGAGAAAAACTCAACAACTGATTCTGCCATAGTTTCTCCGAAATCTTCTAAAGCATTTATTTCTTCAAAATCTGCATCCATCAACTTATATATATCTTCAAAATTTTCTGCAAGTATTTTAGATGCCCTCTTACCTATGTGTCTTATTCCAAGTCCAAATAATAACTTATCTAAACTATTAGATTTAGAAATGTTAATTGCATCAAGTAAATTTACTGCTGATTTTTTGGCAAATCTTTCAAGACCTACTATATCATCATACTTTAAATAATATATGTCTGCTACATCATCTAAAAGTGACTTATCTATTAGTTGTTCTACTATACTCTCACCAAGACCAGATATATCCATACAATCACGTGATGCAAAATGTATTATACTTCTATATACTTGAGCAGGGCACTCACTATTTGTGCATCTTAGGGCAACTGTATCTTCTTCTCTTTCCAATATTTCTCCACAAACTGGGCATACAGTTGGTGGTAAAAATCTTTCTTCTAAATTATCTCTTTTATCTAATACAACGCCTACTACTTCAGGTATTACATCACCTGCTTTTTCAATTATTACAGTATCTCCTATACGTATATCTTTTTCTTCAATATAATCAAAATTGTGAAGTGTTGTTTTGGAGATAACACTTCCTGCTACTCTTACAGGTTCAAGTACCGCCATTGGTGTTACTTGTCCTGTACGTCCTACTTGCATTATTATATCAAGTACTTTTGTTTCTTTCCTTTCTGGCGGATATTTATATGCAACAGACCACTTTGGTACTTTCTCAGTTTTTCCCATTTCTACTCTATATGCAAGATTGTTAACATTTATAACTGCACCGTCTATATCATATAACAGACTATCACGTAAAGTCCCTATTTCTTTTATAGCATCAATTACTTGTTCTTTTCCTATACACTTTTTCATATATTCAATAGTTTTTATTCCAACACTTTTTAAATACTCTAAACTCTCTGTATCAGTTGTAAATTGCATACCTTTAAGTATAGTAAATACAAATATACTTAAATTTCTTGATTTTACAAGTTCAGTATTTAATTGTCTTAATGTTCCTGCTGCTGCATTTCTTGGGTTTGCAAGTTGTTGTTTTCCTTGACTTAATAACAAATTATTAATTCTTTCAAACTCTTTTCTTGGCAAATATACTTCACCACGTATTTCAACTGTATCATTGCTATTTAGCCTATGAGGAATATCTTTTATTTGCATAACATTTTGGGTAATATCTTCTCCAACAAATCCATCACCACGTGTAGAGCCTCTAACTAATATACCATTTTCATATTCTAAAGATACAGAAAGACCATCTATTTTAGTTTCAACTACAAATTCTGTATCTTTTCCAAATTCTTCACATACTTTATCAACAAAATCTTCTACTTCTTCAAAAGAGAAAACATCTTGTAAACTTTGCATTTGAACATTATGTGTTACTTCTTCAAATATTTTTTTAGTTTTTCCTCCTACTTTTGTAGTTGGAGAATCTTTTTGTTTTAAATCTGGATATTTTGCCTCTAATTCTCTCAATCTAACAGTTAATTTATCATAGGCATAATCAGATATTTCATTTTCATCTTCTTCATAATATTTTTTATTATAATAATTAATCTGCTTTATAAGCAGTTGCATTTCATCAATTACTTTTTTTCTTTCCTCATCATTTGATGGTTCAAAAAAATCCATTTGTAAAAAATCACTCATATACTTGCTCCTCCCATCAAGTAAGACATATGACGTAACAAAATTACGTTATATGTCAATATATTCTATCACTATTTTACTATATATTATCTGCATTTTCAAGAATTATATCAACAAAATTTTACTACAAAATTTACTTGATAATGATATATAATTTCTATTTACTTATTTTTCATCATATGCTATAATATGGTTCATCACATATTAAAGAGTACATAATAATTTTTGTATTCAGTAACTTAGTTTAATCACAATGTTTTCTTTTATTTTTTATATATTTTTATAATTTTTATAATTTCTATATATTTTTATACATTTTTTATTATAAAGGAGGAGATAAATGGAAAGCACAAGTTATGGAACTCTTGAAGAAAAATTAAAAAAAGAAATACTAAGTACTTCTATAACATTATATAATTCTATTTTATATTTAAAAAATTGTAAAAGAAATTTTAGAAACGATTATTTTTCTTATTGTTGTAATGTTATATCTGAGTTTTTTTATATCCCATATGATACCATAAAAAGAATAATAAATTCTAAAGATATAACAAGTTATGAAAAAGATTTAGTTATAAAAAGAAGCCTTCAAGAAGGCATAGACTTTTTAAAAACTTCAAGAGGTGATGTTTGCAGTAAAGATTTTGAAATATACTGTGAAACAATAGCAGGTACTTTTGATGTTTCATATGATGAAATAAAAGATGCAGTAGATGATGAAAAATATTGGTTTATATAAAAATGGAGTGAAAATTCACTCCATTTTTTACTTTCTAATTTTTTTACTTTTCTAAATCTATATCTTTTCTAAATCTTATAAAATAAGTTACAAAAGATGCTAATGTTGCTATTGTTGCAACAGATACTGCAACTGACATAAATACATTTACAAAAAGTTCAAATCCATTCATTTTAGTCGCATATTCAACAAATGCTAAATAACCATATTTAGGCATTATTGCAAGATTTAAAATAGCAAGTGGTACACCTATAAGCTGAAATACAGTTTTTATTTTTCCACTTAAAGATGCAGAAAGTTCTTTATTATTATCAGTTCCAAACATTCTTAAAGCATTAACAAAAAAATCTCTAAATACTATAATTACTGTAATCCATGCAGGTATTATTCCTTCTCCTGTAAGAATTATAAATCCAGTAGAAACTAAAAGTTTATCTGCAAGTGGATCCATTATCTTTCCAAATTTAGTTATAAGTCCATATCGTCTAGATATAAAACCATCTAAAAAATCAGTTATAGATGCTATTAAATAGATAGCTAGTGCAATATATATTGAAAAATCAGATAAAAACTTAAAAAATGTATTTCCTATTGCATCTAAACCAATAGTATCAAGCATATCAATGATAGCCTCATAAGGAAAATAAATAAGCACTACAAATAATGGTACTAATATTATTCTTAAAATAGTTAACATATTTGGTATATTCTTTTTCTTAAACATTTATATTCCTCCCTTTTGCACAAGATTATATCAAAACAAAAGTGCATAGTCAACATTTTATAATACTTTTAATTAAATTGCAAATTATATAAGTTCTACAACAGTTGCCATACATCCAAAATCTTCTTGTTTGTTTTTAGTTGCTATTCTATATGAGAAAAAGTCTTCATAATTACACATAGTACAAATATTTGCATCAGCAATATTTTCTTTTTTTATTCCAATATTTAATAAATCTCTTTTTATCAAATATACTAAATCTATATGAAATCTTCCATTTTCTTCATAGGTAATATAATTTTTTTCATCTTCCCATATATTTAAAAATTTCTCTTTAAAACTTTCTTCTTCACTACTAAAACAACATTTTCTAATAGATGGTCCAATACATACTACAATATCTTCTATATTAGAAGAAAAATTATTTACTAGTATATCTACTGCTTTTAAGTATATTCTTTTTATTGTTCCTTTCCAACCACTATGAATATTTGCTACAATATTTTTCTTTGTATCATAAATAATTATTGGATTACAGTCAGCAGTAGTTATCATAGTAGAAATATTTTTATCTTGTGTAATAATTCCATCTATTTCATCAGAACATTCATTTTCAATACTATATTTTTCTTTATTTTTTTCAGTTATAATTAAAATATTATCTGTATGATTTTGTTTTGCTTTATAAAAAGGATAATCAAAACCTACTTTATCACACAAAATATTTATATTAGAAATAACATTTTCTAAACTATTTAATGGTCCTTTTCTAAAATTTAATGAATCTACTGGCAAAATGCTTACACCACCATGTCTTAGAGTTATAGCATGACGTAGTTTATCATTATATTTTTTTAATATATTAAATTCTAAATAGTAAACATCTCCCACTTTATTAAGTGTTACTTGTTCATTTGTATAATTCTTCATTTAATTCTCCTTTATTTCTATCTCTTTATTTATTGAAAAAGCATAAATATATTCTTTATCTACCTTATAGTTAAGTAGCTTTTCTATTGCCTCTTTATATATATCAAGTTGTTTTTTATATCTTGCAATAAATATTTTTTCATCTTTTATTCTATCTGTTTTAAAATCAACAAGTATAACCTTTCCATCATCTGTAATGTAAAAAAGATCTATTACACCTTGAATAACGCTATTTGAAATAGCCTTATCTTTTAATATAAACTCATATTCTCTAAATAATTTTTTAGCACTCTTTAATTCTTTACCAATTTTTGAATTTAAAAAATTATATATTCTTGTAACATTTATATATTTTTTATCCACACTATTTATAGTACCAATATCTACTAAGTTATTAATATATTTGTTTAAAGCATCTTTACTTGAAATACTCATATCCAAATTTTCTAGTATAAAATGTACAAGTATACCTTTTCTTACAGGAGTATAGCTTTTACTCTCATTACTTATAGCATTAGGTTCTCTATATTTTTTCTTTTTAATATAAACTTTTTCTTCATCATTTGCAAGTTCATCATCAGTTAAATTATCAGTATTTTCATACATTGATGTAATATTTTCTTCTTGTTCTAGTTTTTTAAGCGTGCTTACACTTATTCTACTTGGTGTAGTTGTATCCTCAATATTTTTATATAACGCATCAATATTATTTTTTATAACTTCTAAATCTTTATTTTTCTTTTCTTCTAAATCTTTGTTATATACAGATTTTAAATCACAAATTTTATTATTTAATACATTTTCTTTTTTTTCATCTTCTAACTCAAATATATTTTCAACATCTTCTGAATTTTTCTCTTTTACATTAATTACATTTATATCAAAAATATTATTATTTTTCTCATCTTCTTCATATATTTTTAAAGACATAAGTATATTTTCAAAATAACTATCATTTTTGGATACCAAAACATCTTCTATTTTACCTTCTTTTTGCATAACAAAAGTATTATCTTTTAGCTTTTCATAATCTTTTGTTGTAGCAAAAATTATTAACTTTTCTTTTGCTCTTGTAAGTGCTACATAAAGCATTCTTAATTCTTCTGATTTAGTCTCTTTTGTAACTTCATTTTTTATCGCCTGTTTTATAACAGATGGATAAGTTATACCTAACTCATCATTTACTATGTTTATTCCAATACCTAACTTATGATGACAAGTAACAGATGATGTTGTATCTTTCATATTATATTTTCTCATAGTATCAGCAAGTATAACAACAGGAAATTCAAGTCCTTTTGATTTATGTATTGTCATAATCCTTACTACATCTTCATTTTCTCCAATTATTTTAGCAGAAGATATTGAGGTATCAGCTTTATCCTTTAAATTATCTATATAGATAATATATGAATTTAAAGTTCTATTACCATTTGCATTAAAGTTTTTAGCAAGTTCTATTAGCATATCAAGATTTGCTTTTTTTAAATTTGAAATTTCTTCTAATGCAAATTGATAATATATATTTGTTTCTTTATATATTCTTATTAATAAATCATCTATATTATATATTTTTGAATAAGTTGTAAATTTTTCTACAAGTAATATAAACTTTTGTATTCTATCTAAAATATATATTTCATAATCAGATTTTTCTTCCTTTTTTAGTATCATATCTTTAATACTAAACAAATTATCATAAATATTTGTATGTTTATCATAATTTTTTAAATAAACTAAATCATCTAAAGTAAATTTTCCAATTATACTAAACATAACTCCTATCATATGAATTTCTTGATAAGGATTATCAAGTACTCTTAAAAAAGATAATATAAGTTTTATTTCATCGCCATCAAAAAGACTACTTGAAGCATCTGAAAATACAGGTATATCTTGTTTCTTTAATGTATTTTCAAGTATTTCTCCTTTATCTTTTATACTTCTTAGTAATATTACAATATCTTTGTAACTTGCTTTTCTAAATTGTTTTTTAGATATGTCATATATCATAAATTCATTTACAATCTTTTTTACTCTTTTAGCTATGCAATATGCCTCTATTTCAAAATCTTTTAACTCTTTTATATATTTTAAGGCTTCATCTTCTTCCTCATCATAATCTACATCTTTTAGATATACTTTATCTTCTTCATCTTCTCTTAAATTTACTATATCTATTTCTGTATTATAATTTATATTTTCATTTTCTTCATATTTATCTGCACCAAATTTTAATACTTCAATATCTGAGTAATCACACTCACCATTTTCCATACTCATTATTTTTTCAAATATATAATTTATACTATCTATTACATTTTTTCTACTTCTAAAATTTTTAGCAAGTACAATTTTAGTATTTGAAAAATTTGTATCATCATTATTTTTAATATCTACTAAATCATATGTTTTATACTTTTCATTAAAGATATCTGGCATTGCTTGTCTAAATCTATATATGCTCTGCTTTATATCCCCTACCATAAATCTATTTTTACCACCTGATACTGCCTCTAAAATTGCTTCTTGAACAAAGCTTGTATCTTGATACTCATCTGTATATACTTCTTTAAATCTTTTTTGAATTTTCTTTGCAATATCAGTTGTTTGAGTTTTATCATCTTTTCTATCTATTAATAATTTTAAAGCTAAATGTTCAATATCATTAAAGTCTATTAACCCCTCTTTTTTCTTTTCATTACTATATTCCTCATCAAATTTTTTTAAAAATTCGTATAAATATAATATATATTCATATGCAACTCTATTATCTCTTAAAATATTTCTGCTACTAGAATAAATACTCTTTTTAACATTTGTTACTGTACTTTTTAATATGTCATTTCTAAAAGATGCAATTTTTTCTTTTAAAAATAAATTATCACCTTTGTATATAGGGCTTCTTCTAAATTCTAAATTACTTAAAAGAGTATATAACTTGTCCCATGAATTATTACTGTTAAAAATTACATCTTTTACTTTTGTTAAATCCTCTAAAATACAATCTGAGAATTTTTTAAAATCATCATATTTATATATTTCATCATATAATTCATCTCCACGTTTTAATACTAACTTTAATTCCTCTATTGAATTTATATATATTTCTCTTCCAAATTCTGTATTATATAAATCTACATCTTCTTGTATATTATATTTTTCTATCTGTGACTTAAGCCATTCAAATGGATAAGCAAAACTTTGAATATATGAATAAATTTTAAATAAGCTTTGAAGTAAATTTTCATCTTTTCCATTAAATAATTCTAATACTTTATATAGTTTTGAAGATGTTTTTTCTTCTTCCGAGTATTCAATATATTGCCCCTCTAATACATTATTCATTATTTTACCTTTTAAAAGGCTACTCTTTGCTTCATCACATATTTTAAAATTAGGATCAATATCTAATATATGAAAATTTGAACGTATAAGCTCTAAACAAAACGCATGAATTGTTGTTATACTAGCTCTATTTATTAAAGTTAACTGCCTCTTTAAAAATATATCATGTGGATTTTCATCTAATGCCTTATATATTGCTGCAAGTAATCTTTCTTTTAATTCTATGGCAGAGGCATTAGTAAAAGTTACAACCAAAATCTCATCTATATTTACTCCCTCATCTATTACTTTTTTTATAACACGTTCAACAAGCACTGCTGTTTTTCCACTTCCAGCAGATGCAGATACCAAAATATTTGCATTCTTCTTATCTATTGCAATTTGTTGCTCTTGTGTCCACTTATTTGACATATTTTATTTCCCCTTCATATTACATTTCTTCTAAGTTTATAATTCTTACATAATTTTTACCATTAACATCATTCATATTTATTTTTACATATAAATCTTGTGTTGTTATAATATCTTCATAACTTACATTTGCCTCATATCTATATTCATCTTCTAATTTTTCTATATCTAATTTTTTCTCATCTTCAAAGTCTATTCCATCACTACTAAGAAAAATACTTACACTTTCCAAATCAGCCTTTGATATAAATAATAACTTTAAATCAAGATTTTTTAACTCTCTTTTTTTATCTAAAACTGTAACATACATATCTTTTGAAATTTCAGCAAATATAGTTGAAAAATTACCTGCCTTATCTTCAGCAGTTATTTGTATTTTTGCTACATCTTTTGAAAGTTTTATTTGATATATACCATCACTTGATATATCAAGTTTTTTTCCTCTTGTCTTTATATATGCATCATCATAACTTTCTACATCAGAAAAATAATTAATAACATTTGCATTTTCATCATATTTTTCAACTACCTCATAATACACATTCTTTAGACCACTGATACTGTCTTTTGCACTAAATTCTATAATGTTATAATTATCATTTTCTATATAATCTACTTCTGCAAGGTTTGGTGGCATATTTTCAAAATTTGAAAAATCTACTTCAACATTTGCAGTAGTTTTACCATCTTTTTCTTTTACAATATATAATTTTTTATCGTTTTGTGGTAAATTATTAAAATATTCTATATCAGCATCTGTTATATCAGCTCTAAGGCTTGTTTTTCCAGCCTTAATATCTTCTAAACTAGAAAAAGATAAATTGTTATTTCCTACATCTGTTTTTATTTGTCTTTTTTCGTTATTTATTACCAAATATAACTTTTCTGTATTTGCAATATTTGCTTGTATTAAAACATTTGCATTATTTGTCCATGTTTTTATCATCTTTTTTACTGTAACACCAGATACAACTTCTGTTTTTACATCAACATTATTTATATTGTTTATAGTTTCTTCATCCTCTACTTTAACATTTTGTGTTAGTTTTTCACTAAGTGAAAAATATTTTGTACTATCTGCACTAATACCTGCAAGATAATATACATTAAGAGATGGATAAGACACTACATATATGTCATTTTCACCATTTTGAGAGATTCCTCTATTTGTATTTTCTATATCTATTTTTGACAAATTTATTTTGTAAAACGTACCCAAATCTGTGTTATCATTATCATCACCATTAAGTCTTAATTCTTCTTTTAAAAAATTCATATTATCCTGTCCAGCAAGATTTAAAACTTCTTTTTCAGATAAAGGTTCATCATCTGTTGGAATTTTATCATTTTGAACATAATATACTGATACTTGATCTGATACAGTTTTTAAATCATTTGCAAAAGTTGTTTTTCTTGTATCTGTAACAGAATCTCCCACATTTACTACTACAACAGATGCTAAAATTACCATAATTACTATTGCAACTGCTAGTACAGTAAGTGTTACACCTCTTTTATTATTCATATAACCACCTTGTAAATATTTTATATTTTTTTTATATATTTTTCAAGTATATATAACATTTATACATATCATTTATACAAAAAAATAACCTTATTTTTCTACTTTTTTTATATTTTTATTATTTCCATAATTACTTTGTATATTCAAGAAAAGAAAAAAAAGAAAAGTCTGAAGCATTTTTTCAAACCTTTCTTAAATACTATTTTTTAAATAAAAAATCAAGTACATTCATACCATTATCTGTATCAGCTTTATATAACTCTGTATATCCACAATTTGTACAACTAATAGTTATAAACTTTTTATTTTGAACATCATATAATTTAGCAAAGTTTCCACCTGTTGCTTGAAATCTATCTTCTTCACACTCATCATTATCACATTTTGGACATCTCCACTCAGACATACTTTTTTCCTCCTTACTTATTAACTAACCCTATAATGACCTATTATATCATCTCTTGTACTTAAAATATCTTCTTCATAAAATAATTGAAAAGGATTTGCATGATGTATGACAAATGGTATACCATCTTTATTTCTTTTATCAGATATTATACCTATATGCCCTTTAAATATAACTATATCTCCACCTTGCCACTCATCAATTTTTTCTATGTCATTTGTAAGTGATATAAAATTATCATCAAAATACCTTTTTAAGTTTTTTACTCTTCTAAAATCTATATTAATATCAACTTTTTCTACATCATACTTATCTGGATTATTTTTTATATCCTCATTTATTAATATTTTTAAATCATAACCTGCATCTTTTAGTCCAAATGCAATAACATCAGTACAAACACCATATTCATCATCTGGATATCCAGTATTATAATATTTACTTTTATATTTAGGTTTTTTCTTAATATACTCTCTTACATTATTTAATATATCTGTTTGATCATCTATACCATCACCATCTTTATCGACACTGCTAACATACCTTTTTATATTAAAATAATCATTACTATATTTTAAATGTGGTATATAATTTAATTTATACAGTATAACTAACAAAATAGCAACTAAAAATAACAGTATTAATATTAAAATAATTGTTAATTTTTTATTCATAATATCCCTCAAAATAACTTTTTACTTGTTCTTTTATATCATCTGAAAGTCTTGTTATTGTTCCATCATATTGAACAAAATCCATGTCTTCTCTTACACTATATGGAAATATTTTTTTCATATCTTGCAAATAATAATTTCCATCTCTTGGAATTTCATATCCTACTACTTCATATCTATCATCTATTTTCTCAACAGTAAACTTATGTGGAATTGAGGATCCACTATCCTGTAATACTTTTCCATCTTCTTTA
The DNA here is from genome assembly GCA_947625855.1 of uncultured Clostridia bacterium. Taxonomy (GTDB): domain Bacteria; phylum Bacillota; class Clostridia; order TANB77; family CAG-465; genus CAG-465. The sequence goes on along the minus strand of CANQPW010000007.1, from coordinate 27,743 downwards.
TAATAGCTTTCTTCTAATACCCATGCATAAACATTATATTTTTCATCTTTTTTTTCTTCTTGTAATAAATATACTCTCATGCTTACAAATGTTTTTAAGCCATCATGATATTTTTCTTTGCTATCTCCTTTTTCTACAAGATAATTTTTTATAGTATTATTTATTTCTTCAACAGGAATATTAAGTGCAGGAGCATACTCATACCCCCAAGTGCTAAATAACACAGGTGCATTTTGTTTCATTCTAATCATATCAATAGTATATAATGTTAGAGTTGATAGAAAAAGGAGTATAATTACACATATAACTACTACTAAGCTTTTTCTAGTTTTATTTATCTTTTTATCGGTATAATCTATTGTAACAAGCATATTTTCTTCTAATTTTTCATTATAATTTTCTTGATTTAATTTTTCACCACTTAAAAGTTCATTTATTGATATATCTAACACTTCACATAATGGTTTTATAAGAGATAAATCTGGAAGTCCTCTTCCATTTTCCCATTTTGAAATAGCACGATCTGTTACACCAAGCTTTTCTGCTACTTCTTTTTGTGTCATTTTTTTCTCTTTTCTAATACTTGCTATAAATTTTCCTATTTTTTCTTGATTCAAAGTCATCCCTTCTTTCTACATAAATTATAACATTTATCATATTGATTTTATACAAACTAAGCGTAGAGTTTAAGGTTTACCTAGAAAATTAAGGAAAAAATTTAATTTAATTTTTTTATTTATTCTATATTATAACATACATTTAAGTATTATTAAACAATAATGTTATAACTCTATTATATATCTTCTAAAAAAGCTGATACTATTTTTGTATCAGCCCTCTTAAATTTTAATCTATAAACATATTAGATGATTTTCTAGCAGAAACATTAAGTACAATTGCCATAGCAATTCCATTTGTTATTAAATTACTACCACCATAACTTACAAAAGGTAAAGGAACACCTGTTATTGGTAAAAGTCCAATTGTCATTCCAATATTTTGTATAAAATGGAATGCAAACATACCTGCTATTCCTATTACCATATAACTTGCAAAATTATTTTTTGCATTTTTTGATATTCTAATAATTCTTAAAATCAAAATAGTAAATAATGCAATTACTATAACAGATCCAATAAATCCAAATTCCTCAGAAATTACAGAAAATATAAAATCTGATGATTTTATCGGTAAATATCCAAATTGAGTTTGAGTGCCTTTTAAAAATCCAGTTCCAAATAACATTCCTGAACCTACTGCAATTCTTGATTGTATAGCATTATATCCACTTCCAAGAGGATCTAATGATGGATCTAAATATACATTAATTCTTTCCTTTTGTGTTGGATTTAATACAAAAAAGTAAACTAATGGTACTATAACTAAAAGTGCTAAAAAAGCAATTAAAATATATCTATATTTTAGACCCATTTTAAATACCATAAAAGCTGTTATACATAAAAATACTACTGCTGTTCCAAAATCTGGTTGTAATAATATTAAAGTTAATGGTACTAGTAATAACAGTGCCATAACAACACATAGCAATATCTTTTTTTTCTTATCTACGGCATTTAACTCTAAAAATTTACTAATTAATTTTGCCATACAAATTATATATCCTATTTTCATTAATTCAGACGGTTGATATAATACACCACCTAGATTAAACCAACTGGTAGCTCCCATAAGAGACGGCATATACAAAACTACAACAAGTAATACAAGATTTACAGCATATATAACATAACCTGCAAAACTAAATATAGAATAATCAAAAGCCCAAATCAAAATCATAAGTACAAAAGTAATTGAAAACCATACTATCTGTTTTATATACTCATCTTTATTTAAGTCTGTCATATAACCTGCACTAAATATTGAAATTACACCTATAACAAATAAGCAAAGCATTGCTAAAAGTGCAATATAATCCGTATTTTTTAATAAACTTTTTAACAAATCATCACCTATTTTCTGTATTATATTATACTATTATTACCATATTTTTTCAATATTACACAATTTTATTTACATCAAAGCCTACTTCTTCTATTTCTTTTATTATCACACTATCATCTATTTCTTTATTACTCTTAATTACTGCTTTTTTATCCTCTAAACTTACACTTACCTCTACTACTCCATCAATTTGACTAAGTGTCTTTTCTACTGTCATTTTACAGTGATTACAACTCATATTATCAATATATATTGTTTTTACAAATTCCATATTTTTTTCCTCCTTAAAATTTACTTTAAATCTTCTAAGCCTTAGGGCATTAGTTACAACACATACAGAGCTAAAGCTCATGGCAAGTGCTCCTATCATAGGATTTAGACTAAGTCCAAAACTTAAATAAAATACACCTGCTGCAATTGGTATACCTATTATATTATAAAAGAAAGCCCAAAACAAGTTCATTTTAATATTTTTTATTACTGCTTTACTTAATTTTATTGCTCTTACCACATCAAGTAGATTATTTTTTACAAGTACAATATCAGCAGACTCTATTGCAATATCTGTACCATTACCAATAGATACACCAACATCTGCCAAAGTAAGTGCAGGACTATCATTTATTCCATCTCCTACAAATGCTACCTTTTTACCTAATTTTTGTAATTTTTCTACTTCTTTTTCTTTATCTTGTGGCAATACTTCTGCTATAACGTTTTTTATTCCAACTTTTTTTGCAACATAGCAAGCATTCTTTTTGTTATCACCTGTAATCATAAACACATCAATATTTTCATGTCTCAAATACTCTACTGCTGTTTTGCTTGTATCTTTTATAGTATCTGCAACAAAAATTAAACCTATAACATTAAATTCATTTGCAAAATAAACACAAGTATTTACTTCATCAATATTTTCTACATTTTTTATATCTATATTATTTTCTCTCATAAAATTAAGGTTTCCAGCAAAATATAGTTTTCCATTAATTTTTCCCTTTACACCTCTACCTGAAATAGAGCTAAATTCTTCTACCTTTTCAAATTCTATATTTTCTTTTTCAACTTTAGACACAATAGCAAGTGATATAGGGTGCTCTGAATTTTTTTCAAGACTTCCTGCAATTTTTAGTAATTCTTTTTCATCAATCATTGGTACAACTTTTTCTACTTTTAATTTTTCTTCTGTTATTGTACCAGTTTTATCAAAAATTACTGTATTTACAAGATGCATGGTCTCCAAACTTTCTGCAGATTTTATAATTATTCCTTGCTCTGCTGCTTTACCAGTACCAACCATAATTGCAACTGGAGTTGCAAGACCAAGTGCACAAGGACATGATATTACAAGAACAGATATTAAAGTTGTAAGAGCAAACTCAAAACTATATCCAAGGAGTAACCAAACTATACAAGAAATTATAGCAATTGCAATTACAACGGGTACAAAAACTAAACTAACTTTATCTGCAAGTTTTGATATAGGGGCTTTAGAATTACTAGCTTCTTCTACAAGTTTTATAATCTGTGCAAGTGTTGTATCATCTCCAACCTTTGTTGCTTTAATTTTTATTACACCATTTTTATTTATAGTACCACAAATACAACTGTCACCTATCTTTTTACTTACAGGCATACTTTCTCCAGTAACCATTGCCTCATCAACATAAGACTCTCCATCTATTACTACACCATCTACTGGTATACTTCCACCTGGTTTTATTAAAATTATGTCATCACATAATATATTTTCAACTTTTGTTTCAATTTCTTTGTTATTTTTTAAAACAATAGCTGTTTTAGGTGCAAGATTTACAAGTTTTTTTATTGCATCATTTGTTTTTCCTTTAGATTTTGCCTCCAAATATTTTCCAAAAGTTATAAGGGTAAGAATTGTACCAGATGATTCAAAATATAATTTCATAGAATAGTTACTAACTGCATCCATATTTCCATTCTTTAAATTATACAAAATCATAATTATAGAAAAAATACCATATACAATACCTGCACTACTACCAATAGCAATTAATGAATCCATATTAGGACTAAACATAAAAAGCCTTTTAAATCCATTAATAAAGTATTTTATATTAACTATAACAATTGGAAGTAATAATATTAGTTGTGAGATTGCATACACTAGTGCATTTTCTGGACCATAAAACAGTTTCATTATAATATTTGGGATAGGTAAATTAAACCATTCATAAAACATATGATACATAGCAAGATACATAAGTGGTATTAAAAATATAAACGATATAATTACTCTCTTTTTCATATTTTTTATCTGAATAGAAATATTGTCTATATTTTTTTCCTTTTTCTTTTCTTTAGCATCATATCCTGCTTTTTTTACACTAGCTATAATATCTTCTATATTTAACTTTTTTTCATCAAAATCTACTACCATACTATTTGAAATTAAATTTACTGATACATCATTTACGCCATCTAACCTTCTTACAGCTCTATCCACGTGTGCTGAACAACTACTACAAGTCATACCTAATACATCAAATTCTTTTTTCAATATAACACCTCCTTACTGTAATTTTTTAATTAAATCAATAACTTCATCTACTATTTCTGTTTTTCCATTTTTTATATCATTTACCACACAATTATTTATGTGATTTTCTAAAATAGTATTTCCTAAACTTTTTAATGCACTATTTACAGCAGTAATTTGAATAAGTATATCTTTACAATACCTATCGTCTACCACCATTTGATTTATTCCTCGTATTTGACCTTCTATAATATTTAATCTATTTATAATCTTCTTTTTTTCATCTGTTTTTCTATACGTCTTTCTTTCCATTTAATCACCACAAATATTATATACCCATACGGGGTATATGTCAATATAGTTATATTTGATTTTTTATGTAAAATGTTATATAATTATATCATCTTAAAATTAGCCAAAATAAATTTATAGGAGGAAAAAGGGTGAATAAAATAATTTTATATCCATGGGAAGAAAATCTAAAAGTAGAAATTGTATGTAATAGAGATTTAACCTCAGATGAAGTAGCTGAATTAGAATTTCATTTAAAACATTTAAGAACATCCCCAAGAAAACTACCAACTATTTATAAACTAAGACGTGCTTTTTCAGTAAAAGGTATTATAAAAAGTTTAACTTATAAATATGTAATTTTATAATATTAAAAATGGCCTAATTCTTATGAATTAAGCCATTTTTATTTATATACTTTTTATATGTTTAATTTTCAAAGAAAGTTTTATATGCCATATATGTCATATATACATCAAACTTTGAAGTAAGTTCAAAAGTAGAATGCATTGCAAGTACTGGAGTTCCACAATCTATTACTTCAACACCTTTATTTGCTAGAATATATGCGATTGTTCCGCCTCCACCCATTTCAATTTTTCCTAAAGTACCTAATTGATATATTACCTTATTGTTATTAAAAATATTCATAACTTCTGATACATATCTTGCATTTGCATCACTTGAATTATATTTTCCTCCAGATCCACCATATTTTTCTATTGATATACCACATCCTATAATACTTGAATTTTGCATATCATGTACTTCTTCATAATCAGGATTTACACCTGCTGTAACATCAGCAGACAACATCTTAGAGTTATAATATACTTCAAGTTCTGATACTTTGCTCTTAGATGATTTTTGAATTAATTTTTGAACAAATAAATCAAAAACTCTTGAATTCATTGAAGTATTACCTATACTTCCTATTTCTTCTTTATCTACTATTAATGCTACATTTGTTTTCTTTTGCATTTTTTTAGATGTTTCAATTAAAGACATAATAGTTGCATAAGAACATACTCTATCATCTTGACCATAGCCACCTATTAAAGATTCATCAAATCCTACATATCTTGCAGGAAATGCAGGTACTAATGTAATTTCACTTCTTGCAAAATCAATTTCTTTTATTCCATATTTTTTATTTAATATTTTTAATATATTCATTTTTACAGGATTTTCTTTTTCAGCTTTATCTTTTATATTTCCAACAATTACAGACATTTTTTCTGGATTTATAAACTTATCTGCATTTGCTTTTAATTGATCTTTTGATAAGTGTGGTAATAAATCTGCTATTGTAAAGCAAGGATCATTTTTCTCTTCACCAACTGATATTACAACTTTTTCATTTTTTTCATTATACACAACTCCATGAATTGCAAGAGGAATTGACAGCCATTGATATTTTTTAATTCCACCATAATACTGTGTTTTAAGCACTGCAATATCGTCTCTTTCTGTTAATGGGAAAGGTTTTAAATCAAGTCTTGGACTGTCTATATGTGCCCCTATAATATTCATTCCACATGATATATCTTCTTCTCCAATAACTGCAGCAAAAACAGACTTTTCTCTATTTACAAAATATACTTTATCTAATGGTTTTAATTTTTCTTTTTCCTCAATTTTTACAAATCCATTTTCTTCTAACATTTTTACTGCTTCTTCTACACATAAATACTCAGTTTTAGCATTAGTTATAAACTTTATATACCCATCAGTATATTTTGTTGCATCTTTTATTTGTTTTTCTGTAAGTTGTGAATAAACATCTTTTTTAACATAATTTAATTCCATATTATCTACCTACTTTCTTTAATTATATATAATTTTTCTTGAACTTTTGCTAAAGGAATTCCTCCATCTTTAGTTACCTGTATCATTTCTTCAATAGAGCCTCCATTTTTTATATTTACTCTTGGTTCTAATGTATAAACACCATTTTCTACAAGTTTCATATTTGCTCTTTTACTTCCTTTAATACTTATAACTGCTCCTATATCATGCACATTACGTCCTACTGGATGACCTGTTGCATGAGGATAATCTACATATCCTGCCTCTTTAATTTTTCCTCTTACAATTTCATCAATTACGTATCCTTTAACACCTGGCTTCATCTTTTCCATTCCAAGTTTTATTGAATTTTTGAGAGTAGAAAATACTTTTTCTACCTCTTGTGGTATGCTACCATTTTGCTTTGTTGCATATCCCATTCTTTGCATATCTGTATATAATATAGTGTTATCATTAAATGTAACTTTTATACCAAAATCAAAGTATATTGTTTCTCCTATGCAAAACTTCTTATTACTTGGTACAGAATGTCCTCCATTTGAAAGATTTTTTCCAGTAAGCACTATTGGTGCATTTTCCCAAGCCACATCAAAGTCTACTATATCATATGTACCTATATATTTTTTCATTATATCCTTCATATATTTTATAGTAAGTGATGATATTTCTATTTCAGTATATCCAATTTTTATATTATCAAATGTTTCATCTAAAATTTCATTCGTAATTTTTGCAAGTAATTTAAGTCTTTTTAATTCTAAATCACTTTTTTTAGATAAAATATCATACATTACATCTTCTGCTGAATCAAATTTTACCACCTTGTTATTTTTAGAATATATTTTTCTAATCAATTTAGTTAAAAATACATACTTACCATGTGTTAATATATCAGTATTTACATCCATAAATGTTGAATATGAAAGTGATATTTTATCAAGAAATCCTATTTTAGAAAAAATACTTTCTAATATTTGTCGCAACGAGCTACTACCATCAAAAATATATAAATTTTCTTTTTTAATATTTATATTACAATTATTTTCATCAAGTTTGTTAATTATCATATATGTGTCGTTTTGTGTAATTATACATATAGTATATGTTGATAAATCTTGCGTTATGTTATTCTTAAAAAAGTGGTCAGAGTTTTCTATATTTAGCATTATCCACACTTTTTTATTATATTTTTTTAGAGTTTTCATTATATTCTCTAGCATTTTGATACCACATCCAAAGTTTGTTTTGCTATTTCTAACTCCTCATTTGTAGGTATCATATATACCTTTATTTTTGAATTATCAGCAGATATTAAAGTTTCCTTTCCTGCTACTTTTTCATTTCTTTCATCATCTATAACAATACCTAATTCTTCCATATTTTCTACACATTTTTTTCTTTCACAAGCATTGTTTTCTGCAATACCACCAGTAAAGCATATTGCATCTACTCTATTTAATTCTGCCATATATGCACCTATATATTTCTTTGTTTTATTACTTTGAATATTTCTTGCAAGTATTGCTTTTTCATCACCTTTTAAAGCTGCTTCTTTTAACATTCTAAAATCACCAATACCAGCTATTCCAAGTCTTCCAGATTTTTTATTTAATATATCATCTACTTCATCTGCGCTTAAGTTTTCTTCTTTCATAAGTTTAGTTACAATTGATGGGTCTATATCACCACATCTTGTTTCCATAACAAGTCCCTCTGTTGGAGTAAATCCCATTGAAGTATCATATGATTTTCCATTTTTTATAGCACAAATACTTGCTCCACTACCTATATGACAAATAATTGCATTTATTTCATCCTTTGGCTTATTTAATATTTCCTCTAACCTTGATAAAATATACATATATGATGTTCCATGAAAACCATATCTTCTTATTCTATATTTTTCATAATATTTATAATCTATTCCATAAATATAATTAAAATCTGGTATAGTTTGATGAAATGATGTATCAAATACTGCTACATTTTTTAGATTTGGTGCAAGTTCCATAATTGCTTTTATTCCCATAATTACACCTGGCGTATGAAGTGGTGCAAGTGGAGATAATGCTTCAATTTCATTTAAAACTTCTGGAGTTATAAGAGTGGCCTCATAAAATTTTTCTCCTCCATGTGGAGTTCTATGACCTACTGCATATACTTCTTCTAAACTTTTTATAACACCTATTTTTTCATCTTGTAAAGTATCTAATAAAATTTTCATTCCTTCTTTGTGATTTGACATCTTCATAGGTACTTCATCTAATATTTTTCCATCCCTTAAGTTTTTATATATTATATTTGAGCTATCATAACCTACTTTATCACATCTACCTTTTGCGATTACCTCATTTGTATCCATCTCAATTAGTTGAAATTTAATAGTTGAGCTTCCACAATTTAAACTTAAAACTTTCATTTATATTCTCCTTCCACTAATATTTTATATTATCCTTATTTTTATTACAATTATTTATCTTCTTTTTTTAACTCAGAAATTATGCCATATACCATAGAAACTTTTGTAGGTATTATATATTTAGCATTTAATTCGTCTGATATTACCTTTATACATAAACGCATTCCTCTTGTATAATCCCAACATATTTTTTTATCTTGATTTTCTTTTTTTACTTTCTCAAGAGAATTATTATATAAATAGTTATAATCATATTCATCCATTGTATCTTTATCTAAATAATATGGTTCATTTTCATCTTTAAAAAATATATTTTCTTTTAATGGATATTTTAGATTTTCATAAAACATTATGTAGTTACCACCTGCAAGTATTAATACATCCGATTTATTTTTAGGCAAATTATACAAACTTTTAATTTCATTTACCATAGTATTAAAATCTGATTTTACAACGTCTTCTTTTAAATCTGGATATTTACTTGTTATATCTTTTGCCCCAATTTTTGAGCTTTTCTTTTCAATTATATTTCCACTTTCAACTATTGCAATTTCAGTAGAATTTCCCATTCCGCCTACCATTACAGCCAGTTTATTTGAATATTTAATATTAGATATTGCACCATAAATAATATAATTAATTTCTTGCTCTTGTGATAAAAATTCAAAATCCATTCCAGTATTTGCATAAAATTCTATTATGAAATCACTTTTCTCCTTTTCGCTCATATTCTTAAATATTCCTACACCGTATGTTTTTACAATACCATATTCATTTTTTAAACTATTTACATAATAATATAATGTTCCTTTATCTTCATCTGAGAATTTTCCATTTTTATTATAATTTTCTTTAAATTTTACAGATACTACATTTTCTTCTATAATTTCTTCACCTGCTACACCATATCCTTTAATAGTTGTTGAACCAACCTCTACGACTCCAAATACTTGCACTTTTCTACCCCCTACTTTCTATTTTGATTGAACACATGTAATTGCAATTGTTCCAACCACATCAAAAACATTACATCCACGTGATAAATCGTTAATTGGTCTTTTTAATCCTTGTGTTATTGGTCCAAAAGCTAAAGCATCCCCAAATCTTTGAGCCATTTTATATGAAATATTGCCCGCCTCAAGATTTGGAAATATTAAAATGTTAGCTTGTCCTGCCACATTACTATTTGGTGCTTTAATTTTAGCTACTTCAGGTATTATTGCAGCATCAAGTTGAAGTTCTCCATCAAACTCAAAATCAACCTTTTCTTCTTTTAATTTATTTACAACTCTTACAATCTTATCTATTGCTTCATTTTTTGCACTACCTTTTGTAGAATATGAAAGAAAAGCAAGTTTTGATTTTTTCCCTACAAGTAAATTAAAACTTTCATTTGATGCTTTTGCTATATCTACTAACTGTTCCTCAGTTGGAAATTCTATAAGTCCACAATCTGCAAATACAAAAACTCCATCACATCCTAAATTTTTATTCTTTGCTTCTAACAAGAAAAATGATGATACAGTATTTACCCCTTCTTTTGCTTTTACAATTTGTAATGCTGGTCTTAACGTATCAGATGTTGAGTGAATTGCTCCACTTACCATGCCATCAACTTCTCCAAGTTTTACTAACATTGTTGCAAAATAAACATTATCATTTACTAAATTTTTAGCTTGTTCAATTGTCATACCTTTATGTTTTCTTAGCTCATATAATTCAGTTTGATAGTATTCAATTTTTTCATCTGTTTTTGGATTTCTAAATGTAACATTTTCATTTAGTTTAATTTCATTTTCTTTACATATTTTTAGTATTTCTTCCCTATCCCCTATAAGTACAATATCTGCAATATGTTCATCTGTTATAATTTTAGTTGCTTTAAGTATTCTAATATCAGTTGACTCTGGAAGAGCGATCTTTTTTACATCCTTTTTTGCTTCCTCTACAATTTTTTTTAAAATTCCACTAAATTCCATACTAACCTCCTATTTTATCATTTATCTTTCCAATATTATCTATATTATCAAATACTTTAAAATAATTTAAATCTTCAAATCCTGTAATATCTTTTTGATATACAACATTTATATTTCTTGCAAAAATACCAATACATGCTACCTCACTTGATAATACATTTTGCAAATTAGAAATATTTTCAGGTAAACTTTCTATACTTGAATTATTTACTTGTTTTATTGCTGTATCTACTGCTTGATTTATATTTACATACTCATTAAGATATGTAATATCTGGATAATCATTTACTAATACATCTGCAAGTACTAGGTCATATTCTCTGTTTGATACCTTAGCTGATATTTCATCTTTGCTTAAATATTCAATATTTATAACTATACCTGAATTATAACACATATCTTTTATTTTTTCAGCAATTTTTCTTTTATTTTGATCATCAGTATTTACAAGTAAATTTAATTCAAGCCTTATATTTTCTTCAGACTCTTGTTTAAAAAATATTCCATCATCACCTTTTTTCCAAGAAGATGATAAAAGTACATTTTGAGCTCCATAAATATCATATTTATATTTTATATTTGAATATATGAAAGGTAAATCTATTACCTCCCCATAATTATTATTTACTTCTTTTACTATTTCTTGTCTATTTAAAGAATATAATATTGCTTCTCTTACCTCTTTTTTACTATATAATCTAGAATCTTTATTTCCAAATAAAAAAATAGTTTCACCATTTCTATATTTTTTTACATTATATTCATGTTTTCCAATTAACTGCATAGCATTATTTGATGATGCAAAAAAGATATCAATGCTATTATTTCTAAAAGCTTCTACCATTTTATCAGAATCATCAAAATTAGTTATTTTAATACTTTTTATTGTACTTTCTGAGTCTTTTCTTGAAAATTCAATATTTCCATTATCTGCATTTTGTATTATATATTCTTTTTTTGCCTTATCTGATTTTATTGGAAAATCAAGTGCATACAAAAAATATGGATTTTCCTGACTAAGTTTTATTTTAAATTGTTTATTTGATATTTCTTCAATGCTTTCTATATTTGATATATATTTGTAATATATATTTGATTCTCCTACATTTTTTATATTTTCTACTGTATTTTTAAAATCTTGTATTGTAACATCATATTTTGGATTTAAAAGTATATTGTATTCTTTATTTGATATCTTTTCAATTGTATTTGCAGCTAAATATGTTATACTATAATCTTTGTTTATACTAATTAATTTTGAGTTATTTAATTTTTCAAATTCTCTTAAGATAATATTTTGAGTTGTATTTAAGTCCGTTGTATCAAGCCCATTTATTCCAATTTTTAAATCATAATCTTTTACTAAATCAATTTCTTTTTCTTTATTTAATGAAAATACTTTAATAATTGGTGAATCTTCTATATTTATTAATTCTTTTGATAAAAAAGAAATTCCTACAAGCAATATAACTAATACTGCTATTTTAAAAGTTTTTGGTATATATATTTTTTTACTGTTTTCTTTATCATCTTTTTTATAGTTATTTTTTTCTTTAAAATTATTTTCCTGTATATTTGTTCTAATAAAAAAATTCTGATTTACACTTTGTTCTTTTTTATCTTTCTTTCTTTTTTTGTTTTTTTCTTTTTCAAAGCTTTTATATTTTTGTTCTTTTTTACTTAAGGCTTTTTTTCTAGTTATTGTTTTATATCTATGAGAATTTATAATCTTTGGTCCCATTTTATCACCTACTCTTAATTAGTATTTACATTGAAAAAAATTATATCACAGAAAAACTCAAAAAGATAGTTTTTTATCTTTTTGAGTTCAATTATTTTTTCTTTTTTTACGCTTTAGGTTCAACTACAAATTTGATACCTGTTTTTTCTTCATTATCAATCATAACCTCTGTAAAAGCTGGTGAACATACTAGTTCTACACCTGTTGGTGCTACGAATCCTCTTGCAATTGCTACTGCCTTTATTGCTTGATTTATTGCCCCTGCTCCTATTGCTTGCATTTCTGCCTTTCCATTTTCTTTAACAAGGCCTGCGATAGCTCCTGCAACTGAATTTGGGCTTGATTTTGCTGAAATTTTTAATATATCCATTTTCTACCTCCTATTGATACTTCAATTTTTCATTCGTAAAATATGATGTAAATCATATTACAATTAGATTATATATAATATAAAATAAAAAATCAAGTAGTTTTTACTTTTTAACAAAAAAAGCCTACTACTTGACAAAATCACAATTTTTATATTCTATTTTTCATGTTATCTTTTAATTCATTAATTAATTCTTCTACTGTTATATTATCTTTTTTCTCACCATTTCTCTTACGCAAAGATACCATCTTATCTTCTTTTTCTTTTGCACCAATTACTAGCATATATGGTATTTTTTGTAATTGTGCTTGACGTATCTTATAGCCAATTTTTTGTGTATCACTATCTACTTCAACTCTATATCCTTCTTTTAATAATTCATCTTTTATGCTATTTGCATAATCTACTTCATTTTCAGATATAGGTAATACTTTAACTTGAACAGGTGCAAGCCATAGTGGAAATATTCCTTTTGTTTCTTCAATTAAGAAACACATAAATCTATCCATTGTACCAAGAATTGCTCTATGTATTACTACTGGTCTATGTGGTTTTCCATCCTCTCCAATATATTCAAGTTCAAATCTTTCTGGAAGTAAGAAATCAAGTTGACAAGTAGAAACAGTAACATCATGACCTATTGCAGATTTTATTTGAACATCTAATTTTGGTCCATAGAATGCTGCTTCTCCCTCAGCTTCATAAAAATCTACACCAAATTCTGTAAGTATATCTCTTAATTGAGATTCTGCTTTTTCCCACATTTCATCATCATCAAAATATTTTTCTTTATTATTTTTATCTCTTAAAGATAATCTAAAACTATAATCTTTAAATCCAAAATCTTCATATACAGAAAGTATCAATTCAACAACTTTTCTAAATTCCTCTTTTATTTGGTCTGGTCTTACAAATAAATGTGCATCATTTTGACACATTTCTCTTACTCTTTCAAGACCACATACTGCACCACTATCTTCATATCTGAAATCATGTGCAAGTTCTCCTATACGTATTGGTAAATCTCTATATGAATGTAATTTATTTTTATATATTAACATATGATGAGGACAATTCATAGGTCTTAATACAAGTTCTTCATTTCCCATTTGCATTACAGGGAACATATCCTCTTTGTAATGATCCCAGTGTCCACTTATTTTATACAAGTCAACATTTGCAAGTGATGGTGTATAAACATGATCATATCCTAATGCTATTTCTTTATCTACAATATACCTTTCTAATATTCTTCTTACAGTTGCACCATTTGGTAAATACATAGGAAGTCCTGAACCAACTAACTCATGAGTCATAAATAGCTCTAATTCTTTTCCAAGTTTTCTATGATCTCTTTGTTTTGCTTCTTCAAGTAAATTTAAATATTCATCTAATTCTTCTTTTGTTTGAAAAGCTGTACCATAAATTCTTTGTAACATTTTATTCTTTTCGTCGCCTCTCCAATAAGCACCTGTTACATTAAATAACTTAAACACTTTTAATGCTTTTGTATAAGTCATATGAGGGCCTACACATAAATCTACAAATTCTCCTTGTTTAAAAAATGATATTTCTTCTCCTTCATCTAAATCTTCTATAAGCTCCACTTTATAATCTTCATTTCTTGATTTCATAAGAGAAATAGCTTCATCTCTTGGCAACTTAAAGCTTTCAATCTTCAAATTTTCTTTAGTTATATTTTTCATTTCTTCTTCAATTTTTACTAAATCTTCGTCTGATAATCTATAATCTAAGTCTATATCATAGTAAAAACCATTTTCTATTGCTGGTCCTATTGCAAGCTTTGCTTCAGGCCACAATCTTTTAATTGCTTGCGCCATTATATGAGATGCTGTATGTCTTAACACATGTAAGTCATATTCTCCTTCATATACTTCATTATTTCTGTTAACAAATTTTGGCATAAAAATCACTCCTTTTTAAAAAAATGTACCCCCATAGACAAATACATTTTTTTTGCCTATAGGGGTACAAATATATTTTGCACGGTTCCACCCTATATTTAACTTAATTTAAGATTTTACGAAATCAACGGTAGTTTCCTACTAACTCTGGGGTAGTCTTCAAAATACTCTTACTAAAACTAGCTTTCAGCCCACGACTAGTTCTCTCTTTTAGCAGTGTATATTTTTACTCGTCCCGTCAACGTTATGTTACTATTATATCACAAATATATAAAAATTGCAACATTTATTATTTTACATATTTTTCCAAAGACTCATTTCTATAACTTAATACTGGCATTCTTGATGTTGGTACAAATCCTGATTCTGCATTTATTACATCTGGAATACGATTTACTATTGTTGCACAAGTAAGTTCTACTGTTGCAGGTTTTTCAATAGTAACAGTTGTATCTGGTTCACCATATATAGTCCATACATTTTTATCATATTCATCCTCTGCATATACTTTTCCAATACATTCAGACTCTATTACAACACCCTCTTCTGTTGTTGTTGTAACCACTGCTGACATACCAGTTGCATAACCTGCTGGTACTGTCATACCAAGAGTTGAAGACTCTAAATCTTTATCATGTATTTGTGGTACAGTTTTTTGTGTTTGTGATTTTATATGAAGTCCTAATTTTTCTGCAAGCCATCCATTTACATTCCACATATATGATGGTGCATAATCACCTTTTTCAATAACTGCTTTTCTTTCTTCATCTGTAATTCTGTCAGCAGATGCAACAACTTTATCAAATCCTTCAAGTGAAAGTCCTGCTCCATGAGCACGTGCAAGTGCTATACCATAATCTTCTACATTATAACTTGAGCTTCCTTTAATTTTTGTTATTTTATGTGTAGATCCTGCAATAGTTGCAATTAAATTTCCCCAATATACATCTTGATATCCTGCACCAGTTAAAGTACAACCAGTTGATTTTGCAAGTTCATCTAATTCTTTTGTCATATTTGGTATTGAATTCATAGGATAAAATGCTTCTTCACAAGTAGATATAGCATTTATTCCAAGTTTTGCACATAACTTAAATGCTTCATATACATCTTTCATTAAACTCATAGTTGTTATAATACAAATATCTGGCTTTATTTCTTTTAATACATTTTCTGCATTACTTGCATCAAATATATTAACACCTTTTTTTTCTCCACCCATTACAGTAGAAATATCTTTACCAAAAAGCTCTTTTCTAATATCAAAAGCTGCAACTATTTCTGCACCTTTTTCATATACATACCTCATTGTGTAAACTGACATTTTTCCACATCCATACTGAGCTACCCTAATTTTTCTATCCATATTATTTTCCCCCTTATATAAAACTTAAAAAGTTTTAAACAATTATTATATTTTAATTTTATCACAAAAAATAATTAATTCAAGCCCTTCATTGTAAGACTTACTTTTCCTTTTTCTAAATCTATGCCTATTACTCTAACATTTACTACATCTCCTGCAGAAAGTACATCCATTGGATTTTTTATAAATTTATCACTAATTTCTGATATATGAACAAGTGCAGAATTTTTTATACCAATATCTATAAATGCACCAAAACAAGTTACATTTCTTACAGTTCCTTTAAGTATCATTCCCTCTTTTAAATCTTCTATTTTTAATACATCACTTTTAAGTATTGGCTTTGGTAATTCATCTCTTGGATCTCTCCCTGGCTTTTTTAGTTCATTTATTATATCTTTAATTGTAGGAACACCTACATTTAATTTTTCTGATAGTTCTTCTACATTTAATTCTTCTAATTTAGGTACTATTTCATAAATATTTTTTACATCTATATTTTTCAAATCATATCCTATTTCATTTAATAATTTTTCTGCAACATTATATGATTCTGGATGAACCATAGTATTATCTAAAATATTTTTAGATTCTGGTACTTTTAAGAAACCAGCACATTGCAAGAAAGCAGTCTGTCCTAGTTTTGGTACTTTTAATAATTCTTTTCTTGATTTAAATTTACCTACTTCATCTCTATACTTTACAATATTATTAGATACACTTTTATTTATACCTGAGACATATGATAAAAGTGATGGTGTTGCAGTATTTAAATCTACTCCTACACTATTTACTGCATCTTCAACAACACCAGTTAGTGTACTGTCAAGTCTTTTTTGATTAACATCATGTTGGTATTGTCCTACTCCTATACTTCTAGGTGTTATCTTTACAAGCTCTGCCATAGGATCTTGTAGTCTTCTTGCAATAGATATTGCACCTCTAATTGATACATTTATATCAGGATACTCACTTGTTGCAAGCTCTGATGCAGAATAAACTGATGCTCCTGCCTCATTTACTATTGTATAAAATACTTTTCTTTTTGCTTTTTTTATAACATCAGAAATAAACATTTCTGACTCTCTTGAAGCAGTTCCATTTCCTATTGCTATCATATCTACCTTATACTTATCTATAAGATTTAATAAAGTTTTAGTTGAACCTTCTATATCTTCTTGTGGAGCTGTTGGATATACAGTATCATAACCTAATAATTTTCCAGTCTCATCTATTATTGCAATTTTACACCCAGTTCTATATGCAGGATCAAATCCCATTACGACCTTATCTTTTAATGGAGCACTTAAAATTAAACTCTTAAGATTTACCCCAAATACTTCTATTGCTTTATCTGAGGCTTGTTCAAATTTATCTGCTCTAATTTCCCTTTCAATAGATGGTTTTATTAGTCTTTTATATGAATCTTTTATTGCCTCTTTAATCAACTCATTATATATGCTATTTTTTGTTATAATTCTACTTTCTAAGTATTTTTCCATTCTTGTGTCATCTACTTCAAGTTTTACTTTTAAATATCCTTCTTTTTCTCCTCTATTCATAGCAAGTATTCTATGTGATGGTATCCATTTTACAGGCTCTTCATATTTATAATACATTTCATAATTTGATTTTTTAGTATCATCTTGTGCCATTGAAACAATTTTACCAGTTACATAAGATAATCTTCTTATATTCTTTCTGTAACTTGCATTATCAGATATATCCTCAGCAATTATATCTAAAGCTCCACTTATTGCATCCTCTACATTTTCTACACCTTTTTCTTTATTTATATAATTTATTGCAATTTCTTCTACACTGCCATTTTTTTCATTTTGTTCAAGTATTCTTACTGCAAATGGTTCAAGTCCTTTTTCTCTTGCAATAGTTGCTTTTGTTCTTTTCTTTTGTTTATATGGTCTGTATAAATCTTCTACTTCTGTTAATATATCAGCAGAAAGTATTTCTTTTTTTAATTCTTCTGTTAATTTTCCTTGTTCTTCAATTAATCTTATAACTTCTTCTTTTCTTAACTCAAGATTCCTTAAATATTCAAGTCTATCATTTAATTTTCTTAGACATTCATCATCTAAATTTCCTGTTATTTCTTTTCTATACCTTGCAATAAAAGGTATTGTATTCCCTTCATCTATAAGCTTTATTGTCTTTTGTACTTGTATTTCTTTTATTCCCAATTCTACTGCAATTTTTTTTGCTATATTATCCATATAACCTCTCCTCTAATACTAATTATTATAATTTATTTTAAGAAAAAAAGGTAGTTACCCTACCCTTTTTATTAATTTACTTAAGTTCATTTTCTTTTACAATTTCATCTAATCTTTTTTCTACCATATTTGCAACTTTTTCAAATGATAATTCATCTTCAATATATTTTTTAGCGTTTTCTTTTAGTTTATTATACAACTTTTTATCTTTATATAATTTTTTCATATACTCACTTGCTTGTTTTTCATCAGGTTCTGCCCATAAATCATCTTTTCTATATGAATAGTGATTTTTTAAACCTGTTTTTACTAGCTTGCAATCTACAAGACAAGAATTATCATTATTCATAAAATCTAAATTTGCAGAATAATTTGTTGCAATACATACTGTACCAAGTGACATAGCTTCTGCCATTACAAGTCCAAAGCCTTCACTTCTATGTAAAGATACATATACATCACATAAGGAAATTAAACTATAAAGTTCATTATGAGGTAGTGATTCTGTCATAATTTTATAATTTTTTAGTCCTTCAAGTTCAGATTTTAGTGCATCTACATCTTCTTGACTTCCTTTATTCATTTTTATTACTAAAAATACATTTTTATCATTATTTTTAAAAGCCTCTTTATATGCCCTTATAACCGCTTGTGGATTTTTTCTTTCAGTTGAGCTTTGTGGGTCATATAAACATAAGAAAGTAAATTTATCTTCTGGTATATCAAAATGTTTACGTGTTAGTTTTTCATCTTTTTTGGTTTCAATTCCATAAGGCATTGTATATACTGGTACAGGAGATAACTTTTTAAAGGCATTTGTAACAAAGTTAGATGGTGTCCATATTTCATTTACATACTTAAATGTACTAGTCCATTCTTTTGGTATATCTTCAAGTTCATATGTAAAATATCCAATATTATATCTACCTTTTAAATTTTCAATATTTATTTGATCTATCATATTTTCAAAATTTATGTATGGTTGTATATGATATAAATTTATATTATATGGAAATTCTTTTGATAAAACATCATCAAATTCTTTGTCATCATATGACTTATTATCTCCATATTTTACATCTATTGCAGAAAATTTATATTTAGTTTTTTCGACAGCTTTAAGTAATAATCTTGAACCTTGTCCAAGTCCTGATTGTGCTTTTAAATATCCTACAAAATTTACTCCATTCTTAAGATTTTTATCAAATTCTGTTACTCTATCAAACTTATGTCCATTTTTATTTACTACTATATTTTCGACAAATTTAATTATAAACGATGGAACAAACTTCATAATGGTTTTTGCATGTTTCATACTAAAATCCATTATTCTTGCCTTAAGTCCGCTTTTTTTCTTTATTTTCTTTATTTTCTTTATTTTCCTTCTTTTTTTCTACAACTTCTTCATTATTTAATAATTTATTATACAAATTCATTACTTGTCTAGTTATATTTTCTTTTGAGAAATCTTTTCTTTCTTTTTTCTCGAATTTTATTTCTTTCTTTATTACTTTTGATAATTTATCACTTAAATCATCACTATTTTTGTTTTCAAATTGTATTACTTCTCCAAATGTAACTTCTGGAAGTGAACCACCAGAACTATGTATTAGCTTTTTACCCATATTACAACTTTCTATTGCAGTAAGTCCAAAGCCTTCTGTTATTGATGGAACAACAATATAATCTGCACACATAACATAATTTTGTAAATCTGCTCTATCAACAGACTCTTTTACAATTACATATTTTGATAGTTTATGTTCTTTTACTTGCTTTAAGAATTTTTCTCTTTCTGGTGCTGGATCTTTTGCCATTATAAAGCAAAATTTAATATTTCTCATCTCTTTTGGTTTTAAACTTTTTATTGTTTTTTCAATGGCATCAAGATATACAAATACACCTTTAGTTTTACCAGGTCTACCATAATTTAAAAATACCTTATCTTTATCTCTTAAATTAAAGTACTCTTTAAACTTTTCCTTATCTACATTAACTTTTGGCATATTTTCATCTACTATCCAATATATGTTTTCAATATTTGCTTTCTTATTGTATTTTTCTAAATCTGCTTTTGTTGCACAAGATGGTGTATGAAAATAATTACATTTAGCTTTTATTACATAATTTTCATATATATAAAATATTAATGCTTTTATTTTATTCTTTTCAACTATAAACCATCTTTTACCTAAAACTTCATGAGCAGTAACAATAACTGGTTTTTTTAATTTTCTTGCAAGTTTACAGGTACTTCTTACAGGGCTATATACTGCTGCGTGTACTAAATCTGCCCATTCTATATGTTGTTTTATATCTTTTTTCTTTACTATTGGATGCCCAAACAACATCTTCCAATCATAATAATATATGTCTATACCTTTATATTTTTGATTACCTTTTACACCACCTGATGCACTTGTTATAACTCTTACTTCTACATCTTCTTTTTTTACCAATTCTTCAATTAGATCTAAAAAAGCTTGCTCTGCCCCTCCAACATGTGGATAAAAGTGTGGCAATACATAACATATCTTCATAATTTACCTCCTATAAATATCTTTTATTACTACTATTATTTTCTATTTCTTTTATTAACTTTTTCATATCTTTGGTAGAATCCTTTGGAATTACAAGTAAAGCATCTTCTGTGTTTACTATAACCATATTCTCTACTCCTGATGTTGCAACTAATTTATCTGTTTTATTGATTATTATATTATTAAAAGAATCAACAGATACAATATTTCCATCAATAACATTTTTATTTTTATCAATTCTATTTAATCTTTCTACTGCAAGCCAGTTTCCTACATCATCCCATCCAAAATTTCCAGGTATTACACACATATTTGGATATTTTTCCATTAATCCATAATCTATGGACTCTGATTTTATATTTTTAAATTCTCTTTCTACTACGTCAGAAAAATCATCTTTATCTACACTATTATATATTCTTTGAATACTCTCAAATAATTCTGGCATATACTTTTTTATTCCATCATACATAACAGAATTTTTAGAAATAAACATTCCACTATTCCATAAATAATTTCCAGAAATAAAATATTGTCTTGCCTTTTCATAATCTGGCTTTTCAACAAATTTATTTACTTTATATATTGGTTCATACTTGTCATTTTTCTCTCCAAGCTCTATATAACCATATCCTGTTTCAATATAACTTGGTACAATTCCAAGTGTTATAATGTTTTGTTTCTGAGCATATCTTAATGCAAGCTCAATAGAATTTACAAATAGTTGTTGATTAGTTATTACACTATCTGATGCAAGAACTATAATATTTGCATCAGAATATCTTTTTTTAATAACAGCAGTTGCAAACCCAATACATGGTGCTGTATTTTTTCTTTGTGGTTCAAATAATATATTTTCTCTCTTTATATTTGGTAGTTGTTCATATACTAAATCTTTATAACTTTTACTTGTTACAATAAAAATATCATTTTCATTTACTATTTGAGATATTCTATTTACAGTAAGTTGTATCATACTAAGTTTTGAATCTGCAAGAGTTAAAAATTGTTTTGGCATATTATTTCTACTCATTGGCCAAAATCTTTCACCTTTTCCTCCAGCCATAATAATTGCTACATTTTTCATATTTATTCTTTCCCTCTTTTTCAATAAGTAAATACTATCACATTTATATTGTAATGTCAAACTAATTTAAATTAGCAAATAAAAATAGGTATTAAAATCAAAAAAATTAATTAGACAAAGTAATGCTTTTTATAAAATTTAGTTTTTATATTTTTTTATTTAATTCTTCTTCTTTTTTATTTCCATTACTTTCATTATATCTTTCCCATTATTAATAATCCTCCTAAATACTATATATTATTAATTATATTTAGATTCATAGCATATTCAAAAGATATTTCATCAAATTTTTTAGTTTTTTTCCATCCTTCTTCTTGATGTGACAAATTAGAAATATCAGTTACATTTTTATTCTTTAATAGTTTGATTATTTTATTTATTATTTTAATTTCACTATCTTTTAATTTGCTTAAATCAAAATTTTTATTACTTGCTATAATTGTCTTTGTTCCACTTTCATCTTCATAATCATTTCTTACATATTTATCATCTAATAAAGAAAGTTCTTTGTATCTTTGATCTATTATTGTCGGACCATATTGTTGTTTTTGATATGTTAATCCAGTAATTGAAATACCTCTTTGATTAAATGATAATATATCTATAAACCATAAATATTTGTTAAGACTTGTAATTGTTAAGTTATTAACTTTACTAGAAATATAAGATATAATATTTTCTACCAATTCCAAATCAAATTCTTTATATCCATTAAATATATTTGCTTTTGATTGTAAAGAATCATTTATTACTTTTCTATACATATTTTGAATATCATCTCTGCCTATATCTTTTTTTAATTTTTTTGATACTATTTTTTCATATGTTTTATCATTAATATTTCCATTTTTATATGCTTCTTTTACTTTTTCTACAAACTTATTATCATCATCTATTAATAACTTTATATAATCACTTTGTGATTTTGTTGGTACTCCTCCTCTTTCATATCTATTAATTGTCATCTTTCCAAATCCTAAAATAGCAGTAAGTTCTCTTTGTGATATACCATATTTTTCTCTTAAATTAATTATATCTTGTGCTTTAATTATATTTGCTTTTTCTCTATACAATTCATATATTCTTTCATTATTCTTTCTTTCAATTTCATCTACATATAAATCATGATGACAATCTTTACACATAGCTACATTTTCATATGTATTTATTTCTATTCCTCTAAACTCTTTTAAATCTCTTTTTTCAACTTTATAATCTACTTCTTTTCTACAATATGGACAATATACTTTCACTTTAATTCACCTCATCATATTTACCAAATTCATGTACTGACAAACAAATTGATTTTTCTGTGCTCTCTACCCTAATCTTAATATAAAGCTTAGTGTCTTCGAACAAAGGATCAAACTTAAATATCCATCCCTCGTATTCTGGATTTCTGTCTTCTTCTGGTCCCTTAAAACAATCCTCTACTGAGAGTCCCCTTATGATATCTTTAATATCATCATTATTTAAACTATATTTTCTCATAAAATCTAAATTTTTTCTAGTTCTAATAATAACAAATTTATTTCCGTTAACATCAGCGTCTACAATTCTTTTAATTTTCAGTAAATTTTGAATTTTAATTTTATCTCCTATTGTATTCATCAAATGTAATCCTCTCTTTGAACGCCATTTTTTGATGGCACTTTTATTATACCATAAATACCTAATATTAGTCAATACCTTTTTAAAATTTTTACTTTTTTAACTCCCTTTTAACAATATTATATGCCAAAAATATACTCAATGAAAAAACATTTTTTATTTTTTCTCATTGAGTATGTTTTATTTTTTATTATTTTATTCTTTTTACTACTGTTCTCATATTATTATCATCAATAAATTCATTCATAACAAAGAACTTATCTTCTGGTAACAATTCTTCAATAAAATCAAGAGCTGGAGCATAATGAAAAGTACCACCAACCTTTAGAGAATTTAAAATTTTCATATAAGTATTGGCATAATCTATATATTCATCTCCATCACTTAAATGATTTAGTAGAAAATGCTTTGTAAATGCTATATTTGAAAAAATCATGTCATATTCTAAATCTCCAAAATCTTTTTGTAACCAATCTTCATTTTCTAAATATTCATTTTCATCAACATTAATATCTATACCATAAGCATCAATATTTTTACTTCTTAAATATTTAACTAAATCTGCATTTTTTCTACATCCTATATCTAATACTTTGCCTTTTATAGAATTTTCATCTGCACCTAAAATATCAAGAATAAAAGCTGGACTATATGATAGTATCTCATGATGATTATGTTCACAGCCACAATTATCTTCACCCATATGTGTTATAAATTTTTTTATTCTATCAACATGAGCTTTTATAATATCTATATCATTTAATTCTTCATTTGATATATCCATTATTAAACTTTCATAAATTGTTAGTAAATGTTCACAATCATGTTTTGCAAATTTTGCTTTACTATCTCCTTTTATAAACTGCTCCATAAAGTTTTTAGATAACATTTCTATAAGTTTGTTATATTCTTTATCAGATATTCCATCTATTATTTTTTGTCTTTCTTCACATATTTTTTCTATATTTTTATTTTCTTTTTTATTTAGTAAAACATTTTGAAATTTTATTCCTTCGAAATTTGTTATTATATAATTAAATATTTTTTCTAATTCCATAACTCCTCCAAAATAATACATATATTATTATACAATATTTTACATAAAAGTGCAACAAAAAAGCAAGATTTCTCTTGCTAAAAAACTATATACTCTTTTTCCATAATCCATGTAAATTACAAAATGAATATACATCAAAATGCTTTGCGTTAAAACCATCTATTTCAAATACTGGTTTGTCTTCTGATGTTAAATATTTTCTATATATTGTATCATTATCACAAACGACATATATTGCTTTAATTAAATGTTCCTCACTCATAGGATGTGGTATACTACCTACATCTACAATAAGTTTATTATTTTCAAGTTTTACACTTGGAACATGCTTTTCTACTGTTGCATCCACAGTATTTGGAATAAGTTCTTGTAATTCTTCTTTACCTAGCTTTACATCTTTATTTTTTGAATTAGTTACTTCAATTATATTATCACATTTTTTACAATAATAAAATTTTATGTTTAACATAAATCCTACCTCCTAAATTTAAAAGCCAAACAATATGTTTGACCTTTTAATTAATAATTTTCTGCTTTTATTTCAAAATAACTTTGTGGATGAGAGCATACTGGACATATTTCTGGAGCACTTGTAGCAACGTGTATATGACCACAATTTCTACATTTCCATATTTTAATTTCTCCACATTCAAATACTTTTCCATCTTCAACATTTGAAAGTAATTTTTTATATCTTTCTTCATGTTCTTTTTCTATTTTTCCTACTGCATCAAATAAATATGCAATTCTATCAAATCCTTCTTCTTTTGCTGTTTTAGCAAAACCTGCATACATATCAGTCCATTCATAATTTTCACCTTCTGCAGCATCTTTTAAATTTTGTGTAGTAGTTGGTATATCACCACCATTTAACAATTTAAACCACATTTTTGCATGTTCTTTTTCATTATCTGCTGTTTCTGTAAATATAGCAGCTATTTGTTCATATCCTTCTTTTTTTGCTTTTGAAGCATAATATGTATATTTATTTCTTGCTTGTGATTCTCCTGCAAAAGCTGTACGTAAATTTGCTTCTGTCTTTGATCCTTTTAACTCCATAAAAAATCCTCCTTAATACTCAAAACAAATATTTTTTATTTGCGATTATATTTTATATCATTATACATTAAAAGTCAAGAAAAAAAACAAATGTAATAAGTTAGTAAAATTTTATATATTACACATATCTTCAATCATATTTTCAATAAAAACACCATATCCTTTTGTTGGATCATTTAAAAATACATGTGTTACAGCACCAATTAATTTTCCATCTTGCACAATTGGTGAACCACTCATACCTTGTATAATACCACCAGTTTTTTCAAGTAAAGCTTCATCAACTATTTTTATCGTCATATTTTTATTACCACTTGAGGTTAATATTACTTTTTCAATTTTTATTTTATATTCTTTTACAACATTATCATCAAGAGTACAAAATATAGTTGCATCTCCCTCTTTTATTTCTGTTTTGCTTGCAATTTCAACTTCTTGTTTATTTTTTATTAAATCTTTATCTAATATATTACCATATATTCCCTTATCAGTATTACCATAAATTTCACCAATGATTTCTTGAGTTATAGTCCCTTTTAATTCTCCAGGTGATTTGGAAACACCTTTTTTTACAGAATATATATCTGTTTTAGTAATACCACCTGATGTTATAGGCAGAATATAATTTTCCTTTGTTTCTGTAACACCATGACCTAAAGCTGCAAATCTATTACTATTTTCTTCATAAAAAGTAATTGTTCCTACACCAGCACTACTATCTTTTACCCATAGTCCTAGTTTATACTCTTCTGTTAATTCACCTTTTTTAGGAGTAATCTTAGTATAAAATTCTTTTCCATCTCTTGTTATTTTAAGTTCCAATTCCTTACCATTAGAATCTTTTGTTATTTTTTGTAATTCTAGATTTGATTCTACTTTTTTCCCATCAACACTTAAAATAATATCTCCTACTTTTAAATTAGTATCTTCTCTATCTATTCCCATAACTAAAACACCTGTTGCTAAAAGTTTTACTCCAACAGCTTCACCACCAATTAAAAATTTCATATTCTTAGTTTCAACTTCTATTTTACTTTGAAGACTATATACTGCTATTAGTTTAGAATAATTAAGAGCAAAATATAACACTAATAAAAATACTACAAAAACAAAAGAAATAATCCTTTTTTTATTTTCTGAATTTTTTATACTTTCACTTATCTTTTTTAATACTCCTATCATATTAAACCTTTCCTATATGTTAACACCTATAATACCGCCTACTACTCCAGATAAAAAACTTATTGCAAGATATGCAAAAAGTGTATTTGAAATGAAAAATCCTGTATACTCCATACAAGTAATGAAGTAAATAATCAAACAAAATAATAAGCCATATATACCGCCATATATAATTCCTTTTTCTTTTATTTTTTTTGCAAGAATTATTGCTCCTATTAAAACTGATATCATAACTGTACCAAAAACAAACGAGTCTAAATATCTATCATTTATATTAGTATATGCAAAAATAGTTGCAGAAATAGTCAAAAAAACTGCTGCTATAACAAAAGATATAATTAAGCTTATTCCATATCTTTTAAATTTTTCCATATTCCATACCTTCTTTCTACTATCAATCTATGAATATACAATTATTTTTATTCAATTAAGCTATTTTTTTAATTATCAAACTTAAAATTAGGCATAAAGAGAGCAAGAATATTTCATCTTGCTCTTACTGTTTATTTTTTATTTGAAGAATTTTTTGTTTCTTTCTTCTTTTTATTAATAAACATTACTCCAACAACTATTCCAATAACTGCTACAAGGAATATTAT
>CANQPW010000006.1 GCA_947625855.1 uncultured Clostridia bacterium | reverse complement strand
AAATGTCAACAGAAAAAGCTAGATTTTTTCTAGCTTTTTAGATTTTTCTTTTTTATTTTAACTGAAAAAGTCGGGAAGGTTAGCCACCGGAGGTGAGTAGCGGTCACGCATAAAGAGAGTCTCAAATTTGGGGCTCCTTTTCTTTGCCCATTTTTTGTGATATAATAAACATGTGATGAAATATGATTGAAAAATGTGAAATATGTCCTTTAAAATGTAAAATAGATAGAACAAAATATAATGGAAGATGTGGAGCTGGAAAAAATATAAAAATATCGCTTGCAACTTTACATTATTTTGAAGAACCATGCATAAGTGGAAAAAATGGATCAGGTGCAGTATTTTTTTCAAATTGTAATTTAAAATGTGTATATTGCCAAAATTATAAAATAAGCCATTTAGGTCATGGAAAAGAAATAAGTATTGAAGAACTAGCATCAAAATTTATTTTTTTACAAGAAAATGGTGCAAATAATATAAATTTGGTAACACCAACGATGTATGTATATCATATAATAGAAGCTATAAAAATTGCAAAAAAATTAGGATTAAAAATACCAATAATATATAATTCTAGTGGTTATGAAAATGTAGAAACTATACAGCTATTATCATCATATATAGATGTATATTTACCAGATTTTAAATATTATTTCTCTGATATTTCAAAAAAATATTCAAATGTTTCTAACTACTTTGAGATTACATCTAAAGCAATATTAGAAATGTATAAACAAGTTGGAAATCCTGTATTTGATAATAATGGAATTATAAAAAAAGGGCTTGTTATAAGGCACATGATATTACCAAATAATGTAGAAAATTCTAAAAAAGTGTTACAATGGATAAATGATAATTTATCAAATAAAGTATATATAAGTATAATGGCACAATATTTTCCTACATATAACGCTTGTAAATTTCCAGAAATAAATAGAAAAATAACACAATCAGAGCTTGATGAAGTATGGGATTTTGCAGAAAAATTAGGATTTGAAAATGGGTATATACAGGAATTAGGTGAACATGAGGAAGAATATGTACCAGATTTTGAATAAAAACACATATATTTATGATATGTGTTT
Organism: uncultured Clostridia bacterium; assembly: GCA_947625855.1. Lineage (GTDB taxonomy): Bacteria > Bacillota > Clostridia > TANB77 > CAG-465 > CAG-465. The sequence continues at coordinate 50,908 of CANQPW010000006.1, read as the reverse complement.
TTTTTCTGTATAAATTTATTGAATAATATTTTAAAATATATTTAAAACGTTATTATTTTGTATAAGTTGTAATAACGTCTTGTAAAATTATATAAATTAGTATATAATATAGAAAAATAAATTGTTTTTTACTAGGGGGAAATATGGAAATAAAAGACATTTTTGATACAATAAAAAACGAACCTAATATGGAAGATTTAGATTTACAAAGAGATATATTAAATAAAATTGAAACAATATCAAGAGCAGGTAAAGTATTAGATGGTCTTGAAAATGAATTTGTAGAGCATAGAGATTCTTTAAATGATGAAGAATTAGATTATATACAAAGTAAATATTTTTCATATAGAGAAGTATTTACTAAATTTAGAAATGGTGATCCAATAGATTGTGATAAAATGATGGAAATATCACAAAGAATTTTCGAGCTTGAAAGTGGAATAAACAATAACAATTTTGTTACTTGGAAACAGAAATTTATGGCATATAAAGGTACAAAAGCAGATAAAGATGAAAATAGAATGATTGAACAAATGCTTACAGTAATACCAGAAGAAGAAACTGTTTTTGATAAATTAAATCAATTTTTTAAGAAAATATCTTGGAAATTAAAAAATAAAGAATAATCGGTTTTTACCGATTTTTTTATTGACGCATATTTTTTTTGATGTTATAATTTTGTTGAAATTAATATAATTTTGTTGTTAATACAATAAAAATGGAGGAGGAAAAATGATAATTTTTAATGGCAAAAGACTTGATTTAGAGCATTTTTCAAACAGTGAATGCCGGATAAAAGACCTTGATATAAAAGAGGAAAATATGGCAGAGCTTATCTTTGAAACAGATGTAGATGGATATAGTATAAATGAAGATTTAATGAATTTACTATTTGTATCAAATGAATTAAAAAAAGTATTGAGAAATGCAAAATTACTTCTGTGGTGTATGCCATATCAAAGAATGGACAGAAAATGCAAAGGTGATATTTTCACATTAGAAGCAATTTGTAAATATATTAATTGGTTAGAATTTAGTGAAGTATTAGTTGTAGAAGCACATTCTGATGTCACATTAAAACTATTAAAAAATGCACATGAAATAAGACCAATACTAAAATGGTTACCCAAGATAAAAAGTATGATTAATTTTTCAGAAAATGATTGTATTGTGTTTCCTGATAAAGGAGCAACTAAAAGATATAGTAATTTAAACTTAGGTAATAATATTTATTATTGTGAAAAAGAAAGAGATGAAATAACAAATGAAATAAAGAAAGTTTGCATTGTTGGTAAAGGTATAGTAAAGAATAGAAAATGCATTATAATAGATGATTTATGTTCAAAAGGTGATACACTTTTTGAATGTTATAAAATACTTTGTAATAATGGAGCAAAGGAAGTATATATTGCAGTAGCTCATTGTGAAAAAACAGCTTTATCAAAGCCATTTTTCTCATCAGATTCAAAACTTATAAAAATATTTACAAGTAAATCAAATATGTCATTAGAACACAAAAAAGTTGAATATATGGAAGTAGAATTTTAAAAAAATAGCTAGGAGTTTTTTTAATTCCTAGCTTTTATGTATGTTGAAAAACAGCTAAAATTTTGCTATAATTTTATGGGGATAAAATTGAAAGAATATATAGAAATTGAAAAAAGTATAATAACTACATATAGAAATAAAATATATAAAAAATTTAGAAAAGCATTAGAAGAATTTGAACTCATAAAAAAAGGTGATAAAATAGCAGTATGTATATCTGGTGGGAAAGATTCAATGCTTATGGCAAAATGTTTTCAAGAATTTCAAAAGCATGGAAATATAGAATTTGACTTAGTATTTTTAGTAATGGATCCAGGATATAGTAAAGAAAATGTTGCTATAATAGAGAATAATGCTAAATTATTAAATATACCAATACAAATATTTAACAGTAATATTTTTAGTATTATAGAAAAAAGTATTGAAGATTCGCCCTGCTTTTTATGTGCAAAAATGAGAAGAGGAGTTTTGTATGGGCAAGCAGAAAAACTAGGATGTAATAAAATAGCACTCGGACATCATTATGATGATGCAATAGAAACTCTACTTATAAATATTTTTTATGGTGGAGAGATAAAAACTATGTTGCCAAAAGTACATAGTGAAAATCATAGATTAGAATTAATTAGACCAATGTATTATATAAGAGAAGAAGATATTATATCTTGGAAAAATTCAAATGAACTTAACTTTATAAACTGTGCATGCAAATTTTCAAAAGAAAAAGCAGAGCAAGACTCTAAAAGGTTAAAGGTTAAGAATATAATAAATGAACTAAATAAAGATAATAAATATGTTGCAAAAAGTATATTTCATAGTATGTCAAATGTAAATTTAGATGCAATTTTAGGATGGAGTAAAGAAAAACAATACTATAATTTTTTGGAAGATTATGATAATAAAATATAGATGTAATTTTATTAATTATATCTATATTTTTTCTAGTTACTTGTTTATATTTTTAATTTAATATAAAATATATATAGTTTAATATAATGATTTAATTTTTAGGAGGTTGTTATGAAAAATTTGATAAATGGGGAACATTTAGATGCATCAAATGGTGCAATAATAGAAATTGTAAATCCTGCAAATGGTGAATTTATAGATTCTGTTCCAAATTCTACTTCTGAAGATGTAGATAAAGCTGTAAAATCAGCAAGAAATGCCCAAAAAAGTTGGAGTAAAATTCCAATGTATGAAAGAGGAAATCTTTTAGAAAAGTTTGTATTAAAAGTAGAAGAAAGAAAAGAAGAACTTGCAAAATTACTTACAAGTGAGGCAGGTAAAACTATAAAAGAGGCAAGAGAAGAAATATCTAATACAAAAACTATGGTTATGGGATATGTTGAAAGAGCAAAGCATTTATATGGAATTAACATACCAGACAATATAGAACCAGGAACTGAAAAAAGTGTGCAATATACAAAAAGATATCCTGTTGGAGTAGTTGCAGCTATTATACCTTTTAATTTCCCAGTAAATTTCTTTTGCCATAAAGTTGCGTGTGCATTAATTATGGGAAATACAGTTGTTGTAAAACCATCTAATTATACACCTTTAACAATATTTAATTTGTGTGATATACTAATGGAAATTGGTATTCCTTCTGGTGTTGTTCAGTGTATTACAGGAGATGGGCAGACAGCAGGTAAAGCTTTAGCAGCACATCCGGGTGTAGATTTAGTATCACTAGCAGGAAATACAATTTCTGGTATGCAAACTATGGAAGTAGCTTCTAAAAATTTGACAAATGTATCTTTAGATTTAACTGGAAATGATGCTTTTATTCTTTTAGATGATGGAGATGTTGATTTAGCTGTTGAAGAAACTATACATGGAAGATTATATAACGCAGGTCAAGTATGTTGTGCAAGTAAAAGGTTTATAATAAGTAATACAGTAAAAGAACAATTTATATCTAAGTTAAAACATAGAATAGAAGAATTAAAGGTAGGAAATCCATTAGATGAAGAAACTCAAATAGGTTGCTTAGTAAATGTAGCAGTTGCAAAAAAAGTAGAAGATCAAGTAAATGACTTGGTAAAATTAGGAGCAAAAGTAGTTTTGGGTGGAAAAAGAACAGGTGCTTTTTATACACCAACTATAATTAATAATGTTTCAAAAGACATGCCTGTTGCAAAAGATGAAGAAATATATGGACCAGTTATATCAGTAATTGGCTTTGATACACCAGAGGAAGCAATAGCAATTGCAAATCAATCTTCATATGGTTTATGTGGATGTGTATTTTCAGGGAACTTTTCAAGAGCTCTTAAGGTAGCAGAAAGATTAGAATGTGGAACAGCTGTTGTAAATGGCTCTAATTATTGGAGAAGTGCAGAAATGCCATTTGGAGGTTGGAAAAAGAGTGGAATAGGATATGAAGGAATATCTGCCACACTTGAAGAAATGTCAAGAGTTAAAACAATTGTATTAAAAAATATATTAAAATAATTTAGGTATAGTATAAAAATACAGTAGCATTTGCTATTGTATTTTTTTTATATTTATTGTATATTATTCTTAAATATGGAGGAATTTATATGAGTAATATTAATTTTGATTTATATAATTTGTTTTATATAGTTGCAAATACTGGAAATATATCAAAGGCTGCCGAAGCTTTATACATTTCACAACCAGCAGTTACCCAAAGTATTCATAAACTTGAGGAACAGCTTGGAGGTACATTATTTTATAGAGTTCCAAAAGGGGTAGTTTTAACAGAGGAAGGAAAAAAATTATATGACTATATTAAAGAAAGTATTGAAATAATAGATAATGCTGAAAATAAATTTAGCCAATATATAAATTTAGAAGAAGGTACAATACGAATAAGATGTGGAAGATCATTTGGTACTAAAATATTGTATAAAGCTATGCTTGAATTCTCAAAAGTATTTCCTAAGATAAAAATTGATGTTTCAACTGGAGAATTAACATCTGAGGCTATAAATAATTTGTCAAAAGGAAAATGTGATATGGTTATATTTAAAGATACTGGAGAAGAGCTACCAAATAATGTTGATAGAATAGAAGGTTATGAGGAAGAATTATGTTTTTATTGTAGTAAAAAATATTATGATGAACATCCAGTAAAAGAATATAGCGATTTAGAAAAATGTGACTTAATACTTCCATCAAAAGTCTCTAATACTGGAAAAGCTTTATTTGAATTTGCAAAGAATAATAATTTTAATTTACCAATTAAGTTTGAAATATCTAGTTCTGATGCTAGAGAATTTTTTGCAATTAATGATATGGGAATAGCAGTCGGTTTAAAAAGTTTAATTAAAGATGATATAGATAGTGGTAAATTAATTCAATTAAAATTTGAAAAAGATTTACCAAAACTTAAGGCAAGTATTGCAATATTAAAAGGGAATATTGCAAGTTTTGCAACATTAAAGTTATTAGATTTTATAATGGATGTAATTGAAGAATATTAAGATAAATATTAACAATTTTAAATAGATAGAAATTTTCATAATTTTTATCTATTTTTTTACTGTAACTATATAAGTGTAGCTTATATAACATATAACTTTTAAATATTTTACTTTGTCTAAAAAGAGAGTTATAATAATATTGTAAGTTAACATAAGTCGCCCACCATAATTGGTGGAGAAGTTGAAAGGAGGTGAAAGTGTGACCGTAACGAAAGTTTTCTGGTTGTCCAGACACCAGATGACTGAGGAGCAACGGGCCGACCTTGATCGCATCTTTGGTGCGGTTGAAGTAAGGCAGCATGAGGCTAGCGTGAAGAACGCTGCTGAAGTGCTGGAGCTTGCTGGGGATGCTGATGTGCTTGCGGTAGTATTGCCGCCAAGTATTTTGGCTGAACTGGTGAACCCCCGGGTTAACTCCAAGCCTGTCATAAGGGCGAAAGCAAATCGTGTTCCCACTGGGAATATGATTGTGAACCCTGCGACTGGCAAGGAGGAGGTCGAGTTCCGATTCGAGCACGCTGGCTGGGAACAGATCCAGCGGATCGTGATCGAGACAAGGGACCTTTAACCTGGCTCCAGGTCACACGAAGGTAGGTGTTTGGTAAAGTTCGCCTACGAAGTTAAAATTACCACAAGTAGCACCTAATGGTGCTATTTTTTTTATAAAAAAATGCCCTCATAAAAATATGAGAGCATTAATATTAAGATATAAACTTATAATATACTTTTTCATGGAATTGCTTTGTTATTCCATTTCTAAGCTTCCTTGAATGTGCTTTTACAGTACGTTTTGTCATATTGTAATTTTCCATAACAAGCTTTTCAATTGTTTGTGCTTCAGGAAGTGAAATTACTAATGTGTTTTTGGTAATATATGATGTTTTGTTACCATTTTTCATATCATTTTTATTTTTTCTTCGAGTTTGTCTATTCCCAATTAGTGGACTATTATTTGTAACACTAATTCTTGAATATTGATTATCTAATGTCACAGAATTTTTAGCAAAAGTTAAAAAGTTGTTAAGATCTACAATTATTCCAAGTTGAAATACAGCATGATTTGCCTTATTAAGATTTTTGAAATTTTCATTAAACCATTCTATTGAAATAGGAAAGAATTTTTCATTATCTCCATCTCCTATTTGCTTATATGTCGGATATTTTTCTTGCATTTCTTTTGTGCTGTATAAAGCATTTTCTATCGATACTATACTAAGTGGCACACCATTTATAAAAGTAGTGCAGATAATTTTTTTATTTGATACAAAATTAATAAAAATATAAGTTGTTCCATTAATATTTTTTATTTCAATACATGAGTTATCTAAGTTATTACGAGGAATTTCAGTTCTTACAGGTATTGGTTGAAAAACATTAGTTAGCATTACTACTTGATCTTCGTTTAATTGAATTTTTTTCCTAATATTATTCATATAGTCGCTAAGATTTTGAAGTTTCATATTGCTCCTTTCTTATTAAATACGGATTATTGTTTTTTATGTAAACATTATATCATAGATGTTATATAAATGCAAGAATGTAATAATACAAAGTAATTATTTACATTTTAAAACATTAATGATATAATAATTTAGGAAAATATTTGGTGATAATATGTTTGAAAAAGATTATGTTATAGTAGATTTAGAAACAACAGGGCTTTCTCCTGTTAACAATGAAATAATAGAAATAGGTGCTATAAAAATAAAAAATAATGAGATAGTTGATAGAATGGATATTTTAGTAAAGCCTGAAAACGAGGTATCTCCATTTATTACAAGGCTTACAGGTATAACAAATGAAATGTTACTTGATGCAACTAATATACATGATGCACTAGAAATGTTTAGCAATTTTGCTGAAGATAGTGTATTAATGGCTCACAATGCAAATTTTGATATGAGTTTTTTAAATAATAATTTTAAAAGACATTTTGATCATGGATTAGAAAATAAATGCTTAGATACACTTGTTCTATCAAGAAAATATGTAAAAGGAATAAAAAACTATAAACTGGAGACATTAGCAAATTATTTTAATATAAATTATATCGGTGCACATAGGTCTTTAAAAGATTGTGAAATAACATTTGAGGTTTATAAAAATATTGAAAAAATATACAATAAAAATACTAGCTTGTGCTAGTATTTTTAGCTTTTAGAACCATTACAACAGGATAACAATATAAAAATTATTATTATAATAAATATACAGTTATTGCCACAAAATAAGTTGTTCAAGAAATTTCCATTATTGCAATTATTATTACAATTTTCCCCCATATAATCAAATCCTTTCAAAATTAATTATTGAAACAAAGATACCAATCTATACATCTAAAATTTCTATCATTTAATCTATTTACCGCATCCATATAATTGTTTGGTGCCTTTAAAATAGTAGGATTTCCTATAACCCAATTTGCAGGTATCATGCAATCTTCTAAATCACTCTTTTGTAATGCATCTATACATCTTAAAATTTCATAGATATTTATTCCAATTTCTGTTGGATAAGTCATTATTAATCTTATTTTTTGATTTGTATCAAGGATAATAATATAGTTTTGATTTTTATCAGTATTATACATTTGAGAAATTTTCATATCATTATCGCAAATTATAGGAAAAGGTACATTTGTAGCACTCATTTTTTGAATGTTGTTTAAAAAAGATAGATTAGAAGAATTTGTATCTTTTGAAATTCCAAGTATTTCACAGTTTCTATCTAAAAAATCTTTGTTAGATTTTGACAAAGCTATGATTTCAGTAGCACATACAGGTGAAAAATTTTCTGGGTATGAGAATAATATAACCCATTTACCTAAATAATCGCTTAGTTTAACATCTCCTAACGTAGATATAGCATTAAATCTTGGAGCCTTATCTCCAATATGTAAAAATTTATTATATTCCATATAAATCCCCCTTTTTTTATATATATTATGATAAATAAGTTATAGTGTTACAAATTTATTTATTTTATGAAAATACGAAATATCAACGTGAAAATAGAATTTACACTTTTCAATATAAAAAAAGAGGTATTTAATTTATTTTTAAAAAATAAATTAAAGTTTGAATTATAATATATTTGACCGTTAAATTATAACAAAAAAGAAGATTAAATTACAAAAATCATATATTGAAGAAAATAAATATATAGTTTATTTAATAGCGTTAATTCAATATATGATATAAAAGTAAAAGGGGTGAAATAATATGAATTAAATTTATAATAATTAAAAGCAGATTAGTTTTTATTTCTAATCTGCTTTTTCAATTATTAAATTCTGAATGAATTTTTCTTTTTCTATTGTAGCATATATTTGAGAATGCTTGTTTTTAGAAATAAGCTTTTTTGCTTCCCATAATCCAATTCCAGATTTAATTTCTTTTGAAGAAACTCCTTTTTCATAAATTTTGTCTAAATCAATTTTTTCAGACGTATCGTATGTGTTTATTACTCTTATAACATCAGCATATTTTTTATCATCAAAATGAATATCTAATTTAATATATTTGTTATTACATTTTAACGTAGCCTCTATTGCATTATCAAGAAGTATACCTAAAATTCTAGATAACTCTGGCTTTGAAAAGTTTATGTTTTTTATATCTGATGTAATATCTAAATCAAAAGTTATATCATTTTCAATAGCATAAAAATATTTTGCTCCTACAACTCCATATATTGCAGGATCATTAAATATATTAGGATCTATTGCAGATATATTATTTACATTACAAAATTCTTTAATAAGTGAGTCTATATATTCTTTTAATTTGTTATATTGTTTCGTAACAACATATCCATTTAATGCTTGTATTATATTTCCATAATCATGTTTTAAAGTTCGTACACCATCAACTAATTCAATTAATGTTTTGTTATGTAATTCAATTGTTGAAAGATTAGTTTGTATTTTCTCATCTTTGTTAATTATATCAAAGTAGCTAAAAATTAAAATACAAACTAAAATTGTTTTAAATATTTCTAAGACTATTAAAGGTAAAGGATAAGTATACTTTAAAAAGAATATCACTATTATTTGTGGAATAGTATATGCTAAAATTAAAAATATTATTAATTTGATTTTGTTATTAATAGTAGAGTTTGTAGTATTTTCATAACTATTTATCTTATGTTTTCTTGCAAGAAAAATATTAATTAATAGTTCGATAGATATATTAATAATTAATTGTAATACTAAAAATATAATATATTTATTTGGTATAATTAATAAATCTTCATATATATTTAAGTTTATTATTTTTAAACTGATTAAACCACTAATAGATATTATTATACAATATAGAATTGTTGATAATATTGATTTTAATAAAGTAAGTTTGCTTGTAAATTTTAAAGTTAAAACTAAAAGAAATATAAGTAAAAACAAGTTATAATTCTTTAAATCTAAAATTTGCGTTATGCATATAATAATTACTATTAAAATTGATGTTAAATAATTTTTTTCTTTAGTTTGTTTAAAGTAATTTGTTATTGATACAAAATGATAGAGGGCAAAAATACTTTGTATCACTATACTAGAAAGTTTAATCATTACATTTTCCATGTTTTGCTCCTTTATATATTAAAATGATTATTGATTGGACACTTTTTGTTGCTTAAAAGTTGTGCAATCCCCCTTTTTTTATCAATACATATTATCTTTTCCACATTAACAATATACGAACGATGACACCTTTTAAATTTATTTGATAATTCATCTAATAATGTGTCTAGCGATTTAGTTGTTAATTCTTCGCAGGAATTAGTTATAATATGTGATTTAGCCCCTATTCTTTCGATATAAAGTATTGAATCCATTTTAATTGATTTCCATTTATTTAAGTGTAGAAAAACAGTTTGATCATTAGCATAGTCTTTTTTTAATCTTAAAATTAAGTCTTCGATAATGTCTCTATTTATTGGTTTTAGTAAATAATCATAAACTTTTACAGTAAATGAAAGATGAAGAAATCTTTGATGTGCAGTTAAAAAGATTAAATAAAAACTTCTATTTACTTCTCGTAATTCATATGCAAATTCTAATCCGTTTTTTCCTTTGCATTTGAAGTCTATATCTAAAAAAAGAACATCTATCTTTTTGTTATATATTGCATCAAAAATTTCATTTTGATTGTTACTTATTAATGTAATTTCAGCATCTAAATTTTGTTCGATAATTTCAGATTCCAATAATTTGGCAGTTGTTTTAATACTTTCAAGATTATCGTCGCACATGCCTATTTTTAGCATAAATTCACCTCTTTAAATTAAAAAATCTTTTAATATATTTTTAAAATACAAAAGTATTTTAAAAAAGTGAAAAAATAGAGTATGAATATATAAAATAGTAAAATGCTATTTTATCACTCATACATATTAAATACGTGAACCGTTAATAATATACTACAATTTTTATAATTTGTCAAATAAAAATACTTATTTATTAAATAAAAATAACGCAAAAAACGACATAATATGTCAAATAAATTATAAATTTAAAAAGTAATAAAAAACACTATAAAAAATATAATAAAAATAAGGGAGTGAAACAGATTGAAACTTAATAAAAAAGAGAGAAAAAAGTTTTGTAGTACGATTTTAAAAAACATAAATGTAAAAGAAAAAATAAATGATGCTAAAAGTAAGTTCTCTGAATTTTTAGAAATTCCTCAAGAAGTTGTATCTAATTATACTAAGATAACTTGTATAGAAGATACTGACATTTTAATAGAAGGATATAAAAAGATAGTTGATTATTATGATAATTATATAAAAATAAAAACAAATAATCTATTTGTTATAATAGATGGAAGTAATTTAGATATAAAAGAAATAACAGATTCTGAGCTTGTAATATCAGGTAATATATATAGTTTAAATTATAAAAGTGACAAAGGGTGAAAGTATGGATTTTGATAAAAGAATAAAAAGTATAACTGGTACAGTTGTTGTTCAAATTGAAGGCTTTTTTACAGAGCGTTTTATAAATCTTTGTAAAATAAATAATGTAAAAATATGGGATATAAGAAATATTGTAAATGGAGTTATAAGATTTAGAATAGATATATCTGAATTTAAGAAACTTAAGCCTATTGCTAAAAGGACAAAATGTAAAGTGACAATAAAAAATAAAGAAGGATTGTATTTTACATTTCATAAGTATAGAAAAAGAAAAATTTTTGCTCTTCTTGCTATTGTACTTGTTATAGTTAGTATTGCCTTTTCTACATTTATTTGGAATATAGAAGTTGTAGGAAATAATTATATTTCAAATGAGCAAATTCTTAATGCCCTTAAAGAAAGTGGCGTATATATTGGTAAAAATAAAGCATTTATTAATAATAAAGCAGTAACAAATAATATGAGAGTATTGCTATCTGATTTGTCTTGGGTAGGTTTTGAGTTAGATGGTACAAAAGCGATTATAAAAGTAGTTGAAAAGACAAAAATGGATGAAGATGATATACAAGAAAATGTAAATGGTAATATTATTGCTGATAAATCAGGAGTTATCACTAAAATAATACCTGAAAATGGAACAGCCCTGTTAAAAGAGGGAAGTTATGCACAAGAGGGAAATATTCTAATAGAAGGAGTTATATATAGTAAATTATTGGATCCTACTTATGTAACAGCAAAAGGAATTGTAATGATTGATAAAAAATATAATTTTTCAAAAGAATATTTTTATGAAAATACTAAAAAAGAATATAAGGGAAAAGTAAGATATACAGTAGGTATTTCTGTTGATTCTAAAGAATATATGATAAACTATTTGAATAAATCATTAAAATATGATATAAATAAAAGCAGTAAAAGTTTTAAATTATTTGGTAAACTAATTTCTTTTGATTTGTACAAATTTAGCGAATATGAAGAAGTAAACTATATTAAAAGTTATGATGATATAATAAATGAAGCAAAGAATGAAGCAGAAGAATATATAAAAAGTGAAGTTTTACCAAATGCTAGAGAAGCTGGTATTGTAAATAGTGTACTAACAACAAAGGATACTGAAAATGGTATTATAGTAGATGTGCAATATACTATTAATGAACAAATAGGAAAATTTGTAGAAAGGAATAATTAACTTATGAATATTCAAATTAATCTTGATGATAAAATATTAGATTTTGTAAAAGCTAAGTCAAATCAAGATATAAAAAATTATATTTATGATATTGTAGAAAATGTCTTAGTAGAACAAGATATTTATGCAGATATAGTAGATGTATCAATACAAAGTGTAACAGATGCTGAAATAAAAGATATAAATAAAAAATATAGGAATGTAGATAGGGCAACTGATGTTCTTTCTTTTCCTATATTTACAATGGATGAATTAAAAAATCTTAATAAAACTGTAAAAGAAATTGATTTAGGAGATATATTTTTATGTCTTGATGTAATTGAAAGGCAATCTATTGAGTACGGTACAGGAATTGTAAGAGAAGTACTATATATGATTACTCATGGTATGTGCCATTTAACAGGGCATGATCATGAAATAGAGGAAGAAAAAATAAAGATGAGACAGCTTGAAGAAAAAGTGTTAAATAAAGTGGGTGTAGGTAGAGTAAATGGATAATAAAAAAGAAGATAATGAGGAGAAAGTTGTAAAGAAAAATAAAACTTTTGCAAGTGCAATAGGACATGCTATTGATGGCGTAATAAGAGCATTTAAAACAGAAAGAAATTTACGAATAGATTATATAATAGGAATGCTAGTATTAATTTTTAGTTTGTTTTTTGATTTTACTAAAACAGAATTTGCATGTATATGCTTAACAATAGGTTTTGTTTTGTTTGCTGAAATGATTAATTCTACTGTTGAATATATTGTTGATTTAATAACTGATAAATATGATGATAGAGCAAAGGCTGCAAAAGATATAGCAGCAGGTGGTGTATTAATTTCATCTTGTGTTGCAGTAGTTGTTGCATACTTTTTGTTTGTAGATAAGATTACAAATGCTACTACATCTGTAATTTCATCTATATTTAATTCTAAACTTCATATTTTATTTACAATAATTTTTGCAGTTGTTATTTTAATTATAATTTTAAAAGGGATTTTTGGAAAAAATGATGAATATGCTCATTCAGGACCTAGTTTAAGAATTGGTTTATCATTTGCACTTACTACATATTTATACATAATAACTAAGAGCTTACTTGTTAGTGGGATTGCATTCTTTTTAAGTTTAATAATAACTGCATCGCGAGCAAAAGATAAAAAAAATAAAGTTATTTATGCTTTAATTAGTGCAAGTATTGGTATATTACTTGTTTTAATAATTTATCAAATAGTTTTAATGGGTCCAAGTATAGAAAATGTTTTAAAGAATTTATTAGGGAGGTAAATATGACTAATTTAGATTTAATTAATATAGCAAAAAATGCTAGGAAAAATTCAGTGTCTGAAAGAACAGGATATTCTGTTGGTGCTGCTTTAATAACTGAGGATGGAACTGTATATATAGGGACAAATGTCGAGGATAATACAATACTTGGACTTTCAAATTGTGCAGAAAGAGTAGCTATACAAAATGCTTTATCACATGGTGAAAGAAAGTTTAAAGCTATTGCAGTTGTTGGAGGAAAAAATACATCTGATGAAATAGATGATACTTTAATACCTTGTGGAACATGCATGCAATATATATTAGATATGTGTAAAAATGTTGATATCATAATGTATATAGATAAAAAATTAGTAGTATTAAAAGTAGAAGATTTAATTAAAGTTCCATTTATTTTGGAAAAGTAAAATATTTTTAAAGTAATTACATATAGTGTATTAAGGTGATTATATGAAACCTAGATATATTTTTGTAATTATTTTTTTGCTTTTTTTTATAGTTTTAACTTATGTAGTACAAAATTATTACAAATATAAAGTGGAAAGTGTGAAAGAAACAATAAGTAGTAATAATGATATATATGAAATGAAAAATATAAAAGATGATGATAAAAAATATATTATTGATATATATTATCCTTATACAAAATATGAAATATTAAATATAGCTATAAAATCAAAAATGCAAAAAATTGTTGATGATTTTAAAGAGGCAGTAGATTTTGAACATGAAGCCAAATATAATCTTGATATTTCTTTTGATTATTATAATTATGACTATTACATATCATTTGCATTTAATGTAAATTCTGATACTGGTGGTGCTCATCCTTCATCTAATATTTTTACAATTAATTATGATTTGAAAAATAATAAAATTATAGATATTACAGAGCTTACAAAAATGTATGATGGAGTATTAAATTATTTCTCAGAGGTAGCATATGATACATTGAAAGACAATGAAAATATAAAAGAATATAGTAGTGAAGAAATGTTAAAAAAGGGTACTAAACCAAACTTGGATAATTTTAGAAACTTTGTATTTGATAAAAATGATATAGTTATTTTTTTTAATCAATATGATGTAGCACCATATGTTGCTGGTAGTTTTATAGTTAGAGTTCCATATTCAAAAATAGAGAAAAAAACACCCTCCCAATGAATGGGAAGGTGTTGAATTTTACAGCTCCTTGGAAGCATTGAGCACTCTTCTTATGCTCTCAAGCTTCCACGTGGCATAGTTTGCATCTACGCCAACCTTGGCAAGCCTATCGCTTATCGAGATAAGTTCCTCGAAAAGTTCACGGTTCGCCGAGAGCTGCTCCAGCGTAATTTTTTTAGGAGTTTTCTTCTCCTTTGCCACTTCCGGAGTGGTGTCTTCGGCAGGTACAAATCCCTCCGGAATCTTGATGGGATTCGTTGCTTCTTCAGGAAGAAGGCTCTTGTAATACTCACCGATTGCGTTGGCACAATCTTTGAGGTAACCTGCCTCTTCCTTGCTGAATTTCATCGCACGGAGCCCACCGTAGCGATTTTTTTCTTCTTCAGAGGAGAGCAGGAACACAATCCTTTCTCTTTCCTCAGAAGGGGAGTAGACAGTCTCACAACACTTTCCAACGACAAACTGAATGAGCGTAATGTCGCCATCAAGTGCCTTGCTGAGGATCGGATACTCTGTCGTGTCGGCAAGCCAGCAGTCCGGATGAGCTGCTTTATAGCTTGCAATAACATCACCACGGAGCTTTCCCATCAGGTTTTCAATCTGCTCCTCTGTGAGCTGATCCAAAGAAAACTCTGATACCGTGGTCTCAGGCTGTATCCTCATCCTGAGCAAGAATGCCTGCATTTCCTCTTCGGGCTTTTCTGCCATTTTCTTTACGACACCTGTTACCCGCTCGATGAGCTCAGATGCCTGTTCCTCATTGCCTGCAATCTCTGCAAGCATATTTCTCGTCTTTGTTCTAAGTAATTCGTTTGCCATGATTGGCCTCCTTCTCCCTATTCAGGGTTTAATTTTTTTTGACTACACTAAGATTATAACATAAAACTTAAATTATGTCAACACATTCTGTAAACAAATAAATAAAAATACTATATGTTTTAAGCATATAGTATTAATTTATAAGTTTTATAATATCAATTTTTAAGTCCTTATCTTCTTTAAAAATATCATCAATAAGTTTTGTATTTAAGTTATCCTTTATTTCAGCTTTGTTTGTAAATTCATATATTAATTTGCTTTCTTCTTTTAAAGGTCTAGCAGTAAGTTTATAGACAAATTTTGATTTTTTATTTTGTATATTTTGATATAAGTTTGATATATCATATCTTGACTCTATTGTTTCAAGGTATTTGTTTAAGTTATCATTTGAAAATGTTTTAAAGTTTTTATTTATATATTTTAATGCATCTTCTAATTTTGTAATATCTTCTTTTACATCATTAATATTATTCATTAATTTACTTGTGCTATAATCTTCAAGACTTTCATTAGCAATTAAAGTATCAATTTTTTTAACATATTCATTAAGTACATTCTTTTTGGCATCTTCAAGTAAGTCTGTATAATATTGTCTATATTGTAATATTTGAATTGATTTATGTTTTGTATTAAATTTATACATATCTAAATATTTTTGATAATCAAATATTTTACAAATTTCTTCGTGTAAGTCATCTAAAATATTATATAGTTCTATATTATCTTTAAAAGAAACGTCTAAATCAAATAGAATATATTTTAATGTCTCTTTTGAAGAGCTTCCAGATAAATAATCAGGTAATATTTTTTCATGTTGAATATTGTTTAATATTTCTTCAAGGTTACTTGAACCATTGTATGCATAACAATATCCAAGTTGAGAATGTATTTCTTTTTCATAATTTTTTATATCATTATCTAATTTTTTCTTATATACACTTATTTCTGAAACATAGTTTCTGTAAACAAAATCAACAAGATTTTCTAGATAATTTGCAGGTAAATTTTTAGTATTTTTTGCTTCACTTAATTGCGAATAAAAAGTTGGAAGTGATAAACCAGCATTTTTAAACATATCTAAAAATAAATTTTCATACCATAATATATATTCTTGCGTATATATTGAATCTTGTGAATCTATTTCTTCGTTAAATACCTTTGTATGATTTGTTACATTTTGTACTTCTAAAGAAATTTTTGAAAATATATCAAAAATTTCTTGTTTTATTTCAAAACTAAGTTCTTTTTTTAATTCGTAGTTTTTTAATAATTCTATTAATCTAAATAATCCCTCTTTATAATTAATTAGTTTAGTTTCTAAGAAGTTAATTGCAATCAATTGTCTTTTATTTGTATCATAGTTTACAACAGTATTTTTTAAATCTAAAAGTCTTTTTTCAATATCTAATTTTATATTTATGCTATTTTGTAAAATATCAATAGAGTATATAATTGAAAATATTTTTTCTGCAATTTTATATACATTACTTTTCTTTTTATAAAGTGTATCTAATTCTTTATGTTTTATTTCAAGTAATTTATTTACTTTTTGCTCAATAAAATCAACCTGCATAAAAAAAGATGTTGACAAAGCGTCATCACATTGAAGAGAAAAAATATCACTAAGCACATCAGATATTTCTTCCTTTAATTTATTTTTTTGATATTGTTCCTTAGGAATTGGGTTTTCTTTTTCTAATAATTTGTCCAATTCAGATTCTTTTACATATAAATAATTAAACTTTTTTTCTAAATTTGTTAATGTAGACATATATTTCTCCCTAGATATTAAAAATCTAGGCATATTATATCACATTATGTAAATATAGTCAATTTATTATTTCAATTTTATTACAAATTTATGTATATAATATTCACTATAATATCGATAAATATTTGAAAATAATATTGCATTTTTTGAAAAAAATAGTATAATTATATTAATTATTTATTGTAACAAGTACAAATTTGTCTTAAGAAAATGGGAGGATACAATATGGCCTTAGAATCAACTTTAACTGGTTATAAAGAGCATTTGAAAGAAACAGAAACTAAAAAAGTGAATGTTGAAATTGGTAATACTATTACACTTACGATGCAATTTGTTGATGTTGATGAAGAACCAATAGACTTAGTTGTTAAATTAGTAAACAAGGCAAATCCAGTAAATAGTGAAGAAGTTACTTTAAATTCACCGCTTGGTACTGCAATCTATCATAAAGGTATCGGCGATAAGGTGAAATATAAAGTTAACAATTCACATATAGAAGTAGAAATACTTAATATAGTTTAATAAACACTAAAACATCAATTATATTTAAAGTTATTTTAAATATAATTGGTGTTTTTTTTTAATTTAAGTAATAAAAAAATAATCATAAATCTAGTATATATAAATATAATGTAATAACATTAATTTGAGGTGAATTATGTATAATAGAAAGATAAAAATATTATTATCACTATTGTTACTTTTGGTATTATTAGTAAGTAATATATATGGTTCAAGTTATATATATGAAAAGAAAAATAAAACAGACGAATCAAGTATTGCAACATCTGTATCAACTCCTGTATTTGAATTTGAGTCAAAAGCACAATTACTTATGGAAGCGTCAACTGGAAAAATTATATATGCAAATAATGAAGAAGAAAAACTTTTACCAGCATCAGTTACAAAAATTATGACTTTGCTTATAATAATGGAGCAAATAGATTCGGGTAAATTATCATATGATGATAAAGTAGTTTGCAGTGCAAATGCTGCTGGAATGGGTGGCTCACAAATATGGTTTATGGAAAATGAAGAATTAACAATAGATGAAGCATTAAAAGCTATATGTGTAGTTTCTGCAAATGATGTGACTGTTGCAATGGCAGAAAAAATAGGTGGTACAGAAGCAAATTTTGTGAATATGATGAATGAAAAAGCAAAAGAACTTGGTATGGTAAATACAAATTTTATGAATTCACATGGAATTGATGAAGATAATCATTATACTTGTGCTAAAGATATAGCAATAATGTCAAGAGAAATTATAACTAAACATCCAGATATATTAAAATATACATCAATATGGATGGATACACTAAGAAATGGAGCGTCTAGTTTAACTAATACAAACAAATTAATTAGATTTTATGAAGGAGCAACAGGTTTAAAAACAGGTTATACATCACAGGCATTATATAATTTAGCAGGTACAGCTACAAGAAACAATACGACTTTTATAACTGTAATAATGGGAGCACCAACACCAGAGGTAAGGCTTGAAGAAACAAAACAACTATTAAATTTTGGATTTGCAAATTATGAAAATAAAGTGTTACTTGAAAAAGATACAGTTATAGATAGCTTATCAGTAAACAAAAATATAAATGATAAATTGGATGTTATAATAAATAGAGAAGTATCTGTCTTAAATGAGAAAGGTCAAAATATTAATACAAGTCAAAACATTACATATAACAGCCTTAAGGCACCAATTCAAATGGGTGAAGTAATCGGAAAAATTGATATAATTAATAGCCAAACTAATGAAATAATTGATACTTTAGATTTAATTGCTAGAGATGATTTGAATAAATCTAGTTTTATGGATTATTTAAAAAGGGTATTTAAACTATTTATAATGTCAAATAAAATAGAATGATGTATAAAAGTTACAAAAATGTTACAATAAAATTACAATTATATATCAATTAAACGCACTAAACCGTTTTTTTTTGAAAACGGTTGATTTTTTTTTTTATAAGGAATATACTACTAACGTAAAGTTATGTTGTAAATAGCAATATAAATGGAGGTTGAGTACAAATGATAGGAATGAGTCAAATAAAGAAGAGGACTTTTCAAGGTATATTAATTGGTGCAATAATCGGTATAGTAGGAATGGTTATTACATTAACATGGGCTATTATTACGATTAAATCTTATGAGAATGGAACAAATAGAAATTATCTAAGAAATTATACTAAAAGTGTTGCTGTATTAACTAGAGATGTTATACAAGGCGAGGTAATAACTGATGATATTGTACAAGAGCAAGCAGTACATATAAATACTGTACCAGAAGGAGCTTTGGATAAAGATTCAGTTGTTGGTATGACTGCAAAATATAATATTTCTGCTAAAGTTCCAATAACTTCTTCTATGATTGGGGATGAAATCTTATCATCAGATATAAGAATACAGGAAATAAACACTGTATTAATGCCTAGTAATTTAGTTGAAGGGGATACTATCGATATAAGACTAATGTATCCAAGTGGAACAGACTATATTGTAGTTTCTCAAAAACAAGTAAGTAAAATATATGAAAGTACATTTTGGATCTTTTTATCAGAAGATGAAAGATTGCTATTAAATAGTGCTATTGCTGATTCATATCTAAATAGTGGCTCTAAACTATATGCAACAGTATATGCTGACAGTGATGCACAAGTAAAATCTTCTTTTGATGTAGAAAGTGAAACATTAGGATATATTAGTGAACAAATAGAAGATGAATTAAAAAATATAAAATCTGCTGATAATGAAGAAGCTGCAAATATTATAATGGATTTAGTAAGAAAGTATAAAAACTTTGCTAATGCTACAACAAGAACAGCAGAAAATTATCAACCAAATTCAGCAGTAATGGAAATGATGAAGTCTGATAAGTTCTTGCTTACAAATGCTTCAGAAACTTTAGCTAAGCTTAATGCTGAAACAAGAGCAGGTATTGAAACAAGTATAAAAAATTATAAAAATCAAAATTCTTCAAGTTTTGAAGGAATAGTAAATGGAGCACAAAGTTCAATAAATACACAAAAAGTATTAAGAGAAAGAATGCTATCAATAGAAGAGTAATTGATAAGGAGAGATTTTAATGCAAGTAATTGGATTAATGGGATATATAGATAAACATGATTTTACTATAAATATGGCAAAGATTTTAGAAATAATGAATAAATCTGTGCTTGTTATTGATGCAACATATGATAAAAAATTTAAATATATTATACCTACAATGGATACAGATAAAGAAAGTTATATAACAAATTATAGCCAGATTGATTTTGCAGTTGGATTTGATAGTTTTACAAAATTAGAAGATTATATGAAAGAAAATGAAGTAGATATTAGTAAGTATGATTATGTTTTAATCGATATAGATTCTGCAGAAACTTATAAAAAATTTAATAAGTTAGAGTTTAATAGAAAGTATTTATTTGTTGATTATAGTGTATTATCTGTATCAAAAAATAAAGAGCTTATCGCTGCTATTAGAAATGATATTTCAGATGGTGAAATTAAATTTACAAGAATTTTATATAAAGCATTTTTATCAAGAGCAGCAGAAAACTATTTAGATACTCAAATAGCTTCATATAATATAACTTGGCAAGAAGAAAATTATGAAATAGTTTTAGATGAACAAGATAAGATGGTTGATATTGATTCACAATTTAGTGGTACTATTCAAATGAAAAAACATACAAAACAATTTTTATATTCAATTATCTTATTAATTGCAAATTTAATTGAAGAAGATGAAAAAAATATTTTAAAACAAATTAAAAGGAGGAAGGACTAATGGCAAAAATTGTATTTTGGAGTCCATTTAAAGAAGAAGTTGGTTGTAGTCATGTAGCTGTTGCTGTTAGTTCTCTTATGGGGATAACTCATAAGTCTACATGTTTACTTACACATAGTAATTTTGAAACAAAAAAAATAGAGTCTTGTTATACATTATATGATGACTTAAAGAATAATGATATAATTGCTGATTCTAGCTTAGGTATTGGCTCAGTTATGAGACTTTTAAAAAGTAATAAGCTTACACCAGAAGTAATACAAAATTATGCAAAACCTGTTTTAAAAGGTAGACTAGATATATTATATGGTATAGGTGTTGATACTGTTGAAAATAGAGAAGCTTTAAAAAATTTACCTTTTATAGTAAAAAAAGCAGATGAGTTATATGATGCTGTATTTGTTGATTTAACAAAAACTTTAAAAGAAGAATTTGTTAGAGAAGTAATTAATGATGCTGATGTATTAGTAATTGTAATAAATCAAGATTACGTTAAAATTGATAGATATTTTTCAAAATATGTAAATGAAGACATATTAAAAAACAAAAATAAGATACTTGTTATTGGTGATTATGAAAGTAAATCAAAATATAATGTTCAAAATATAAAATTTAAGTATAGGTATAAAGAACCTATTTATACAATACCTCACAATTATATATTTACAGATGCTTGTAGTGATGGTAATGTATTAGATTATTTATATAAAAATATAAATGCAGATCCAAAAGATTATAATGGTGCATTTATATCAAGTACAACACAAATAGTGGAAAAATTATTTGATATAGCAAAAATTAAAGAATAACATAAGATAAATGTAAATTGAAGGGGTGAGAAAATGTCAGTTTCTTTTATATTTAATATTTTATTGATAATATTACTTTTTATATTTGTTGCTGGCTTTTTCGTATATAGGGTAAGAAAGGCAGATATTACTCAAGAAAATAAAAGTGCTTTAGAAAGAGAAAGAACAATTTTTAGTATTGATACTATGAAAAAATACATCAAAAGACAATTTGATGAAATAACTAGAATGAATTTATACGATCTTGCACTATCAGAGGAAGAATTTGAAAGAAGAAAAAACGTAAAATACGAACTAAAAAAAGCATTAAAAGGTGCAGGCTATGCAGATGCAAATGATAAAAAATATGTTAAGAATTTAATGTTTGACCTACTTAGAAATAACTATAAAGTAAATAATTTTAATATAAATTATGCGATACCTTTTAATAATTTTGCGCTACTTACCTCACAAGATAAATTCGAAATACTTATGCATGTGTATAAAAAAGAATATAAAGCAGAAGCTTTGACACAAATTATTACAAAATATAATTTGGATTATCCAAAATATGAGTTTGATGATAGAGTCCCTTCATATGTTATAACAGCTAAAGAAATAGATGAAATATTTACTGCTGAGATAACACCTGAAACTTTATCTTTTGAAGATAAACTAGAAATAGTTGTTCAAAGAATTTATCAAGAATATAAAGGATATAGTGTTGTTGATGATATACGTGATATGAATATAGATGGTGTATCAGGTGGTGTATCTGGTATTCCACCATCTTTCCTAGATCAATTAACAGATATGGATGATTATCTATCACAAATACAAGATAGAAAAGTACCAATGTCATATGATTCAGTATGGATATTCTATAAAGGTAAAGCAACATATTTATCTTTCTTATCTTTTGGTTCTGAAGAAGAATTAAAAAGAGTTTGTCAAAATATATATAAATTTAATAATCCAGGGCAATTATCTGAATCAGTAGGTTATAAAATAAATGAAATGAAAGATGGTTCAAGAATTGTTGTACTAAGACCTAATTTTTCTGAATCATGGGCATTCTTTGTAAGAAAATTTGCACCACCTACTCTTATATCTCCTGAGCAATTGTTATTGCATGAAGGAAAAGAAAAAGTTATAGAGCTTCTTAAATATTTGGTAAGAGGTGCAAGAGTAACTGCAATTACAGGAGAACAAGGTTGTGGTAAAACTACACTTTTGATGGCTATAATGAAATATTTATATCCTACAATTACAATTCGTGTTCAAGAGACAGCATTTGAATTACATTTAAGAAAAATATATCCTTATCATAATATATTATCATTAAGGGAAACTGATACAATATCTGGTCAAGAAGGACTAGATGTTCAGAAAAAAACTGATGGTGGTGTAAACATATTGGGTGAGGTCGCAACAGATCCAGTTGCTGCTTGGATGATACAGATGGCACAGGTTGCATCAAAATTTACACTATTTACACACCATGCAAAAACATTTCCAAATCTTATAACTTCACTTAGAAACTCACTTTTAAAAATTGGTATGTTTAATTCTGAAAATGTTGCAGAGGTACAAGTTGTTCAAGTTATAAATTTTGATATACATTTAAAAAAGGCAATAGATGGTTCAAGATATATTGAAAGAATAACAGAGTGTATACCACTAGAACAGAAATTTTCATATAATACAGATTATAGAAAAGTAAAAGAAATAGATAAAAAATTAGATAAATTTATGGATAATGCAGTTGAGTATTTTCAACATGTTACTCAATCACAAAATTATACATATAGAAATATAGTTGAATTTATAGATGGAAAATATGTATTTACAAATCCAATTACTGAGGAGAATATTAGTGCTATGAGAGATAATATGTCTCCAGAAGATGTAAAAGAATTTGATGACTTTATAGATAATACTTGGAGGTGATAAAATGATAATATGGGCTATAGCTTTAATTGTAATATCAGTTCTAGGTATGGGTGGACTTGCTTTATATTATTTCTATATAAAGAAAAAGTATAGCGGTAATGCAATTCTTTCAAGTAAAGATCAATTACTATTAAAAAATAAAACTGGTATTAAAGAAGCTCTTGATAGCTTATATCAGATGATATATCTAACTTTTATAAAAATGCCAGTATTAAAGTATTATACTAAAAAGACTAGATTAAAATACGAGATGACAAATGATTATGATGAATATGATGTAAGAAGACATACAGGAAGATCAATGTTTATAGCTGTAGTTTCTATGTTCATTTCACTTGCAATATTATTAAATTTAGTTAATGATTTGTATATGTCATTTATCATTATAGTTGGTGTAATAATCATTACTGAAAAAGTAATTGATATTAGTATAACTTCAATATCTAATAAGATATTAAGACAGATGCCAGAAACTTTTACAAGTATTAGACATTCATTTCATGAACATGGAATGATTGATGAGGCATTAGATACTACTATTGATGAACTTGAAAATAAAGAAATTGTACCACAACTAAAAAGAATTAGAGATGCAATTACTTCTGAAAATCCAGAAATGGAACTTGAAAGATATTATGATACAGCACCAAATAGATTTTTAAAACTATTTGCTGGTATATCATATTTAACATATGAACTTGGTGATAGAAAAGTTGAAGATACATCAGTATATCTAAAAAATCTTAATAATATTTTAAATGAGATTTATTTAGAGGTATTAAAGCAAGATAAACTAAACTATATGTTTAGAAGCTTAACTGTTATATCTGTTGTTCCTCTTATTGCTGTAAAACCATTGCAAGTATGGGCTGAATCAAATTTTCCTGCACTTTCAAATTTTTATAACAGCAGTATAGGATTTATAGTACAAGCAATGATTATTGTATCAATTTTTGTTTCATACATAATGTTAAGAATTATAAAAGAAGATACAGATGAGATAAAATTTGATAGAGTATCTAAAATAAGATGGCAGGATAGATTATATAATATTCGTTTCTTTAGAATAATTATAGATGCTTTTAAGCCACAACCTCATACAAAAAAATATAGGAAAAACACAGAACTTATAAGAGATACAAATTCTTATCTTACAATAGAGTGGTTATATGTAAATAAAATCACTTATGGTATAATTGCTTTTATTCTTACCATTTTATTGATATTAAATATGAATTCAATAGATATTAATGCTGCATATAACAGAATAAGTGATGAGTTTATGTCTATGGGAAAATTAAGTGAAGAAGACGAAAAGGCAGCACAAGAAGCTTTAAGATTAGATCAAGAATACATAGAATTATTTAGAAATAAAGATGTATCTAAGGAAGATATAGAAAAAGAACTTCAAAAAAATGCTGATGAAATAGGTGCACAAGTTGATACATCAACTGTTGATAGAATATTTGGAAAAATTGATAAAATAAATAATTCGTATTTAAAATTTTGGCATGTATTAATAGCTTTACTTGTTGGTATTATTGGATATAACATTCCAAACTTAGCTCTTATAATGAAAAATAGTATAAGAGCAATGGAAAAAGAAAATGAAATAATGCAATTTCAATCTATTATACTTATGCTTATGCATATAGATAGAGTTGATGTTCAAACTATATTAGAGTGGTTATGTAGGTTTTCATATGCTTTTAGAGAGCCAATAGCAACTTGTCTAAATAATTATGAGGCAGGGGCTGAGGTAGCACTTGAAGAATTAAAAGATGCCGTTCCAAATAAGGATTTTAAGAGAATAGTTGAACAATTGCAATCATCAGTTATGAGAATAACTATAAAAGAGGCTTTTGATGAATTAGAAACTGAAAGAAATTTCTTCTATGAAAGAAGAAAAGATGCAAATGAAAGACTAATTCAAAGAAAGGTATCTTATGGAAGAATACTTGGATTTACACCTATGGTAATACTTATTGGTGGTTATCTTGTAGCACCACTTTTAATAGTAAGTATAATGCAAATGCTAAATTATTTTAGCAGAATGTCTTTTTAATTGGTTTAAAACATTTTTATGTTTTAAAATATAAATATGGTATAAAAGGAGGATATTTTTATGGATAATGCGCAAAAAGCAATAATGGTTGGTGTTGGACTATTTATTACAATTATAGTAATAGCAGCCATTATGTTAATAACAGGGCTTGGTCAAACCTTAATTAATGGTGGTAGAGAGCAAATAAATAACTTATCTGCAGCATTACAACAAGAAATTACAGCAGATTTTGATGATAGGACTGTAAAAGGATCTGATGTTGTAGCAGCAGTAAGAAGATTTTATGCTACTGATGGTATGATACTTGAGGTAAAAGCCACTGCATCTGCCACTGTATATTCTGAATATGGAAAAGCAAAAGGAAATGGAGAACTTAATCTTGAGAAGGCTTTAGAGTATGATGCAGAAAATGTTAGAACAAAAATTGGTGTTTTAAGTGATAGTACAAAACCTGTAACTTATGTTCCACTAACAGCAAACTACAAAGCAGAACTTATAAGAAGCTCAGCAAATGAAGATGTTGTAATGGGAATAAGATTTACAAGAGTAAATTAATTAGTATAATAGTTGCAACAAGGTATATAACTAGTTTATATACCTTTTGCACTATTTATGTATTTTAATAAATGTATTATTTTAGTATATTTATTAAAGTACATATGAAAGGAGAATATTATGGATGAAAGCCCAGCTATGAGAGCTTTGCTTGTAGGTGTTAGTTTATTTGTCGCTATAATAGTAGTTGGTTCGATAGTTTTGTATTATAATTCTGCTACACAAGCTATAAGAGTAGCTGGTGAAGGAACAGATTTTGATGCAATATATAGACAAGATATAAAAGATCTTCTTCTTTATGCGGGTACAAATAACCAAATCACAGGTACTAACGTTAAGAATATATTAAATTATTATTATGATAAAATGAATACTGAGATAATAGTTGAGGGAATGAAATATGTATCAGATGATGGTAGCATAAAAGAGAATACAACTCTTACATTATCTTCAAGTGATGAATTTGCTAGAACTACAAATTATAATATAATTATGAAAAATATAATAAATAATCAACATTTTACATTACAGATTAATGAAGATACTGAGGATAGCCTAAAAATTACAATAAAAGGAGAATAATATGGAAGATAGTTTACAAAAAGTATTTGCAGTTTTGTTATCAGTCGTAATTTTTTTTGTACTTCCTGTGTATATGACTTTTGAGAAAAAAGATGATATTTCTTATTCACTTGCTTTAAAGATTACTACTAATTTTGTGGAAAATGTTAAGTCTAAAGGTTATATAACACAAGATATGTATAATAAATTTATTTCTCAACTTGCAATTACTGGTAATACATATGATATTATGATGGAACATACTGCAAAAAAATATGAACCTGTAATTTATGCTTATGATGATGATATGAATCAAATATTAAAAAAATTTGATTATAACTTATATAAAGATGAATATGAAACAGATAAAGTAATAGAAATAGATTCTGGTACAGATGCTGGTACATATAGTAATTTAGTGCTTGCATATGATTTGGCAGAAGAAAAATATACTGAAAAACAAATACTTGATGTAATATCTAGTACAAGTGATAGCATTACGGTTGATTCTAGTTTAGCAGAATATGAAAATGCAAATTATGATGAATTACCTGCTGTAAATAGTATATATAAAATTGAGGGAAGTAACAACAAAATATATACTATGAGTAAGGGTGATGAATTTAATATAATAATAAAAAATAGAAATGTAACAGTTGCAACAAGTATATTTAATATTATTACTTTCCGGAGCTAATGCAAGAAATAATACTAAAGTATATATTAATTATGGTGGCGTTATAGAAAATGAAGAATATAGAGCAAAATTAATAGATAACGATACACAAAATTATAATGAACCTGATGATGAGGAAACATCACCATCACTTGTTGGAAACTATGTTCAAGATGGACTAGTTGTTTTACTTGATGGAGAAAAAAATGTCGGAACAAGTCACTCTAATAATTCTGATATTTGGAAAGATTTAAGTGGAAATGATAATAATGCGACTTTATCTGATTTTGAATTTTCTGATAAATCTGGTTGGATATATAATGGACTTAAGTTTACAGGAAAAGAATATGTTGAATTAAAAGATTTTGATTTTGAGGAATACACAATAGAAATTGTAGCAAAACTTGAAAATTTAGATAATGAAGTTGTTACAGAGCAAAGTTTGATATCTAATCTAAATGATGGTGGTTATGGTATTTTATATGCACAGCAAAATAATTTAGATGATGCTAAAAAAGGAAGAATTGGATTTGAAGCATATAAAACAAAGGAAGAAGAAGCAGATATATCTTCAGTTTATTCTGATAATGAGGCAATAGAAAATAAAATATACTCAATATCAATAACAATGGGTGATGATGGATTAGGCGGAATAAAACAACTATATACTGAAAATGGTATAATAAAAGGTACTACACTAGATGGGACACCAAAAGATAGTGCTACTGGAACAAAGCTTACACTTGGTGCAAAACCATATGCAGGTGTTATACCAATACCACAGTTTGTTGGAACTATATATAGTGTTCGTGTGTATAATAGAGCATTAACAGAAGAAGAAATTAGCAAGAATTTTGATGTAGATAAAGAAAAATATAATATAGAGTAAAGGTAGGGAAAATGTTTGGATACTTCAATAAATAAAGCTTTAATGATAGGAGTAAGTATATTTGTAACATTAGTTATTGTAACAGGAGTAATTGTAGTAGTAAATCAAATAAAAAATGTGTATGCAGAAGTATATAATGTTAATACAAATATATCTACTAGATTTGATGAGTTTTCTAAATATCAAGAGTCAAATAGAACTGGTCTTGATTTAATTAATGCTGCAAATAAATATTATAACGATAGTTTAGTTATTGTAGAATATAAAGAGCAAGCTGTAAATACTGAAGAAGGACTAGATTATTTGAATAATGAAGTTGAAAACAGTAGAATTACATATGATATGAAAGTTTACTCTTCTGTTGAAACTGTTGATATTGATGGGGTAGAAAAAACTAAAATAATATTTATTGATAAATAAAGGAGGAAAATATGGAAGAATCAGCATTTAATGCAATATATATTGGGATATATGTTTTTGTATTTATCATAGCTGTAACTGCTACAATGTTTTTGTATAATTCAATATCTGATTATGCTGATTTAGCATATGAATATTCTCATAATATAGATGGGGAACCATTAATAATAGGTAGCGAAGCACAAAGAAATAAAATTATAACAGGTAGTGAGGTAGTAAATTATTATTATAACTATGTAAAAAAAGATAAATACAATGAAACTGATGAAATAGATTATATTGTAAGTATAAATTTGAATGGAAAAAATGAAACACCAAATATGCTTGTAAATACTGATTTAACATATAAAGAATTAGTACAACAAATAGGAATATCAGATAATTACATTTTAGAATATGTAGGACAGACTGCAGATGGTAAAGGAATAATAAACATTTCCAAAATAACTTCCTTTACTGATGAGGGTGGAGATACACTACAAGATGAAATTTGGTAGGGAGGAAATAGTAAATGAAAGATACCGTAAGCATGATTATTGCTGCAATATTATTAGTTACTGTATTATTACTTTTCCCATTATATAATTATTTTGAAAGACAAGATGATATGACATATAACATTGCTTTAAAATCTACAACTAATTTTGTTGATGAAGTAATACAAAAAGGATATGTAGATCAGTCTACTTATGCTAGTTATATCAATAGACTTTCTAATACAGGTTATTTGTTTGATATAGATTTAGAAATACACAGAAAGGTATTAACATTAGATCCATATTCAGATGAAGATGAACCAAAATATATTGAGCAATATGAAATAAAATATAATAAAGATATATTTGATGAAGAAACAGGTACAGCAAATGTTAGTGGAGCTACTACTAATGTGGAAAAATTAAAAAATGATGCTTTTTTTCTTAATGAAGGAGATCAGTTTTTTGTAAGAATAAAAAATAAAAATGTGACTATGGCAGCAAGTATTTTGAATCTTTTATCAAATAATGCACCTAAGGAAAAAATAGATATAAATTATGGTGGAACTGTTAAAAACACAACTTGGGCAAATACAACATTAAGTGATTTATACCAAGGTGATATTTATATAACTATGGAACTTAAAGAGCCAAATCCAGATGATGAAAATAATGCATATCCATTATATACATTATCTGTTGAAGATGACAGAAGAATAGTGTTTAATGTAAAATTATATAATATAGACGATTTAACAGTACCACAAAAACTTGCTGAAAATATAAGGCTTGTAGGAGATAATCCTAATTTTTATATGAGCCCTACAACTGTTACAAGTGTTGGAACAGATGAATATGAAGTGGAATTTATTTTACAAGAAGATACAATAGATGAATATATTAGTGAAGATGGATATAATAGACTTAATTTATTTTTACCTTCAAATATTATTCAAGGTATATTTTCAAAAAATAAAATGTTGAGCTCAGATTATATATTAATCAGACGTGATGAAACAATAGAAGTACCAAGTTTAGAGTAAGGAGGGGGAAAATGAAAATAACTGATTTTGCACTTATATTTATGGCTGTAACTCTTCCAATGATAATAATAGTATATGTTAATGTAACATTTACAATAAAAGCTCAAGAAATAGAAATGTATTATCAAAATATTGTTGATATGGCTATGGAAGACGCAACTTATAATATGAAAGAAGTAGAAAATGATGATAAAGAAATAGATTATGGTTATTCAGGCGTGGAAAATAAAAAAATAAATATAAATGCACAAGTAGGAGTTGATTCTTTTCTAAAAACTTTGTATAAAAACTTTAATATAGATGGAAATGAAGCAGCAGAAAGTTATTTGAATTTATTTGTTCCTGCAATAGCAATAATAGATTATAACGGAGTACAAGTTTCTGCCAATGAGCAATTTCAAAAAACAAATGAAGATGGAACTCAAGAAACAATGACAAAACATGTATTAAGTCCAAAGAGATATTATACATATACATATTCGATTATAAGAAATGGATTAGATTATACTTATGTTTCTGGAATGCCAAATGAAGGTGAAATAGTATCAGTGCATACTATTGAATTTACTATGGATAGTTTTATAACTCATAGAGGATATAATTATTCTGAAAATGTTGATATTCCTATGTCAACTTTTTATATAGATGATGCAAAGAATAATTCTGATTTAACATTAGGAGTTTTAGCAGATGAAGAGGAATTTAGAAGTAGTATTGTAAGTCATTTATTAGATATTAGAAAGTCTATAATAGTAGATACGGTTACAAAAGAATTAAATCAAGCAATAAATAATAATAATACATATGCAAGAAATTCAGGAATTGTGTATACATTTTCTTTTCCAGCAACTTCTAAAGAAGAAATGTATAATGCAATAGAAAATGTAGGAATAATTGCTTTTGTTCAAGGTATATCTATTGGTAATAAATACTTGAATACTAAAGCATATGGAGTAGCTTCAATTGAGCAAACTACAAGATTTTATTTTACTGCTCCAAATGATAAATCAAAAATTAAGATGAATTTATATCATAAAGATTTAAGTTGCCCAGAATACAGAATATCAAAAATAAACGATATGGTTCCAAAGTATGCTACATCTAAACAGCAAGCGGCTACTGCAACTACAAGAGGAACATTAAATGATGTAAAACAAGTATTTAAAGGTTTTTATCCTTGCCCAATATGTAATCCATAAAAGAGGTGATAATTTGGATAAAGAAAATAAAAGTAATAAGGAATTTATACCCTCTTATCTAAGAGATAAAAATAGTAATATAGAAAAAAAAGAAGTAAAAAAAATTGATAAAAAGAAGATTATAATATTCATTAGTATATTATTTATAGTATTAATTGCTGTAACAATACTTACTTTATTAATTCAAAATAAAAAATACGAAAAATATGTTGCGTATGAAGAAAGTATGAGAAGATATGGATTTGATAAAGTATATGATAATTTATCCTCAAGAACGCAAGATAAAGTTACAAAGTCAGAGGCAGTAAAAATGGTTATATCAGCAGTATATAATACATCTGATATAGAAGGTCTTGCAACTACACCAAAAGAAGAATATAGCAATTCAATGTGGGTAGAATTTGGAACAAGACTTGGAATTATAACAGTTACAGATGTAAATTCAGAAAATGCTGATGAATATGCAACTTATTCTGATGTTATAAGATTTTTTTCAAATGCTAAGGTAAATGTTTTAAAATTAAATCTTGATACAGAAGATAAGGGGATAATTCGTGATATAAATAATTATAATATGGATGAAAAATTTGGAATTTTAGATATGGTAAATAACAAAATAATTAATGAAAATGTAAAAAAAGTTGATGCAAGAAAAAAAGTATTTAAGGGTCAGGTAAATGAAATTATTAAAAATTTTGTTGAAAAATATAATACAATTACCATAGGAAATGAAAAATTAAATATAAGTGAAGAAAAAATACCACAAAATGCAAATGAATATCCATATACTGTTATTTCTGTGGATAAATCTGTATATGAATTTGATTTTTCTGGAAAAGATAATCCTAATTTTAAAAGCCCTGTTGAGGTTTTTCCAGAACAAAAAGAGTATTATTATCAAATAAAAAATAATACAGAAAATTATTATAACATTTTATTAAATATAGATTATTCAAATATTGATGAAAAAAAATTAAAAGAAAATTTAGAAAAATATTTATTATTTAATTTAGATAAAAAAGTTATAGAAAGCTATGTAAAATATGTAAAAGATAATAATATAAAAATAACAGGTAATGCTAAAGTTCAGATACCAACTATATATTATGATGGAACATATTATAGAGTTAGAGTAAAACTTGAATTTAAAATAGAGTCAAGTGATACACTATATGATTTATTACTTGGTGATGAAAATGTAGAATATAGTGATGATGAATATACAATTTATATAGATACTTATATGTCAAATAGTTATAATAATAAAACGTTATATAATGTATTTAAGCCATTATCTGATATGTATATAAAATCACAAAATGCCAATATAAAACTGGAAGGTGAGTAGTATGAAAGCAAGATATAAGATAGTTTTAATATTGTTTTTAAGTATTGTTTTTTGTGGTTTTTCTAATTTTTCATATGCATATAATAATACATATGAGGTGTTAATTTCAGATGATGGTGCAACATTAAGACAATATAGTATTGCTGATGATAGTATATTGTCACAGTATGATTCTGCTACAAAAGATTATGATGGGTTTGTAAATGTACCTTCATCACAGCAAGTATCAAATGGAAGTTTTACTACATATGGATTTAGATTTCATAAAAATATTTCAACTGTATATAATAGTGGATTTTCTGATAGTTCATACAATATGTATTATGACACAGGAGATATTGCAAGTGGAGAATTTTCAAGTGGTAAAATAAATATTGATTTAAGCAGTTTTGATGTAAATTATGATAATAGTTTTACTCAAGAAATAGATGGAGTTAATATATCTACCAAAAGATATAAAGTTGATACAATTTCAGGACAATCAAATGTATTAATTGTTGAATATGTGTTAAGTAATTCTTTAATAGAAAAACTAATTTCAAATACCAATTATTTTATAAATGAGAGTACAAGTACAGCAGATATTAGAATATCTAATGTTATTAGAACAAACTCTTCTGATAATTTAGATACTTTAGCAAAATTTATTGATAATACAAAAGATACTTTAAGTGGTAAATATAGAGGATTTGATTCAAATGATGTATTAGACGAAAGTGAGCAAGAAAAAGATTTTTTACCTATTGGAAGTGTTGCAAATTTATACGATAATATTATTTCAATTCCTGTTGGTAATCTTTATGGTAGAGAAGTTTATGTTAGACATTTTGATAGCTCAGGCAATTTATTAAATGAGCTTAAAAGTACAAAACAAGTTTTACTAGATAAGGATGGAAATAGAAGTTTAATATCAAGTCTTACTTCTGATGCTACTGATTTTGATTATAGCGAGTATTATAAATATAATAATAAATGCAAAATGGAAGTAAGTAAAACTTTAGTAATAAATTCTGATGGAAAAAAATATACATATCTGGGAGCAAATGTTTCGACAGTTAAGTCATTAGATGAGGCTAATATGCTTATAACACAAAAAAATGCTCTATATAAAGGGGTATATGATATAAGATATACAAGAGCAACATATGAAAATGATGCAGATACAACTACTATAACAACTAGAGAGTCAGATTCTGATGATATTACCATTATAGATTTTTATTATAATGTAACTGATATGGAAAATATACATGCAAAAATTGGTACTGATACAAGTATTTGGACAAATTCTGGAAGTATACTTGATTGTAGTACAACATATATTCCAAGTGGCGAGTATTTAAAACCATATATAATTGCACCAAAATATATTTTAAAAGATTTAAAATATAAAAAGGAAATAAAAGATAATGAAGTTATGTATAAAGTAAATACATATAATGTGTATAAACTTTCTGGTGGAACTATAAAAAATTCTAGTGGAATAGATGAAGATGGAAAAAGTATAAGTGGAAACATAATAGATTCTTCAAATACAGGTCTTGTAAATGGTATGTCAAGTGATATAGAACTTGAATTTTTAGGAAATAATAGTATAAAAGATGAATTGAAAGATAAAATAGATGATGAATTTGTTGGAAAAATGCCAACAGATACGGAAATAGAAAATATTTTTGGCGAGAATAATGAGGCTATTGATTTTAACACATCACTTCAAGTATCTAGTGATAAAGTAAATGGTTTAAGATATGTAAAAGGGGATGCAATATATAATACATATAGTGTTTTAGATGAAACAGAAGAATATGCTTTTAGAATTGAATCAGATAATAGACATTTTGTAAATGTATATACACCAGTTGCTTTGGCATCACCAATTGTAGTATCAGATACAACAAATCATACTGAAGGTGATGATGGTGCTGTAATAGAACAAGGTTCAAACTTTACAGTGACAATACCATGTACTTCAATAGATTTTGCATATTATGTAGGAATTCCAAATACTTCTAAATATGTTACGAAGTATTATTTAATGTTTGACTTTGATATTTTATACAATGGCTCTGTAAGAAGTAAAGGAGAATTAATTGAAGTAACAAATTATAATTCTGAGGGTGCAACTTTTAGTGCACAAGTTTATGAAAGCTCTGGAATATCTGGTGGTGATATTTCTAAAGCAACAAGTAAAATAATAGTATTTGCTGTTGCAAGTAATTTACCTTCAGACACATTACTTAATGAAGTAGTAGATGTTGAAAGAAAAATTGAAATAGAAAAGGATGCATCAGTTTTAGATAGTGATAGAAAATATATAAACAATATATCTAGTAATTTGATACCATTTAATTCAGTATGTGATGGAATGTCAGATTTAAAATCTAATCATCCAAGTGATATAACAGGTTCTACAATGTATTCAGATGCCTATTATATAGCAAAGAGTACAGTAACACTTAGATCAGCATCAAGAATATATGATTTTAGAATAACTGATTGTAGTGATTTGGCTTTTAAAAATGTATTTAGAATAGCATCAGATTCTTCAAATATAAACTCTAGAACAGATATACTGTATTATTCTGGTATTAGAAGATTATATTTATATGATGAAAATTATAGTAAATTAATAGATAGAGATAATATAAACATTAATGGTACAAAAACTAAAACAATTCTTCCACTTGGACCATATAAGCATTCTACTGCAACATATATAAACGCACCAAAGATGGGATATAGAATAAGTTTTGATTTAAAAACAGCAGGATATTATACTTCTACTGGTGCAGAGGATGGAAAGAATATACAAATTGAGCCTTCGTATTATTATATTTCTAAAGATGGTACAGAAATAATACAGGACATAGATTTATACTATAAAGATGATAGTGGAAAGTATAAAAACTTTAAAAATAGTAATTATACTATATATTTTAAACCAAAAGATTCATATAGAGAAATAGAATTTAATAGCACAAATATGTCTGATAAATTAGAGCCTTTAAATATTGCAAGTGAATCAGGATATTTTACATTAAATGATAAAATGATGAGTGTAAGTGATAGCTTATATAATCAAGCATGGTATGGTGAATTTAAACTTCCTAATTCAACTATTGCTGTAAGAGAAGGAGATAGTATAAGAAATAGTTTGCAAAATGGATATATAGGAGTAAAATTTAATATTAAATGTATTGATTTTGATGAGAGCGGAATGGTTACTGTTTCATATAATCAAAATGACAAATCAGTAACATCAGCTGATAATACAAGTCAATGGGATTATGAAGGTTATCTAGGTTTTTCATCTCCAGGTCAAAAAGTAAATGAAGGAAATGCAATGAGATTACAACTTGAAAATGGAATTTTAAAAATTGATGATGATGATGAATATAACTTTATAAAAGGTACAGTAGTATTATTTGACTTAGATAATAGAGCAGCAACAGATTACGAATAAATAATTGAATTGTAAAATGATTTGTGATAAAATATTTTTATAAATATTGTTGATTTTCTTTTAATAAGGAAGGTGGGCAAAATGACTAAGAAGGAGTTTGAAAATTATATTTATCAACAAATGCATTTTTTTACAATTGATGAACAAGTAAAATTATTAGAAAAAATTAAAAACGAATGGATACCAGACCTGATTAATAAAAAAACTAAAAATTATAGTAAGTGTCCTATATGTAAAAAATATGCTTTGAAAAAAAGATTTAAAAAAAGATCTTTTTATGTAGTTAAAGAGGATGTTTTAGTATTTAGTGATGCAGGTTATGGTGATGATGATGAATATGCTGATGTAAAATATTTAGTTACGTATGCTACTTGCCCATTATGTGGGAAAGAAACGGAAGTTAGTAGCCAATATATAGAAAAAATTATAAAAAAAGGATTAAGTTGATATTGATAAAAACTGTTGAGTAATTCAACAGTTTTTTTCTGCTTTTTAGAATAATTTTATTATAAGATGAATATATATATAACAAGGTGAAATATATTGAAAAGTAAGTTACTTACTATCTTTTATGTTGTTATGTGCTTTTTTTTAATTGTTACTTGTATTTTGTTTATTATAAATTTAATAATAGGTAAAAAAAGTGAACAGATTGAAGAACAAAACAAAAAAGAAGAAAAATATGTAATAGAGTATAAAGCAAATCAAACTATAAGAGTAAAGTTTCATAAAACAGGAGAAATAATTGCAATGGATGTAAATGATTATTTAAGAGGTGTAGTACCATCTGAAATGTCACCTAAATATAATATTGAAGCATTAAAGGCACAAGCCTTAGTTGCAAGGACTTATTTATATAGTAAAATGGAAGATTCCTCTGAGGGAAATGATGCAGATATTTGTGATGATTCTAATCATTGTCAGGCATATTATCCAAAGGATAAACTTTTTGAAATATGGAGAAATAAAGGATATGATGAGGATACAATAAATGAATTTTGGTATAAAGTAAATCTTGCAGTTACATCTACACAAAATGAGATAATAACATATAATGGTAAACTTATAAGGGCATATTTTCATGCTAGTAGCCCAATTAGAACAGAGGATATTAGTCAAATATGGGGAAATGAATCTGTACCATATCTTATATCTGTTGAAAATAAAGAGGCAGAAGATTATGAAAATAGAACTAGTACAGTAAATATAAAATTTGAAGAATTTTTAAATACTCTAAAAAGAGAGGGAAAGGTTGGTGATGAATTAACATTAGATGATGTAAAAAATGTATGTATTAATGAAAAAACAATAACTGATAGAGTAAAAAATATTAAAATCTCAAATTATTATGTAAAGGCAGAAGATTTGAGAATAATTTTTGGCTTAAAATCAACTAATTTTACAATAGATAAAACTGATGATGAAATTATATTTAATGTTTTAGGCTATGGTCATGGAGTTGGAATGAGTCAAGTAGGTGCTTCAACTTATGCAGATGATGGAATGAAATATGATGAAATAATAAAACATTATTATACAGGAGTACAAATAGATAAGTTAGAAAGTACAAATGAAAATGAAGGAGAGGATACAAATGAAAATTAAATTAAATTTAAATGAAAAAATTAAGAATATAAAATCAAAAAAGGATAATACTAAAGAATATAAAGTAAATACAGAAAATATGTCAGCAAAAATTACTAATTCATATGATAACGTACTAAAATTAGAAGTTGGTGAAAAAAGGAAAAGAAAAGGATTTACTGATGAAAAAAATGGAGTTAAAAAATATTTTAATAACTTGTTTAAAAATGGTAATAAATTATCAAAAAGCTATTATAGACTTTTTTTACTTATGGTAATTCTTGGAGCTTTTAGCATTTTTATGGTAGTGAAAAATTATGATGTTGCAAGTTTAGAGGACTTTTTTACCTATACATTAAATCAAGATGATGTAGTGACTGCTTCTAGTAGTATTGATACATATGGAATACCTGCGGAAGCTGTATATAAGGAAGAAATACTAGTATCAAAGCCTGTGCAAGAAATAAAAAAATTAGAATTTTGTACCCCTATGAATGGAGAAATATTGAAAATATATTCTTCTGATAGTGTAATATATTCTAAAACTTTGGATTTGTGGAAAACTCATGATGGCATTGATATAAGGGGAGATACGGGACAGAATGTAGTCTCGATTGAAAAAGGAAAAATTGAAAAAATTTATGAAGATGCTTTTTTAGGCTATACAGTAGTTATAGATCATGGTCAAGGATACAAGAGTTCATACTCTAATCTTAGTGAAAATATCCCAGTAGTAAAAGGACAAATTGTATCTAAAGGAGAAATTATAGGTCAAATTTCAAATAGCTCAATTGGTGAAATTAAAGATGATACTCATTTACACTTTATGCTTATAAAAGATGGGCAAATAGTAGATCCAACATATATTGTGAAAAATTAGTTATAAGACAGTATTTGACGAATATTTTAATTTTTTTTGAATACAATATAAGTGTAAAGGAGAGGTTGATTTTATGGATATAGACGAGAGGGCTAAACAGCTTGCAATATATATTATTGAAACTAAAAGTACAGTTAGAGCAACTGCAAAAAAGTTTAACATCAGTAAATCAACAGTTCATAAAGATATAGCAGAAAGATTAGAGAAATTTAATCCTTCTCTTGCAAGCGAAGCAAAAAAAGTATTACAGATTAATAAGTCTGAAAGACATATAAGGGGTGGAATGGCGACAAAACTAAAATATCAAAAGGAAAAAGTTAGTTAATTTTTACTTAGTAGTTGCAATTGAAATGGAAATGTAATATAATTGTAACAGAAAATAGGAGGAGAAGTTTGTGGTATTTGGTCAGGATATAGGAATTGATTTAGGTACAGCAACTATTTTGGTATACGTAAAAGGTAAAGGCATTGTATTAAGAGAACCATCTGTTGTTGCAATAGATAAAAATACAAATGAAGTCTTGGCTGTCGGACAAGAAGCAAGAAAAATGCTTGGTAGAACACCAGGTAATATTATCGCGCTTAGACCTTTAAAAGATGGTGTTATATCTGATTATACTATTACTGAAAAAATGCTAAAGTATTTTATAAACAAAGTATGTGGAAAATTTATTTTTTCTCCTAGAATTATGATTTGTGTTCCATCTCGCATAACAGAAGTTGAGAAAAAAGCTGTAATTGATGCTGCAAATCATGCTGGTGCAAGAAAAGTATATTTAATAGAAGAACCAATAGCAGCAGCAATAGGTGCGGGGATAGATATTGGAAAACCATACGGAAGTATGATTGTAGATATTGGTGGTGGAACTGCAGATATTGCTGTAATTTCACTTGGTGGTTCTGTTAAAAGTACATCACTTAAAGTGGCTGGTGATAAATTTGATGAAGCAATCATTAGATATATAAAGAAAAACAGAAGTATAGTAATTGGTGAAAGAACAGCAGAGGATATAAAAATTAAAGTTGGATGTATGTATCCTAAAACAGTTACTGAAAGAATGTCTGTTAAAGGTAGAGATTTAATATCTGGACTTCCAGTAGAATTTGAAGTTACATCTGAAGAAATACAAGAAGCTTTACAAGAGTGTGCAGATAAAATAATTGAGGGAGTTCATAGTGTATTAGAGGAAACACCACCAGAGCTTTCAGCAGATATATCTGAGAGAGGAATTTATATAACAGGTGGTGGAGGATTGATTTATGGTTTAGATAAATTAATTGAAGAAAAAACTGGAATACCTGTTATGATTGCAGAAGATGCTCAATCTTGTGTAGCAATTGGTACTGGCAAAGCATTAAATCATATAGAATTACTTGAAACTGGAAATGCGGTAAAAATAAAAAAATTCTAAAAAAAGCTATCTTTTTAAATAATGATAGCTTTTTTTAACTTTTAGGTATGTTTTAATATAAGATAATTAATTAAATCAGCATGACGTAATTTGTTTATTAATATTTCCATAATCAAATTATAATTTTTACTATCCATCATATAATTTAGAAGAATTTGATAGTTTTTTATTGTATCAAGAATATTAAATAATACATCTTTTAAACTTTCTTTGTAGTCATGAGTAGTGCTTCTATTTTCAACAAAAATACTTCTATTTTTTCGTATGTTAGTATTTGTTATATTAAAAAAAATATCTCCTAATATTTTTTCATGTTTCATTTCATCATTAATCATTTCTTGTATAATAGATATATCTTCTTCATCAGAAATTTGATTTAAAAGAATGTTATAAAAAGAAATGGTATCTGAAATTTCTTTTATTAATTTTTGTATTAAAGATGTAGTATCGTTATATGTATTATTTTTTTCCATCTAGTTAACACCTCCGTAATATATGATATGACATAACCTTTATTTTGTTATTTTTCTTATGGACAAAATATTGAAAAAATAGTATAATGTTGTTGTTAAAAAGAGGTGTAGAGAACATGAATAAAACTGTAAAAGAAGTGTTTTTTAATTGTGTAAATAGTGATAGTAATTTTTCTAATGCTCAAATAGATGAAATAAAGTTCTCTAAAAAGTTAAATGCAGTTATTTTAAATACAAAAAGTAATGATAATGTTTCTTTACTTGATATAGAAGAATTTGAAAGACGTGCTTGTAAAACATATGAGTTAAATAGTTTTAAAGTAGATTTTAAATATACTGGTATGCCATGTGAAATAACTAAAAAAAATATTCAAAATGTGATATTAGTAACAAATAAAAAATATGGATATACACAAGATATTTTTGAAAATTGTAAAATTGATATAAATCAGGATGAGAAAAAAATAAATATTGAATTAGTAAAACCATATAAAAACTTTCTTGAAATAAAAAAAGTAGATGAGTATATGCTAAAATGTATAAATACAGAATATGGAAAGGGTTATTCATTAGATATTACAGAAAATAAAGATATGGAGCAAAATATTGATGAAGGAATAAAAATTGTAAAACTTGAAGATATACCAAATAGAGTTGTTAGTTCTAGTAAAATTGAGGAAACTCCAAAAGAATTATATAGAAGACCAAAACTTACAGATGAAGAAAAGAACGAAAGACAACTTGCAAAAAATCCTCAACCTGAAAATGTAATTTATGGAATAGATATAAAAACAAATGAAAGAAAAAAAATAGATGAAATTGCTGAAAGTGAAGATAGAGTATGTATTGAAGGACAAATTATACAAAAAGATGCTCGTGAGTTAAAAAGTGGCAAAATGCTTTTGGTAATAGATGTTACTGATAAAACAAGTACTATATCTTGTAAAATGTTTTTAGATAAACAAAAATATGAAGAACTTGACTCAAAACTTAAAGAAGGAAATTATATAGTATTACAAGGTAGACCACAAATGGATCCATATTCAAAGGAACTTACAATTATGACAAGTAATATTTGTACTGGCTCAAAACCACAAGAGCGTATGGATAATGCAGAAGAAAAAAGAGTAGAATTACATCTGCATACTCAAATGAGTGCAATGGATGCTGT
This sequence comes from uncultured Clostridia bacterium, assembly GCA_947625855.1. Lineage (GTDB taxonomy): Bacteria > Bacillota > Clostridia > TANB77 > CAG-465 > CAG-465. The sequence goes on along the minus strand of CANQPW010000006.1, from coordinate 9,012 downwards.
AACTTCTGCAACTGATTTAGTAAAGCAAGCTATAAAATGGGGACATAAAGCAGTAGCAATAACAGATCATGGTGTTGTTCAATCTTTTCCAGAAGCAAATCATGTGATTGTAGACAATTATGCTGATTTAGTGCAAAAAGAAGGAAAAGTAACAACACAAGATATACTTGATGCTGCACCAATAAAGGTAATTTATGGTGTTGAGGGTTATCTTGCAAAAGATGTTGAACCTGTAATAGAAGATTTGGATACTTATTGTGTATTTGACTTAGAAACAACAGGATTTGATGCAGATTTAGATGGAATAACAGAAGTTGCAGTATGTAAAGTAAAAAATGGTGAAATAATTGATGAATATACAACTTTTGTAAATCCAGAAAAGCCAATACCATTTAAAGTACAAGAATTAACACATATAACAGATGAAATGGTTGCAGATGCACCAAAAATGTCTGATATGATACCAGAATTTTTAGAGTTTACAAAAGGATGTGTTCTTGTAGCTCATAATGCTCATTTTGATGTAAGTTTTATAGAAAATAAAGCTAAAAAATTAGGACTTGAATTTAAACCTTATGTTATTGATACATATGAGATGTCACTTGAATTATATAATGGGGTTGAAAATCATAAACTTGGAACATTAGTAGAATATTTAGGAATACCACTTGAGGGGGCTCATAGAGCAATTAACGATACACGAGCAACAGCCAAAATGTTTATACGAATGAAAGAGGATTGTGATAAAGAAAGAATAGATATAAACAACTATATTTTTACAAATATTCAAGATAAATCTAAAAATTTACCTGCAAATCATATTATAATACTTGCAAAAAATTATGTTGGTTTAAAAAATTTATACAAATTAGTGTCATATTCTCATGTATGGAATTATCATAAAAGCCCAAAAATATCTCGTTCTATGTTAAAAAGATATAGAGAGGGCTTGATAATTGGTTCAGCTTGTGAACAAGGTGAATTATATCAAGAGATTTTAGACTTTAAACTAGGAAGAAATGATGGAAGTAAAATAGAAGAAATAGCAAATTTCTATGACTATTTAGAAATACAACCTTTAGGAAATAATGCCTTTTATGAAAGAACTGGTAAAAAAATAAAAAGCGAAAAAAAGGATGAAGAACCAAAATATATAAAACTTACACATCAAGATTTAATAGATATAAATATTGATATTGTAAATCTTGGAGAAAAACTAAAAAAACCTGTTGTTGGAACTTGTGATGTTCATTTTATGAATCCAGAAGATGAAATTTATAGAAGAATTATTCAAGCTGGTCAAGGATTTGATGATGCAGATATGCAAGCACCATTATATTTTAGAACAACAGATGAAATGCTAAAAGAATTTGATTATTTATCAAAAGAAAAAGCTTATGAAATAGTAGTTACAAATACAAATTTAGTTGCAGATTGGTGCGATAGAATTAGCCCTATATCTGATGAAAAATGTCCACCTCACATTGATGGATGTGAAGAGGATATAAGAAATATAGCTATGGAAAAAGCACATAAATTGTATGGTGAAAAACTACCAGCAATAGTTGAAGAAAGACTAGAAAAAGAATTAAATTCAATAATTTCTAATGGATATTCAGTTATGTATATAATAGCACAAAGACTTGTTTGGGACTCAAATGACCATGGATATATAGTTGGTTCAAGAGGTTCTGTTGGTTCATCTCTTGCTGCATATATGACTGGTATTACAGAGGTAAATTCACTAAAGGCACATTATAGATGTCCAAATTGTAAATATTCTGATTTCACAGATTATGGATATGCTAATGGATTTGATTTGCCTGATAAAAAATGTCCTGTTTGTGGAACAGATTTAGAAAAAGATGGAATGGATATACCTTTTGAAACATTCCTTGGCTTTAAAGGAGATAAAGAGCCTGATATAGACCTTAATTTCTCTGGAGAATATCAGGCAAAAGCACATAAATATACAGAGGTTATATTTGGAACAGGAACAACATATAAAGCAGGTACTATTGGTACAGTAGCAGAAAAAACAGCATATGGTTTTGTAAAAAATTATTTTGAAGAAAGAGGAAAGAGTGTACCAACTGCTGAAATAAATAGATTATCAAAGGGATGTACTGGAATAAAAAGAACAACAGGACAGCATCCAGGAGGAATTATAGTTGTACCAAAAGGAAGAACAATATATGAGTTTTGCCCTGTTCAACATCCAGCAGATGATCCATATTCAGACATAGTAACAACACATTTTGATTATCACTCAATAGATAAAAATTTATTAAAACTTGATATACTAGGTCATGATGATCCAACAGTTATACGTATGCTTCAAGATATAACAGGAGTTGATCCTACAAAAATACCATTAGATGATAAAGATACAATGGGAATATTCTCATCAACAGAGCCTTTAAGTGTAACACCAGAGCAGATAAAATCAGAGGTTGGAACATATGGTGTACCTGAATTTGGAACAAAATTTGTAAGAGGAATGCTAGTTGATACTAAGCCTACAACTTTTGAAGAATTAATACGTATATCTGGTCTTTCACATGGTACTGATGTTTGGTTAAACAATGCTCAAACTTTAATAGAAGATGGAATAGTAACATTAAGTGAAGCAATTTGTACACGTGACGATATAATGATATATTTGATAAATAAAGGTTTGGAACCAGGACTTGCATTTAAAATAATGGAAATTGTAAGAAAAGGAAAAGCTTCCAAAAAATTAACACCAGAAATGGTTGAGGAAATGAAAAAACATGATGTACCAGATTGGTATATAGATTCATGCTTTAAGATAAAATATATGTTTCCAAAAGCCCATGCTGCTGCATATGTTACTAACGCATTTAGAATTGCTTGGTTTAAAGTACACATTCCAAAGGCATATTATTCTGCATATATGTCTATTAGAGCAGATGAGTTTGATGGCGATATAATGCTTTATGGAAAAGAAAGAGTACTTGCAAAAATGAAGGAAATAGATACACTTGGAAATTCTGCACAACAAAAAGATAAAAATATGTATCCAATACTTGAATTAGTACTTGAAATGAATGAAAGAGGAATAAGCTTTTTACCAGTAGATTTATACAAATCTCATGCAACTAAATTTTTAGTAGAAGATGATGGTATAAGACCACCTTTATCTGCACTAACAGGTTTTGGTGAAGTTGATGCAGATAAATTAGTTAAAGCAAGAGAGGCAGGAAGATTTACATCAATAGAGGATATGCAAATGAAATCTAAAATTGGAAAAGTTGCAGTAGAAACTTTGCAACTTGCAGGTGTTTTAGATGGAATGCCAAGGTCAGAACAGATGGATATGTTTGATTTGTTATAACAATTGTGTGATTTTGCTAAAATTCATTCAAAAAGGTTATTCTTGCTTGAAAAATATTCAAAATAGTGTATAATATAAGTGTGAGGTGATTATGCTATGAAATTAGATTTAACAGGACTTCGTATTGAAGTAACAGACGGAATAAGGAGCTACGTAGAAAAGAAAGTTGAAAAGCTTGCTAAATTCTTTGATGAAGACACAATCTGTCACGTAACATTTACAGACTCAGTAAAGGGAAAAAATCATGTTGATATTAGAATTGAGTATAAATCACGTACTTATATGGCTGAAGAAGACACAGAAGATTTATACACTGTCATGGATGATTTAGTTTCTAAGATTGAAGGACAAATAAGAAAAGATAAAGCAATTGCAGAAAAAAAGAGAAAAGAAACAATAGAACATCCAAATGTTGATGATGTTGAAACATTACTTGATGATGATGAATAAATAATAAAGGCGACTTTTTAAAGTCGCCTTTATTTACTTTTTTAGATGTGTTAAGAAAGAGACAATGTTAGATATTTGATATATATGAGAGCGCATAATATTAATTTGATGAGAAAACTCTTTATATCGCTCTGTGCCATAATCACAAAGTGGATAAATAAAATTAATACATTCTGAGATATAATTATCTATATCTTTTTGCTCATAGGTATTTAATATAGTACAAGTATTTGCCCTATTAGAAAGTTTTATTAAAAGGGCTTTAGGATTTTGACTTATATTATAATAATATTCTTCATTTGTCATATTATCAGGTTTAGATACTAATTTTACAAGCTTAAACACTTCTGGTGATAATTCATATTTTTGAGTTATAAAATCACCACCATCATTTACATTACATTTTTTAAATACTTCATGGAGAAGTGCAGCAGCACAAGTTGCATCATCATTTATTTTTAAATTTATAAGATAAGAAGCAACACGTAAAGGATGGATAATAAAAGGATCACCAACACTTCTAAATTGACCTTCATGCAATTTGCAGGCAATGGAAATTGCTTTTAAAGTGTTAGGCATATCTTTTCCTTTGGTATAACCCTTTAAAAAGAAAAGAGATCTTTGATATCCGGTAAAGTCAAGGCTTGTTGGTGTTTGCTTAAGGATAGCTTCTATTATTTCACAATTAGATCTAATTACATATTTTAATGCGGTAAAAGCTTGAGAATATTCAGGATAATAATTCTTAAGTGAGAATAAAGGATAAACTAAATCCTTTGTCTCTTTCACATAAGATATCATCTTTTCAAGCTTAAACACTTCTATTGTACTAAGATTATCAGTTCTATCATTAAGTTTTATATTAGATGCTCGTATATCTGATTTTATCCCTTTATAATAATTTATTTCATTAGGATCAGTTATTTTGTAATCTTTAGGTTTAGTAAGAAGTCGGACAATCCGTAATACTTCTTTGTCAAGTCCATACTCTGTAACAAGAACAGAACCATTACATTTGCGCATATCATCAATATCTTCGATAACATCATGAAGTAAAGAGGCAGCACAGGTAATGTCATCATCAGTTTCAGAATATATAATTTTTAAAGTTATATATAATGGATGAATTATATATGGTTGACCGCCTTTTCTAAACTGACCTTCATGTAATTTTTTTGCTACTTTAAGTGCTATAAGGGTATTTTTAAAATTATTTAAAGTTGCATATTCTTCTATAAAAGAATAAATCTCATCTACACCGCTATATGGAAAGAAATGAGGCATGACTTTGTTTTTTGTAATATCTTTTAAAGTGTTATTTTCTATTTCAAAGTCATAATTATCTTTATTTCGTATAGTTTCAATTGCTTCAATATTTTCTCCAGAAAATGAATACTTATTTGCAAAATCTCTTAAATTATCTGCTTTTTCATACTCCTCTATTATATCTTGAATTATTGTGTATGCACAGTTATAATCAAGTGATTCATTTGTATGAAGAAGTTTAGATGACATTATTAAATCATAAGCATCAATTAAAACGTAAGTAAATCTAGAAGTTTTTAATTTTTCATAATATTTATATGCGAGTGCTAAAGCTATAATAGTATATTTGTATTCAATAGCTATTGCAAATCCCTTAATATAATAGTAAAAATAATCTAGTGTTGAGATTTTTGAATTTTGAATTTTTGTTTCTGCCATATTGCCTCCTTTAATTTTTGAAGTAAATAGCTAAGAGATAATTATAGTTAGCACCATATTTAATTTTAAAACATTATAGTACAAAAGAGACAATAAATCAACAAAAAAATAAAAAAATTTACAAAAAACGTTGACATAAGTTTAGCTTAATGCTATAATAAATTTATATAGAGAGTGTGCATAAGCATTTATGTGAGCTGCACAAACCTATTTTAATAGGTACACGTAATGAAGATATTTTCATAAAAGGAGTCTCTAAACGAGAATCTTTTTATGAGAATATCTTTTTTTATTTATATAATTATATAAATAAAAGAATATTCTAAAATAAAAAGCAAAAACAAAAACAAAAAAAACAAAAACAAAAAAAACAAAAACAAAAAATAAAAAAGAAAGGAAAGGACAAAAAGAAATGATGATTAATGTTCAAAATTTAAGCAAAGATTTTAAAGTAAGTAAGAAATTAGGTTTATTTAAAAAAGAAAATGAAGTATTACATGCAGTGCAAAATGTAAGTTTTAAAATTGAAAAAGGAGAAATAGTAGCTTTTATTGGCCCAAACGGTGCAGGAAAATCTACAACAATTAAAATGCTTACTGGAATTATTCATCCAACTTCTGGAAATATAGAAATTGATGGATTAAATCCAAGCACAGATAGAAAAAAATTAGCATATAACATTGGCTGTATGTTTGGACAAAAATCGCAATTATATATGCATCTTAGTGTAATTGATAGTTTAAGATTACTTGGAAGCATATATGATATGCCAAAACAAGAAATAGACTTAAGAATTTCTGAAATAGCAGAATTATTTAAAATTGAACATTTATTAGACAAAACAGTAAGGAAACTTTCTTTAGGACAAAGAATGATTTGTGAGATTGCAGGAAGTATATTGCATTCTCCGGATATAATATTCTTAGATGAACCCACAATTGGACTGGATATTGTTGCAAAAGTAAGAATAAGAGAGATTATATTAAAATTAAATCAAGAAAAGAATACAACGATATTTTTAACCAGTCATGATGTAAGTGATGTTGAAGCATTATGCAATAGAATAATTGTTATAAATAATGGTGTCATTGTAAATGATAGTAGTATTGAACATTTAAAAGAAACTTATTTGAATAAAAAGCAGATACAAATATATTATAGTAAAAAAGTAGGAAATATAATAACTCCCAAGTATAGTATTGTAAATGCTTTTGAAAATAAAATTGTTTCTGAAATTGATACCAGTAAAGAAAATATAGGGGATGCACTTACATATTTTTCATCTTTTGGAAATATATCTGATATACAAATTGTTTCTACACCAATGGAGGAAATTATTAAAAAAATCTATGAAGAAAGGAAAATAGTATGAGAAAATATTTCGAGATTTTTAAATTTAATTTAAAAACACAAATTAATTTTAAGGCTAATTATCTCTTTACATTATTTTCGTTTACAATTCATATTTTTATTTTTAATGAACTTTGGGACTTTATTTTAAAGAACAAAAATATTTTAGGATATTCAAGGCCAGAACTTATCTGGTACATTATAATTGGAGAAACTTTATTATATATGGTAAATGGTAAGAGATATAAAAAAATATCAGATATGATAAAAAGTGGAGAAATTGCAAATATGTTAACTAAACCTGTAAGTATTTTAAAATACATTTTATCAGAGGAATTAACTTGCATTATAAATTTTTTCGTAAATTGTGTGAGTGCAATTATATTAGGCTTGTTAATGGCAGGACCATTAAAAATTACTTTTATACAATTTATTCTGTTTTTTATTTCTGTTATTTTTTCTATAATTTTACTCATATTATTTCAAGCAATAATTGGTATGTTAGCTTTTATCACTGAAGAAAACGATTCTTTTTATTTAATAGTATCAAAAGCGTTATTATTACTTGTATTTACACCTCTTGAGTTTTTCCCACAAACTGTAAAAAATATATTATCATTTTTACCAACTACTTATACGATATATACACCATGTAAAATCTTAATCCATTTTGATGTGAGAGGATCAATAAATTTAATTATGTGTCAAGTTTTATCTTTAATTGTTATTTTTACTATACTAAATCTATTAAGTATGAAAGGAGTAAAGAACATAAATGTTAACGGTGGTTAAACAAAACTTTAATTTCTTTATTCAAGCATTAAAAGTAAGTATTATGTCTGCTATGGAGTATAAAGTAAGCTTTTTAATTCAAGCAGTATTTATGTTTATAAACAATGGATTCTTTTTAGTATTTTGGAGTGTAGTATTTAATATAAATGATGGCAAACTACAAGATTTAGAATTTGATTATATATTACTTCTTTGGTCAATTCCTGTAATATCATATGGTGTGACATATTTCTTTTTTGGTGGAGTTACACAACTTAATACATATATAATTACAGGACAGATGGACAGTTTTATGTTACAACCTAAAAACCCTATTTTAAATGTGATTACATCGAAATGTTATTTTTCAGCATGTGGTGATTTAATTTATGGACTTGTTATAGGGATTGTTGCTTCAAAATATAATATTATTAAGTTATTAATAATTATAATATCAGGGATATTTGGAAGTGTATTTTATGTATCAACAGAAATTATACTTAGAGCTATTTCGGTTTGGTTAAAAGATACTGAAAATATAGCAAATAAGTACAAAGATACATTACTTACTACATTTTCAAACTATCCAGAATCAATTTTTAGTAAAGGTATAAAATTAATATTATATACTGTTGTACCAGCAGGATATATATCTTTTCTACCAATTAAGATTTTTTATAGTTTAGATTTTAGATTTTCATTTATTATAATAGCTGTTGGAATACTATATTTAGCAGCAGCAATTCTAGTATTTAATAAGGCCATGAAGTGTTATGAATCAGGGAACTCTATATCGATGAAAATGTAAAAAGAAGTATATTGTTAACATAAAGAGATAAATTTTTAATAAATTTATCTCTTTTTGGCTAAAAATAAGGAAAAAGCCTTGTAAAAAGTTGACATTTTATGTCTACTATGGTATAATAATAATAGGGTTTTAAATAACATATATTTAAAAAAATAAACTTAATTTTAGCATAAAAATCAAATAAAAATATATGTTAACAAATTAGTAAAAATATTTTCATATATAATATTTAGGAGGTATTAAAATGAAAATTTTAAGTAGAATAAAGGAAATAAAAAATATAAAGTTAAAAGTAGTAAGTATATTCCTACTTATTACTTTAATGTCTTTACAATTAAGTCCGTTTATGTTAAGAGCATCAGCAACGCAATTACAGTTCTATTGTCCAGGGCTTGTAACTCCAGCCACAGATGTATATTACCAAAAAAATGTATTCTTTAGTAATTCTACATTAGGTGGAGATACAGCATATTGTGTAGACTATGGTAGAACATTACCAAGTGGAACAATGTCATATTATAAACAATTGTCAGCACAAGGTGTAGCTATTATGGTATATGGTTACCCAAAT